>CAYWGP010000178.1:0-54984 GCA_964458155.1 uncultured Bacteroides sp.
CTTTTCAAGCCGTAAACACGCTGAACATCTCACCGACTCCTCTACTTGTTCAGCTCGAGTATTTGCAGTCTCTGCCGATGATGGAAAAGATCAAATATGCCGATTACATCATAGGTGCCTGTGATCTGCATGCGCTGATGTATGATATGCTGGATGGAAAGTATCTTACTCCAAAGATTGAAAAGGCATTTGCGGAATGGCCCCTCTTTAAGTCTATTGTCCAGGTAAGCTTTGGAATCAATCGTACCATAGAGAGTGAGTTCCATACCTACATGGTGATCGCACCCGGAGAATCCATTGGCAGAACCGTCCTGACCCATGGATACGGAGTAAGCAATTACAACCACGATCCCCTGATTACTCCCGAAGGGAAGTGTGTGATGAAGTTGCTTTTTGACTCGCCCTTTGAACTCTGGGAAGACATGAAAGAAGAGGAGTATCAAAAGGAGAAAGAGAAGATCACTCTGGATGCCACAGCGATTCTGGAAAAGCTTTATCCCGATGTAAAGGGGAGCATTGAGGTGGTGGATGTAGCCACCCCGCTGACAGACATTCGCTACACCGGGGTTCACAGAGGTGCCTATGAGGGATTTTTGCCCACCAGCAAGAATATGACCACAACTCTGAGCTCTACCATTAAGGGCCTTGATAATTTCTACCTGGCAGGACAGTGGCTCTTTCCGGGTGGGGGATTGCCTCCTTCCGCCCAGTCGGGGAAATGGCTTTTTCAATTAATCACCAGGAAAGACAAAAAGAAATTCAGGGTTAGTTGACAGAAGCTGTTGCCTATTTTTATATTTTCGGTCTATGGAAATCGGCGAGCTGTACGGCAACCTGAAAAAGGCCTACACGGATGAGAATCTGGGCCTGATTTCGGGACGTATTATAGGGCTGTTCAGGGATAAAAAGTATGATGCCCTTCGGGCAATTCAGAAGATTGTCAATGAACACACCCCCTGTACTGAAGAGAAGGTGAACAAGATATTTTCATGCCTGATCATGCTTTATCACCCCGACCGGCTCAGCCGGAACCTTAAGAAGCTGGAAAAGGCCTATGATGGAGATGACTTTGAGACGCTTTATTCCATGTCCCATATTCTGACAGTACAGAACCTGGAACCCGACCATGTGGTACTGAGTTCTGTGCTTACAGACGAAGATCTGGCCGAGGAATTTGGATGGGATGAAAGTGCCGATGGATACTCTTACTTTATGGCCGGAGAGGAACTAGAACAGGTGATGAATGAAGATTCTGCTTTAGACAGGCGCAGTTTTCTCTCGGTATTGAAACGAAGGGTTTATGGAAATCTGAATGTGGATTTTCCCATGTACCTGCTGGAAGACCTGGAGGAGATTGAGATGGCCGATTATGAGCTGGAGGATCTGGACGGTATATCAGCCTGCCATTATGCAAGGGCTGTGGATCTTTCCAATAACAACCTGACTGATATAAGCGAACTTGGCGAACTCCGTCAGCTTGAGAGGCTCTACCTTTCCAACAACCAGATCGGACTTATTGATTCCCTTTACTTCCTGAGCGTGTTGCAGGTGCTGGATATCTCCTACAATGATGTGGATGATATCTCCCCTTTGTTTGAGCTGTCCCACCTCTCTTATCTGAATGTTATGGGAAACCGGATCCCTGCATGGCAACTGGAGAAGATACAGTTACAGGGGGTTACACTGGTAGATTAGACGCATCTATTTCAGGGCCTGCTCCAGGTCAGCCTTCAAATCCTCCACATCTTCAATACCCACCGAAAGCCTTATCAGTTCCTCTGAGATCCCCTCAGCTCTGCGACCTTCGGGCCCAAGGTGGCGGTGCGAGGTATGGGCCGGTGAAGAGCAAATGGACTCGAGTCCCCCGAGACTCATGGAAGGCTTGATAAGTTTAAGGCGCTTTTGAAAAGCGATTCCATCCTGATCGTTCACCTCGAAGGATAGCATACCACCAAATCCATTCATCTGTAGTGCAGCAATTTCATGTCCTGCATGGTCCGGAAGACCAGGGTAGAAGACCTGCTTAACAGCCTGATGTGTTTCCAGGAAATGTGCCAGTTCCATGGCATTGTCATTGATCCGCTCCACCCGTAGATGGATGGTTTTCAGGCTGCGTTCCAGCAGGTACAGAGTCATTGCATTCATCGATCCCCCGAAATTCAGGCCGGTCTGGTGTATTTCCTTTATCAGCTCCTCCTTTCCGGCCACCGCGCCGGCCAGGATATCACTATGCCCACCCATATACTTGGTGGCGCTGTGTACCACGAGATCTATGCCCATAACTGCAGGTTGCTGGTTCACAGGCGAAGCAAAGGTATTGTCGATAATGGAAATCAGAGACCGTCTCTTTGTCAGAGCTGCCACTTCCTGTATATCCGTGATGCTCAGCAAAGGATTTGACGGAGTTTCGATATAAACAAGCTTTGTGTTTTTCTTGATACAGGACTCCAGGTCACTGGCATTCTGACTTGAGGCTACAGTACATTCAATCCCAAAACGCTGGAACTCCCGTTCCAGGAAATGAGAGGTGCCTCCATAAAGTCCTTTCTGGAAGACTGCATGATCGCCACTCCCAAGGAAGGTAAAGAGTGAGGTGCTGATGGCAGCCATTCCCGAGCTGAAAACCAGAGCACTTTCTGCATCCTCCAGTGAGGCGATCTTCTGTGCAACAGCCTTTTCATTTGGCGTGTTCAGGTAGCGGGGATAGATGGTATCCGGCTGATCAATATATTCAAAGGAGGTGGAGGTGTAGATGGGAGAATTGATCCCCTTCTTCAGCTCGTCGCGCATGGTGCCGGCATGGACACATCTTGTGGGAAATCTATCCATTGAGCAGGGTTTTCATAGCTTCCAGATTTCTGGGATTGCTTACCTTTTTGGATTCCGGGGTATAGAGGTATTCAAACAGCTCCTTGTAATGCTCCTCCACCCTGGGACGGATGACCTTGTAGGTGGGATTCATCAGCTTATTCTCTACGGTAAATCCTTCTGCAAGGACTCCTATGTTGGCAGGGATCCATCTCTGGGGAAAAAGGTCCCCGTGTTTTCCATCTTTTCGATAGGCCCTGACCTCAGTATCCACAAGGCTAAGGCAGGCTTCAATTCCTTCCTGTGAATCAGACAATAAGTTTTTCCCTTTCAGATATCTCTTCAGGGCATCCTTACTGGGATGCACCAGTGCCACCGTATAAGCATTCTGATTGTTATGCAGTAGCGCCTGATTGATGTATTCGGATTGGTCAGTAAAGGATTCCTCGATTCCTTCAGGACTGAATTTTTCCCCGTCATCGGCAATCAACAAACTCTTGTAACGGCCCAGTACGTAGAGAAAACCATCCGGATCCACGAAACCCATATCACCGGTGAATAACCATCCATCCTTGATAGTATCGGCAGTGGCCTCCTCGTTTTTCCAGTAGCCTTTCATGACATTTTCACCCCTGACAACAATCTCACCTTTCTCACCCATGTGGACTTCAATGCCTTCATCATTGCAGATTTTTACCTCCATGTTTTCAGGAATACGTCCGGATGACCCCATCTTGTACCCATCCACGCTGTTGGCGCTGATAATAGGGCTGGCCTCAGTTAAGCCGTATCCCTGGTACATTGGAATACCAAGCGCATAATAGAAGCGTTGCAGTTCAATATCAAGCAGAGCACCCCCCCCCACAAAGAACTTCATGTTACCACCCAGGCCTTCTCTCACCTTTTTAAATACCACAGCATCGAAGAGGGCATAGATGGGTTTGAGCAAAACTTTCAGGCCCTTACCCTTGTCCCAGGCAATGCCATTGTATTTGTACGCAACTTTCATCCCGGTCTGGAACAGTTTCCAGGTAAAGTTCCCCTTGGCCCGTACACCGCTTTCAATGTTGTTGCGAAAGTTCTTGGCAATGGTAGGAACAGAAAACATCAAATCGGGTTTGATCTCCTTGATGTTCTTACCTATATTTTTGGTGGTTTCAATGGCACTCTTACCCATTTCAAGGGCGTACATACTGGCGCCCACGGCCATTACGGTAAATATCCCTGCCGTATGAGTAAAGCTATGATCCCAGGGAAGGAATAGAAAGAGCCGGAAATCGGAAGGTACGGTGATGACCGTCAGGGCCTGTTCGGTATTGGAGGCGTAGTTGTTCTGGCTCAGCATGATGCCTTTGGGATCGGCTGTGGTTCCGGAAGTGTAGCATATGTTGGCCACATCATCTCCGCTTATGGATTCATATACCTTCTTAAAGGAGTCCGGATCTTTCTCCAGGAGCTTTTGTCCTTCCTCCATGATATCGCCCATATAGATCTCATCCTTTTCATACTTCTCCTTTGGATCCATCAGGATAATCTTCTCCAGGAGTGGAAGCTCTTTTTTAATGGCTTCGATCTTTCTTGCCTGACTGCTGGAAACAACCACCATCCTGGACTCGGAGTGCTTAATCCGGAAGCGCAGGTCGGCCGGCTCGTTTAACTGGATGGAGATGGGCACATTGATGACACCCAGGTAAAACATTCCCATTTCAGCCACCACCCACCAGGCACGTCCTTCAGCAAGCAGGGTTATACGGTCTCCCTTTTCGATCCCAAGGGACATCATTCCTGCAGCGAACTGGTAGACCTGCTGGCGCATTTCTTCATAGGATGTGGACTGGTATTTCCCATCCCGTTTCTCCCACATGTAGGGGCTGGTGGTATACTTATCGACATTCTCTTCGAAAAACTGAACCAGTGATTTCATTAAAGATGGTTTTAGAATAAAGCAAGATATGAAAATACGAATAAAAGCGTAATTTTAAATGGTACCAAAGCTTATGGGCAGATGAAAATGTCAGGTTGCAGTCTGTACCGTCACAGTATGAAGGTTGCCCTTGCTCTGCTGGGATGGCTGTTGTTGATTTTCCCTTCATGTGAAAAGGAACCGGACTTTATTGTCCCTGAGGATGGTTATACCTGGCCGGACAATGAAAGGGCTTACTGGCCAACCCACGAATGGAGAACTGCATCCATGGAAGATCACCAGATGGATGCCTTAAAAATGGCTGTTGCGGATGACTTTGCTGAAAATGATCCCCTGGCTCGGGCACTGCTGGTCGTCAAAGACGGATATCTTGTTTTCGAAAATTACTATGGAAGTGGAGGAGTTGAGCAAAGCACCGATCTGTGGTCGGTGACCAAAAGTTACACCTCGGCAGTATTGGGGGTCCTTATGGACCAGGGAAGTATTCAGTCTACATCTCAATTGATGGCCGATCTGATGCCGGCCTATCCGGAATTTAATAAGATCACTCTCCATCATGTGCTGACACAGACCACAGGTCTTTCCTGGACAGAGAGCGGTGCTGTATGGGTAAATTGGATTTTTTCGGACGATTGGGTGGCACATGCATTGGCCCTGGGCGCAGAACGGGATCCCGGGGAGAGCTTCTTTTACAGTTCTGCAAATTCTCAATTTATAAGTGCACTAGTATATTATAACAGTGGTATCAAACCTGGAACTCTGGCCAAGAAACATCTCTTCGATCCCATGGGTATTCCCTTTGACACACTGGATCACCAGATAAGCTATGCCAGCTGGAACGAATACCAGCTGCCTATGTACCAAACCTGGCGGCAGGATACAAAAGGAATAGAGACCTCAAGCTTTGGACTCTATATGAGAGCCAGGGATATGGCCAAGTTTGGTTTTCTCTATTTAAACAGGGGACGATGGGAGGATCAGTACCTGCTTTCGGAAAGTTGGGTAAAAGAATCTGTAAAGGAACATGAAACCGGCATATATGGAAGGTATAGTTATGGTTATCAATGGTATATCACCAAGGTGGCAGGTGAGCCGGCTTTTCTGGCCAGTGGATTCGGAGGCCAGATCATAGGTGTGGTTCCCTCCAGGGACCTGGTTCTTGTAATCAAGTATGAGGCTGAGAATCCGGTCCATCCGGAATCCGGATCTGCACATGATGACATGCATCTGTTCGATCTGGTTGTTGAATCGATTATGGAGTGAAGCTACAGCTCAATGATCTGCTCCCGGTCGGGACCAACGGATACATATTTTACGGGAACCTTCAGTTCCTTTTCCAGGAAGGCAATGTACTCCTTCAGCTCTTTGGGAAACTGTTCCCTGGAACGCACTCCGGTAAGATCGGTATTCCATCCGGCCATCTCTGTATATACGGGCAGGACTTCGGCATCCAGATCATAGGGCATCTGGTCTGTCAGTTCACCACTTACCGAATAGGCTGTGGCTACTTTAATGAGATCAAAGGTATCCAGCACATCGGTTTTGGTCATAATCAGCTGGGTGACTCCATTGAGCATCAGGGAGTACTTAAGTGCCACCAGGTCAAGCCATCCGCATCTGCGTGGCCGGCCGGTGGTAGATCCAAACTCCTTTCCAAGGTCCCTCAGCCTTTCACCCTCTTCATCCAGTAGTTCAGAAGGAAAAGGTCCGCTGCCAACCCGTGTACAATAGGCTTTGAATATTCCATAAACCTCTCCAATGGCGGAAGGGGCAACGCCCATCCCGGTACAGGCACCCGCACAAATGGTATTGGAGGAGGTCACAAAGGGATAGGACCCGAAATCAATATCAAGGAGTGTTCCCTGGGCACCCTCAGCCAGAATGCTCTTTCCCTGTTCCATAAACCTGAATAGTTCATATTCCGTATCGACCCTGGTAAATTTTCGAATCACTTCAATGGCTTGGAAGAATTTTTCTTCTTCATCAAAGTTGTACTCGAAGTCATATTGCTTTAGCAGTTGGATATGCTTTGTTTTCAGAGCTTCATATTTTTCCCTGAAATTGAGATCAAGATCACCCACTCTCAGTCCATTTCTACCGGTCTTGTCCATATAAGTCGGACCAATTCCCTTCAGGGTGGAGCCGATCTTCGATTTACCCTTGGCAGCCTCTGAAGCCGCGTCGAGAATCCTGTGGGTGGGGAGAATCAGGTGAGCCTTTTTAGAGATCCAGAGGTTTCTGGTCAGATCAATATTCATTTTCTCCAGGGATTCGATTTCGCGCCTGAATACAATGGGATCAAGCACCACCCCGTTGGCGATAATATTCAACTTGTCATCCCTGAAAATACCAGAAGGAATATTGTGAAGGATGTGCTTTATATTGTTGAATTCCAGGGTGTGCCCTGCATTAGGTCCGCCCTGGAACCTGGTAATAATATCGTAGTGTGGGGTCAGAACATCCACAATTTTACCTTTTCCTTCATCTCCCCACTGGAGACCTAAGAGCACATCAACTTTCATAAATTTCGAGAATTAGATCCGGATAAAAATAAGAAAAAAACCGGGACTTATTTGTTTGTGTCCTGGCCAATCTTGCTCTTTCCGTAGATATACAGGGAGTGGTGACTTGGCGAGAAGTTGTTGAGCTCACATGCGGTCTTGATAATTTCTTCAATTCTGGGGTCACAAAACTCAATAACATTACCGGAATCCATATCGATCAGGTGATCGTGCTGCATACAACGGTAAGCCTTTTCAAACTGGGCAATGTTTTTCCCAAATTGATGTTTCACTACCAGGCTGCAGTCAAGCAATAACTCAATAGTATTGTATAGAGTGGCTCTGCTTACCCTGTAGTTCTTGTTCTTCATAAAGATATAGAGTGACTCAATATCGAAGTGCCCATCCCGTGAGTAAATCTCGTCCAGAATAGCATAGCGTTCGGGTGTTTTCCGGTGCCCTTTTCTTTCAAGATAATCAGTGAAGATCTGCTTAACTGTTTCTTTAGTCTCCTCTTGCACCATACTTAGTCTAAGTCTAAATTAAATCGCAAGATAGCAATAATTTTAATTTAGAACAGATAAACGTGAAAATTTACTCCTTCACATCCACACGGTGGACAGACTCCACGCCCTTTAGCTTTATCAGATTGAGTATCAGGTTATTGAGGTCGCTAGTATTGTGTACATATAGGTCAATAGTACCATTAAAGATTCCATCATGACCATGCAGATTAATGGTCCTCATACTGATATTCAACTCCTCTGTGATTGAATTTGTAATGGAGTTATAAACCCCGAAACGGTCCCATCCGTTTAACTGGATTCTGGCCAGGTAGGAGAGTACTTTATGCTGTGTCCACCTGGCAGCCACCAGTTTATCTCCCTGGCTGGACATGATCTTAACTGCCGTGGTGCAGTCTGTACGGTGAACCAGTACTGTGCCATCGTCCTGGCGCACAGCCACCACCTCATCGCCCGGAATGGGGCTGCAGCATTTTGCCAGGTTATAGGTGCTTTTCTCACTGCCCACAGATTCCCTGAGTATCAGGGTCCCTCTGGAGTCATACTCTTCCTTGCTCTCAGATTTCTTCTGAGACCTGCCTACCGAAAGGTCCCAAACTCTGACCCATTTGTTCTTTGTGTTTTTGCTCAGAACATCTTTCAGTTCATCCAGGCTTATGATTCCGCTACCAATCTTTGAATAGAGTTCGTCCTTATGAGTTGAGTTGTAGGCAGGAACCAGTTTTTTCAGGATTCTGGAGCTTGGAGTCAGGTTTAATTCTTTCAACTTATCGATCAGGATCTGTTTACCGACTTCTGTCCGGTTTTTGATCTCTGCCTTCAATGCATTTTTAATGGCCGACTTGGCTTTGACTGTGCTTACAAACTGGTACCACTCCATGGTAGGCTTTTGCACATCAGAGGTGAGGATCTCAACCTGGTCGCCACTAGTCAGTATATGACTCAGCGGAACAAGCCTGTGATTAACTTTGGCCCCAATGGCTTTGTTCCCGATTTCTGTGTGGATCTCATAGGCAAAGTCCAGGGATGTTGAATCTTTTGGCAGGGTTATGATCTGACCCTTGGGGGTAAATACCATGATCTCGGAAGAGAAGAGATTCAGCTTGAAATCGTCCAGGAACTCAAGGGCATCCCCGGTAGGGGCTTCCAGGGTCTCCCTGATCCGTTTGATCCATTTGTCCAGTTCCGACTCCGGAGAGCTTTTGTCCTTGTATCTCCAGTGTGCTGCGAATCCTCTTTCTGCAATTTCATCCATTCTCTTGGAGCGAATCTGAATCTCCATCCATTTACCGTTTGGCCCCATGACGGTAGTATGCAATGCCTCATATCCATTGGCCTTGGGAGTTGACACCCAATCCCGGATACGCTCCGGTTTTGGAGGATAAATGTCTGTGATGATAGAATAGACGTTCCAGCACTGCGTTTTTTCAGCGACACCTTCCTTGGGTACAAAAACAATCCTTATGGCAAAGAGATCGTATATCTCTTCGAAAGAGACATTTTTTTGATGCATCTTTTGCCAGATGGAATAGATTGATTTGGGTCTTCCGGAAATATTGAAATCAAAGCCATTTTCTTCAAGGGCTTCAATAATAGGAAGGGAGAAATGGTTGATAAGATGGAGGCGACGCTCTTCGGTGAGCTTTATTTTCTCGGATATTTCGTTGTAAACCTCGGGATACCTGTACTTCAGACTAAGATCTTCCAATTCTGATTTCACCATGTGCAGGCCCAGTCTGTGAGCCAGGGGTGCATAGAGGTAAATGGTTTCTCCTGCAATCTTGATTTGCTTGTTGCGGGGAAGAGACCCAAGAGTGCGCATATTATGCAGGCGGTCGGCCAGTTTTATAAAGATCACCCTTACATCATCTGAAAGGGTGAGCAGCATTTTACGGAAGTTTTCAGCCTGCAGAGAGTTGGATTCCTTGTCAAATACCCCTGAAATCTTTGTAAGACCATCGACAATGGAAGCAATCTTCTTTCCAAAGGCATTTTCAATATCTTCGATGGTCAGGTCAGTGTCTTCAACCACATCGTGGAGGATGGCACAAACGGTGCTGGTTACTCCCAGTCCGATTTCCTGGCTAACTATGACCGCCACCTCCAGAGGATGCAAAATATAAGGCTCTCCACTTTTCCTGCGGGTGCCCTTATGCGCCTCATTGGCCATCTTAAAAGCTTTACGTATCAGCTTCTCATCTTTGGCCGACTTGCAATGGGAACAGTTCTGAATCAGCTGTTCAAGCAGTGTATTTATTTTGGCTTCTTCTGTAAGCAACTTTTCCTCCATATTATCCCTTCCGTGCAATTGCACTGTTCACGCAAAATTAGTGATTTAAGAGACAGAGTGGATATATGAAGGGAAATTTTTAGAATCAGGGGTACAGCACGGTCACATTCCCGGTAAAAGTCTTTAAGAGTCCAGTGTAATCTGTGTACTCGATATAGTAGACATAAACAGCTTCCTGTACAAAGTCTCCGCCATTGAATCGGCCATCCCATCCTTCGCCGGGATCGCTTGTCTCAAACATATTCCGGCCACCTCTGTCCATCACGATCATTAGATAGTCTTTAGGGGCAAAATCCATCAATGGCTTAAATTCGGCGTTTATATCGTTGCTACCCGGTGTGAAAGCGCTGGGCACCTGCATATGGGTTTCCACTAAAACAGAAGTAAGGTTTGAAATGCTTTGCTCCTCATTACCTCCCCCATCGGGGTTCGACAGTGCTATCACCCTGTATTGAATTTCTCCCTGCTGATATCCATTTACCAGGGATTGAATGTTTTCACTCCACTGGGTGGAAAGGGGGCCCACTGTTTCTAAATCAACAAACTGTCCGTCGCCGGTGTTTCGCTGAATCAAATATCCGGCAAGCCCCGGTTCATAACTTTCGTAAGCTGTCCAGCTGAGCGTAACTATCTGATCATTAACTTCATTGACAAGCAGGATGCTGTTTCCTGTGTTGGACTCTGAGATTATTATTGGAGTATTACAGGGAACCGGCTGGAATACAGATTCTACCAGGTACTGGTAACTGATGTCTCCGGTTTGAAACTGATCCTGAACCACCTGGGTGGATTCCATAACATTCCATCGTGTATCCACCAATGTGTATGGAGTACTTGTGTTACTTCGCCGCAAGAGGCTGAAACTGGTAACCGGTCCGGCAATATCAGCCGAATATTGTATTTCCACGCTTGACTCATCAAGTACAGTTACATGATCTATAGTAAGGTAGGAAGGAGCTTCCGGGTAGGTGGTGTAGACCGTGTCAATTGGAGATAAGGAACTTATTCCGCTGGTGTTAAGCGTTTCGATATAATAGGTGTATTCTGTGTCGGCCAGTACAGCAGCATGGGTATAGGAGTAGGTTGTGGCAGACACAAATGTGAGCTCCTGCATGCTGGCGCCAGATATTCCGCCAAAGACCCTGTATCCGGAAATATTTCCTTCCCAGCCTAAATAGGGTGTCCACTGAATCATGTTTGATTGGGTGCAGATATCAAACTCCGAAGATACAGCAACCGCCTGTTGAACGTTCTCTCCAAATATACTCTCACTGCCCGTACTGTCTTCGGCAGTGACAGCATAAGCCAGGTTCTCCAGTCCACTGGTCATATGTTTGTACTCAAAGGTAAAGGGATCTAAAGTGAACATCTTTACAAAATCCACAGGATTAATCCTCTTATAAATATTGTAGTACCTGATATTGCTACTGGTACTGGCTTCCCATTGAATAAGCACTCCGTTATCTGTGTGATCAACAGTGATCCTTATCAGGTCAGGGATATCCGGAAGCTGAGCCTTCAGTCCCACGGGCAAACTCAGGACCAATACCAGCGAAACAATCCTGGCTGAGGTTTTCAGATATGTCCATAATCTGCTCATATGTAAATTAAACGCATTTTCCGGCACCTATATTACAGGTGACTTAAAACAAAGATAATACATCTAAATTGAGCATTCCCTATTGTTCTGAAGGCTAAATTATTAATTTTGTCAATCAATGGCCAAAAAGAGCTTAATACAGAGGGTTAATAATTTCAAGATCAGGTATTTATCCGGTCGCAGATTCCTCTATATCCTGGCTGCTGTTGTGGGCCTGGGTGTGGGCCTTGCTGCCGTGGTAATTAAGAACCTGGTTCATTTCATACGGGAGGCCTTACGAGATGGTTTCCAGGGCGATAACAGCTGGTATTTTATTTTTATTCTGCCAATTATCGGGATTACGCTTACCGTACTTTTTATCAAATATGTAAATAAACGACCGGTAGGACATGGCATCCCTGGAGTGCTCTTTTCCATTTCCAAGAACAATGGCATCATACGATCTCATAACCTCTATTCCAGTATTGTCACCAGTGCGCTGACAGTTGGTTTCGGGGGATCGGTTGGACTGGAGGGACCAACGGTGGCCACGGGGGGAGCTGTTGGTTCCAATATTGGGAGAGCCTTTAAACTTAGCTACAAAGAGACCACCCTGCTGATCTCATGTGCCTGTGCCGGTGCTCTTTCGGCAATCTTTAAGGCACCTATTGCAGGGATAGTATTTGCCCTGGAGGTGATCATGCTCGATCTTACCATGTGGGCTGTAATTCCATTGCTGATTGCATCGGCAACTGCGGCCATGACCTCCTATCTTTTTCTGGGACAGAATGTGCTTTACCAGTTCAATCTAACCGAGCAATTTGTAATGGGACAGATTCACTGGTACCTCTTGCTGGGAGCCATAGTTGGTTTGTTATCGGTATATTTTACAAAAAGCTATATATGGATCTCAGCCATCTTTGAGAAATTTGAAAGCAGATGGAAAAGATTGCTGGTGGCCGGTGGCATCCTGGGCGTGATTATTTTCTTTTTTCCTCCACTTTACGGTGAAGGCTATGATGTGGTCAACCAGGAGCTCCGAGGAGAGGTTTATCATCTCTTTGATCATACTTTTTTTGAAGGGTGGACACAGAGTTTTGTTCTTATGGCCATCTATATGTTATTTATAATAGGGCTGAAGGTGGTGGCGACCACTCTGACCTTCTCGGCGGGGGGGATAGGTGGTATCTTCGCACCAACATTGTTTATTGGAGCCAATGCGGGTTTGCTTTTCGGATTAGTGCTTAACCAGGTGGGAGTTGATGTGTCGCTGAGCAATATGGCACTGGTAGGAATGGCTGGAATGATTGCCGGTGTGGTTCATGCACCTCTGACCGCCATCTTCCTGATTGCGGAGATCACAGGTGGTTATGAGCTTTTCCTCCCCCTCATGCTTGTTTCAACACTTTCGTATGGAACAACCAGTTACTTTGTGAAAAATTCTGTTTATACGGTCCAGCTTGCCAAGCGTGGCGAATTAATGACCCATCACAAGGACAGGAATATACTTTTAATGATGAAGGTGTCGGAGCTCATCGAAACAAACTTCAAAACAGTCCGCCCCGAAGATACCCTCAGGGACCTTGTCCAGGTGATCACCAAATCCAGCAGAAACATTTTTCCCGTGGTAGATGAGAATAATTACCTGAAGGGACTTGTGAAACTGGACGACATCCGCCACATTATGTTTCGCCAGGAGATGTACGATACCACCAGGGTAAGAGATTTGATGCATACTCCGGAGTGGACGGTCGATACTACTGAACAGATGGAAGAAGTGGCCAGGAAATTTACCGAAAGTGGCCGATATAACTTCCCGGTTCTCCAGAACGGAAAATACCTTGGTTTTGTCTCGCGGGCCCGTGTCTTTTCTTCCTACCGGGAAATGCTCAAGCACTTTTCGGATGATTAATCCACAATAAACGGGACCATGGGAATCATGAATCTGAAACAGTCACCATAGACTCAGGCACACTGGGACTGCTACCATATACCATGGATTTTAAAAACATTCTAAATTTCTGCTGAAATGTGTTATAAACAGGCGCTCACAGGAATATTTACTTATGTTTGTGATTCACTAAACTAGCTGCCCATGCCGAGTTTTGTAATAAACGAGAAGTGCGATGGCTGTAAAGCCCAGGATCGCACTGCCTGCCAGTATATCTGTCCCAACGACCTGATGGTTTTGGATAAGGAGAATAGCAAAGCCTACAACCGCGCAGTGGATATGTGCTGGGAGTGTTACAGCTGCGTAAAGATCTGTCCAACACAGGCCATTGAGATTCGCGGCTATGCCGATTTTATGCCACTGGGTGGAGTGGTTCAGCCACTGAGAAGTACAGATTCCATCATGTGGGCCGTAAGGTTTCGCAACAAGAAGGTTAAGCGTTTTAAGTTTCCCATCCGGACAACACCAGAAGGGAGTATTGATCCCGATGCTGGTTTTTCAACCGGATCGGACGATTTGAAAAGTCCAACTCTGAGAACGGAACCCGATTCCCTTTAATTAAAAGTCTATTGCAATGAATGCAGAAAGTTTTGAGACAGTGGTGGTGGAAACCGACCTGTTAATACTTGGTGGTGGAATGGCAGCATGCGGTGCAGCTTACGAAGCGTCTCACTGGGCGAAAAAGCACAAGCAACGTGTGACATTAGTGGATAAAGCGGCCATTGAACGTAGTGGTGCTGTTGCCATGGGACTGTCGGCCATCAACCTTTACCTGGGAGTAAGCAAGGGCAATAATACGGTGGAAGATTATGTGAGTTACGTAAAAAATGACCTGATGGGGATCGCCCGGAGGGACCTGGTGGCCAATATAGCACGTCATGTGGACTCCTCGGTGCACCTCTTTGAGAAATGGGGATTACCCATCTGGAAAGATAAGGAAGGGAATTATGTAAATGAAGGCCGCTGGCAGATCATGATCCATGGCGAATCATATAAAAATATAGTCTCAGAGGCGGCCAAAAGTGCACTGAAAGAGCTGGGAGATGACGGGACATATTACGAGCGCATATTTATTGCCGAGCCTGTAATGTTTGGGGATCGCTGCGTGGGTGCAGTAGGATTCAGCGTCAGGGAAAACAGGTTTTATGTGTTCAAGGCCAAGGCAGTTCTGGACGTGATGGGGGGTGCCGTACATATATTCAGGCCGCGCTCGGTGGGTGAAGGATTGGGAAGATCATGGTATCCACCTTTTAACAGCGGTGCCTCTACTTATTTCACACTGAAGGCAGGTGCCGAGATGACCTGCCAGGAGGTTCGTTTTGTGCCTGTGCGTTTTAAGGACTCCTATGGTCCTGTGGGAGCATGGTTCCTGCTTTTTAAATCCAAAGCCACAAATGCCAGGGGAGAGGATTATATGGAAACCCGTGCCTCAGAACTGGAAAACTGGGCACCCTATGGAACAGCCAAGCCAACCCCTGCAAACCTGCGCAACTATTTAATGCTGCAGGAACTGGAAGCGGGGAACGGACCCATCTATATGCGGACTGATGAGGCCATTCAAAAGCTCGTTGCTGAAATCCCTGATGAAAAGGAGGCAAAGCGGAAGATGAAGGAGCTGGAGTCGGAAGCCTGGGAAGACTTTCTGGATATGACTGTAAGTCAGGCCCTTAACTGGGCATCTCATAATATTATGCCCGAAGAGACTCCCTCTGAGATATCTGCCTGTGAACCCTATTTTATCAGCTCGCATTCCGGGGCCTCCGGAGCATGGGTGAGTGGTCCTCAGGACCTGGCACCAGGGGAGCATGCATGGGGATACGATAATATGACAACTACAAAGGGATTATTTGCTGCCGGGGATGCATCGGGAGCTTCTTCTCATAAATTTTCTTCCGGTTCTTTTACCGAAGGGAGAATTGCAGGCAAAGCGGCTATTGCCTTTTGCATGGACCATCCCGATCCTGTCGAAATCAGTGATGAACAGATTGCCGCATTGAAGGAGCGGGTGCTGAAACCTCTGAAGACCTTTGATGAGCACCATGCCTACACCAATGATGAGGATGTGAATCCCCACTATGTGAAACCTAAAATGTTTATGTTCCGCCTTCAGAAAATTATGGATGAGTATGCTGGTGGTGCCTCTGTAGGATTCAAAACATCAGAAGCCTTGCTGGTCAAAGGCCTGGAATACCTGGAGTATATGAAGGAGGATTCTGATAAACTGGCAGCATCTGATCTGAACGAGTTAATGAGGTGTTGGGAGAATGTGCACAGGATGTGGCAGGCAGAATCTCATATCCGGACTGTTCTATTCAGAGAGGAGACCCGCTGGCCGGGCTACTATTTCAGAACTGACCACCCGGCCATGAAGGAGGAATGGGAAGCCTTTGCCAATTGTCGCTGGAATCCTGAAACAGCTGAGTGGGAGATGATTAAGCGAGCTTTACTTTAAAGAAGAACAGACTTGAGTTTTCCGACTTTAATCATAGGGGGAGGAATCAGCGGGATCACCGCTGCGGTGGAGCTGGCCGAGGCCGGAGGGGAGGTGATACTCATTGAGAAGGATAATTACCTGGGCGGCAATGTTGCTCGTTTTAACAGCTACTTTCCCAAATTATGTCCGCCCTCATGCGGCCTGGAAATCAATTACCGGCGCATTCGTTCCAATCCCCGGATCAGCTACTATACAGGCGCCAGTCTGAAGAGTATATGTGGAGCAGATGGTGATTACAGGATTAAGATCGAATTACGACCCAGGCTGATCAATAACAAGTGTACCTCCTGTGGCAAATGTGCGGATGTATGTCCCGTGGAGCGGCCTGCGAAGCTTGGACGAACAGAGGGAGAGAAGGCAGCCTACATTGATAACGGACTGGCCTTTCCAATGAAATACTGCATCGATCCGGATGTATGTAAACGAGAAGAATGCGGCCTTTGCCTGGAAGTGTGTGACTACCAGGCCATACAGCTGGATGCCTCTTTCGCAGAGGTGGAGATTCAGGCTGGGAAAGTTATTGTTGCCAGCGGATGGGTTCTCTATGATGCAGCAAACCTTAAGGAATACCACTACCGTGAGGAGCCGGATGTGGTAAGCAACGTGGAGTTTGAATGTATGCTGGCAGCCTGTACAAGGGAAGGTAAAAAGCTTGGCAGGCCCTCCGATGGTAAAGCCCCTCAGCGTATAGCTTTTATTCAGTGTGCGGGATCCAGGGATGTAAATCATCTTCCCTATTGTTCTGCAGTATGTTGTTCCGCTTCGTTGAAGCAGGCTATAAGTCTGGAGCAGGAGTATCCGGAAATTCACAGTGAGATATTTTATATCGATATGAGGCTTGCGGGAAGGAATGAAAAATTACTGAAGCTGGCTGAAGGAAAGAAGCGTATTGCCCTGACAAAGGGAAAGGTGGGACGGATACACCCGCCTGAAGGGGAGAAGGGACTCCTCCTGGAGGTGGAGGATATTGCCGGTGGAAGCAAACGGCTGGACGCCTTTGATATGGTGGTGCTGGCCCTCGGACTGAAACCCGCACCTGTGGCCGCCGGGATGAAGACAAATGAATTTGGATTTTATCTGGGCAATCAGCCTTCGGGTTTGATCCCTGCAGCCAGCTGCAAACGACCCATGGACGTAAGCTCTTCGGTCAAAGATGCCACTGCTTCGGCACTTAAGGCGATGCAAAGATGATGGCAGAGCATATATCAGATATGGCTTTGGCCCTGTGTACAGGATGTAAGATCGGGACATGCATCGATTCGGATAAACTGCTCCTGGCTTCCGAAGAAATCATCCCGGGAATAAAGTGCATGAAACATGGATCGCTATGTTCAGAAGCTGGAGTGGCAGAGCTGAACAAGATAGTAGGGGAGAAGGGCTTGAAGCGCCTGGCCATTGCAGCATGTTCACCCAGGGTTAAAAGTGCTGAATTTGAGATGGATGGGGTCCATGTGGAGCGAATTAACCTGAGGGAGCAGGTGGCCTGGGTGATGGAACCGGGAGAAGAGGATACCCAGATGTGTGCGGAGGATCAGACCCGGATAGTGCTGGCAAAACTGGATGCCATCAGGGACAATACTCCTTATATTCCTGAAAAACTCTCTTCAGATATTCTTGTAGTTGGAGCAGGTATCGCCGGACTCCATGCAGCGCTGGAGGGAGCCAGGGCAGGCAAGCAGATTCACCTGGTGGAGCGTTCGGAGCGCCTGGGCGGATATGCAGGAAGGATCTATAAGATGCTGCCGGGAGCTGTGGATAGTACCACCCTGAAAGAACCTGATCTGCAGCTTTTGGTGAATGAAGTGATGGAACATCCCGGAGTTAAGGTATACCTTGAGACAAAAATTCAGTCCATATCGGGTGAACCGGGTAATTTTACAGTGTCCCTGGAGGGTCCTAAGAATTCCGGACTGCTTGTAGGTGCTGTGGTAACTGCCACCGGATGGAAACCCTATAATAAAGAAAAGCTTACGCCCCTTGGGTATGGATCTGAAAGGGTGAAGACATTGGAAGAGTTTGAGCTATATGTTCAGGAAGAGCAGATACCCGACCGGGTACTCTTTGTCTTATGCGCCGGATCCAGGGATGAGAATCATCTTTCGTACTGCTCCACCTACTGTTGCAGTGCAGCATTAAAGCAGGCCCTTTATGTGAGGGAGCTGAATCCCAATGCCGAGGTTTACATCATATACCGGGATATCCGTACTTCCGGATTTCAGGAGGAATTCTACAAGCTGGTACAGTCCGACGATGCCATATTTATGACCAGGGGAGTGATAGACTTGGTTTCCCCGCAGGAAGACTCAGTGGATGTTACAGTGAGCGATTCGCTGCTGGATGACCAGATTCGCATCAGCACCGATATGTTGGTGCTGGCCACTGGGATGGTACCCAATACCACAGCCGATCTGAAGCTGCAATACAGGCTGGGAGCGGGTCTGCCCGAAATTGAATATGAATTTTCTGATTCTCATTTTATCTGTTTCCCCTATGAAACCAGGCGGACAGGTATTTTTGCAGCTGGTACGGTCAGGGCCCCTATGGATATGGAGATGAGTGGGGAAGATGGTTCCGGGGCCATGATGAAGGCCATTCAGACCGTTGAATGTGTGGAGCGAGGAGAGGCTGTTCACCCCAGGGCAGGGGACACGACCTGGCCAGAGCTTTATATGGAACGATGTACAGATTGCAAGCGATGTACCGAGGAGTGTCCATTTGGGAGTTATGATGAGACGGAGAAGGGAACTCCATTGCCCAATCCGGCACGTTGTCGCAGGTGCGGTATATGCGTGGGATCCTGTCCGGAGCGTGTAATCGGTTTTTCCGACTTCAACATTAATAGTGTATCGGCAATGATCAAAGCGGTGCATGTGCCCGATGAGTTTGAGGAGAAACCAAGAATCCTGGTATTTGTTTGCGAGAATGATGCCTACCCGGCACTGGATGCTGCCGGCATTAATGGCTTGAAATACAGCCCCTTCGTTAGGATTATTCCCGTGCGCTGCCTTGGCTCCATTAACAAGGTGTGGATTTCCGATGCGCTGTCCCATGGCTATGACGGCATTCTTCAGATTGGTTGTAAGCCTGGTGACGATTACCAGTGTCACTTTATCCATGGAAGTGAACTGACCGAACAAAGGGGCGAGAATCTTCAGGAGACCCTGGAGACCATGATGCTCGAGCCGGAGAGGATTCAGACAAAATTTGTGGAGATTACGGAGCACCACGAGATACAGGGGATTATTAACGATTACGTGGAGGAGATGGAATTAATTGGCCCCAATCCTTTCAAAAGTATGTAGGGTGGAAAATATCAGAACGGATATAGGGTTTAAGAGGGAGCTGAGCCGCATGAGCGGAACTCAGCTAAACCAGTGTATGCAGTGCGGTACCTGCTCTGCCGTATGCTCCCTGGCTCCTGCGGAAAGGCCCTTTCCACGCAAGGAAATGATCTGGTCGGGGTGGGGATTGCAGGACAGGCTCATGGGGAATGTGGATATCTGGCTCTGTCACCAGTGTGGCGACTGCAGCACTTCCTGTCCGCGCGATGTAAAACCTGCCGATGTGATTTCGGCCATCCGCCAGCTCAGTTATAAGCATTATGCTCGTCCCAGTTTCCTGGGCAAGCTTCTGGGCGATCCGGCATGGCTTCCACTGGCCCTTGCTATTCCGGTAGTTGTGATTATTTGCATTCTTTCACTGGCAGGAACATTCAGAATCCCGGAGGGACCGGTGGATTATTCAGCCTTCTTTCCACACGGACTGCTTAACGGATCATTTTCGGGTATTACCCTGTTTTTCTACCTCCTTGCAGCCTTTGGATTAGGAAGGTTCTGGAAAGATCTGAAACGGCAGGCTCCTCCTGGTGAAGCAGGTATGAAGAAAATTCCTGTATTCAGGGTCCTGGGAGAGATTCTTTCGCATTCGAGTTTTTCCCGTTGTGGGTCCAGGAAGCCTGGAAAAGTAGCCCACATGCTGCTCTTTTTTGGATTTGCCCTTCTGATTCTTGTGACTCTCTATGCCATCTGGGCCACCTTGAGTCATAACTATCCTCTTCCCCTTACCAATCCCATGAAGATACTGGGTAATCTGGCTTCCCTGATGATCTATACGGGACTGGGGATCATGATCTGGCAACGGGTATTCAATAAAAGTATTTTTGGAAAAAGCGGATATTCCGACTGGCTCCTGCTGGTTTCCATTGGCTTACTGACACTTTCGGGAACCCTGGTTCAGCTGGCCCGCTTTGGAGACTGGTCAATTGCATACTACCTCTACTTTTTTCACCTGGTGGCCGTGTGGTTCGTAATTATGTACCTGCCCTTTACCAAGCTGGGACATATCTTTTACCGGACCACCGCCCTGCTCTATGCCCGTTCAATAGGAAGGAAGTGATTAGCGAAAGCTATCCAGCACATTTCGTACCGAACCATGCAGTAACAGTAGCCTCCTGGACTCATCCATATCCAGATCAAGTTCCTCACTGATCATTCTTGAGCCCCGCTCAACCAGCTTGGCATTGGTCAGCTGCATATCCACCATCTTATTGCCTTTCACCCGTCCCAGCTTAATCATGGTGGAGGTGGTGATCATATTAAGGATTAGTTTCTGCGATGTACCCGATTTCATACGGGTGCTTCCTGTTACGAATTCAGGTCCCACAAGCGCTTCCAGGGGTATATCCACAGACTCGGCCAGTTTAGAGTTGGGGTTGTTTGTGATACAGGCGGTCAGCAGACCATTTTTCCTGGCATCCTCAACGGCCCCAATTACATAGGGCGTTCTTCCCGAGGCAGCGATTCCAACCACCACATCATTTTTGCCGGGTTTGAATTTGGCCAGGTCACGCCATGCCCCATCCCTGTCATCCTCGGCCGATTCCACTGCTTTCCTTATGGCCTGATCGCCACCGGCAATGATCCCGATCACTATATCAAAGGGAACCCCAAAGGTGGGTGGAATTTCTGAAGCGTCCACAATCCCCAGCCTGCCACTGGTACCTGCACCTACATAAAAGAGCCGGCCCCCTTTCAAAAGCCTTGGAATAATTCCATCCACCAGCCTTTCTATGTCGGGGATAATGGAATGAATGGCCTTATGTACAGTACTGTCCTCCCGATTGATATTTTCCAGCAACTCCCTTACACTCATCTGGTCCAGGTTGTCATAGCGGGATGTGGATTCGGTAATGGAGACAGAACCGTTCATATCTGTTGTATGAACCTCCTGGTGGTAAGTGACGAGGCCTTCGATAGGTGAGGCCATAATCTTACTTATTTTCAGATGATGCTGCTCCATCACCTCTTCCAGTATCTCCTTGAAATAGTAGGCGATGGAACCTGCAAACCCTATTTCCAGGGAGCTGTAGTGACTGTACTTGGAAATATTCTTATCGATAAAATCCTTAAAGGCAGCTGAGATAATCTCCCGGATCTCTTGATTGTCAATATATTTTGCTGCAATCCGGGTCAGGGAAGCAAGGTATCTGTTTGCATGTGGCTGGTTGTAGACATTTTCCAGGATCTGGTCCATGGTGAGTCCCTCTTCGGCGATTATCGCTTCCCTCAGTTTATCACTCAGGTTTCTTTTATGCAGAGCATTCACCAGCCGCTTGCCAATATCGGCACCTCCTCCTTCATCACCAAGGGAGTAACCCATGGCCGGAACTTTATCAGAGAGCTTCCCGTCCTGATAGAGCCCCGAATTTGATCCTGTTCCCAGGATGCATGCAATCCCGCTTTTATCCATGAAAAGAGCTCGTGCAACACCTGTCAGGTCATCCTGAACCTGGATGTAGGGATGGACACCAATCCGCTTCTGAAGTGAGCTGTGAATGACATCCTTCATCTCTTCGTTGGCAACACCCGATCCGTAGAAATAAATCTCGTGAATGTTGCGTTCATCCCCCTGAAGATCCAGCTTTTTCAGCTCCTCTTCAATCTCCTTTTTACTTGAATGGTAGGGGTTTATCCCCCGTGTTGACATACTGCGGACCTCCTTGTCCGTAAGCAACCTCCAATCGGTCTTTGTGGAACCGCTGTCTGCTATTAATATCATGGTTTAGTAATATGAATGATGTATGACAAATTTCCAGAATATATTTGTAAATTGCAAGATCTGGCTGCAATGCTGCCTGGAAATCCTGTTAAAGATCAATATATCAACTGGTATGCCTCGACGTAAAGTACTTCTGCTGCTCGCATGTGTATTTGTCATACAAACACTATCTGCCCAGGCACCAAAGCGGGAATTCAGGGGAGTATGGGTGGCAACAGTAGCCAACATCGACTGGCCCTCTGAACCCGGACTTTCCACTTCTGAACAGCAGGAGGAGATCATGGAAATAGTGGATCTGCACAAAAAGAACGGGATCAATGCAATCATCCTGCAAATACGCCCAACAGCAGATGCCCTCTATTTATCCGAATTGGAACCCTGGTCAGCATTTCTTACGGGCGAGCAGGGAAAGTCTCCCGAACCTTTTTACGATCCTCTTGAGTACTGGATCAGCGAAGCACATAAGCGTGGTATGGAGTTGCATGCCTGGTTAAATCCCTACCGGATCAACCTGGATACTACCGATAAACTAAGCCAGACCCACATTATTCACCAGCACCCTGAGTGGCTGTTTACTTATGGAGGGCGATCCTATTTTTCCCCGGCTAATCCCGGTGTCTGGGATTTTGTCAGAGAAGTGGTGGTGGATGTGGTTCGCAGATATGATGTGGATGCGATTCATTTCGATGATTATTTTTATCCTTACAAGATTGAAAACCAGGAACTACCGGACAGCCTGGATTTTATCAGGTATGGAGGGGATTACTATCCCGAACACCTGGAAGATTGGAGAAGACATAATGTAGATACCATCATTGCCATACTGGGAGCTGCCATTAAGGCGGAGAAAGCCTGGGTTAAATTCGGAATCAGTCCTTTCGGAGTCTGGCGCAACCGCTCCGATGACGAACGGGGTTCTGAAACAACTGCCGGGACTTCCAATTATGACGGTCTCTACGCCGATGTCCTGCACTGGCAGAAGGAAGGATGGATCGATTACCTGATGCCACAGTTGTACTGGCGGGAGGATCATCCTGCAGTTGGATTTTCCACACTGGCATACTGGTGGAACGATTTTAGTTTTGGAAGACACGTGTATGTGGGACTGGCGCCCTACCGGCTGGATAAAAAATCACAACATCCACAGTGGCGCAAGGAAAAATATCTCCTCGGGCAGATAGATCTGGTCAGGGATTTAGAGGGCCTGAACGGCTTTGCCTGTTTTAGCAGCAGGCATTTCTTCCGGGAAGACCTGGCCAGGATGAATAAAACTCTGCAAAAAAAATATTGCCAGTCTCCCGCCCTCGTTCCGGAAATGCCATGGATCGATGCACAGGCTCCCGGGCGTCCCGGGGGGGTAAGGCTGGAAGGGAAGACCCTGGTCTGGGATGCACCGGAAACATCGGAAGAGATGAACCGGGCCCGGTTTTATGCAGTATACAGGTATAAAGCGGGAGAGAATACAAGGATAAAAAGTGTGGATAAGCTTGTGGGGCTGACCGGCGAAAACCGCATTAGCTTTGACGGGGAGCTACCTGAGGGGACCTACCGGGTTTCAGGCCTTGACCGGCTCAACAACGAGAGCCAGCTGAGCGATCCCGTGGAGGTACTATAAAAGAACATCTGCAAAATCTGTAGGAATGGACGATATATTTAAGAACATAGGCAGTAAACTTACACTGAGTCAAAGGATTGAAAGGACCCTTGAAAGTGCCATCAGGGAGAAAAAACTTGCAGTAGGATCGAAACTGCCCACCGAACGTGAGATGTGCGAATCTTTCGGAGTCAGCAGGACCGCCCTGAGGGAAGCTCTGAGGCGCCTGAGTGCCCGCGGTCTTATTAGCATTCAGAAAGGAAGTGGCATGTATGTTTCCGATATAAATATTGAAGATGCCATAGATACGCTCAATCTGTATTATGACCTGAAATTTGATAAGAATCTTCTTTCCCAGATTATCGAGGTGCGCTATATTTTTGAACCGGAAATTGCTAAGCTCGCTGCACTGAACAGGACTCCAGAGGATCTGGAAGAGCTTGGCATTAACCTGGAAGAGTTTAAACTTAGTGATCCTGATAATACACAGTTGGAAGCTGATCTGGATAACCGCTTCCACCTCACCATTACCAAGGCCACCCGGAATCCAATTGTTCAAATCACCATGGAACCAATCTATACCCTTCTCCCCAGGATGAGAAATTATATCTATGGAAATATTGACGGAGAAAAAAGCAATACGCTGAAGTTCCACGCCGACCTTGTGGATGCAATCCGGGACCAGGATGGGCTGCGTGCACGGAAGATCATGAAAGAACACCTTGAGCGTACCCGGGAGATCTATCACAAGCACATGAATCCGGAAATGAGCTGAGTAAGCAATTAAAAACATTTTTCCAGCTCCTGCGTTATTCTCTGCAGAAGAGAAACAGATGAGTAAAAAACTGTGCAAAGAGGGTGACGAACTGGAGGAGAAGTTGCAGGACAGGAAGATGAAGTACCTTTGTACCAAATGTGATAAACCATCCCCAAAAGAAAAATGGTGTTGCAAGCCCAGGAAAATAAAGCGATGATACTTGCGGCCGGACTTGGTTCCCGCTTAAAGAAGCTTACTGAGCAAAAGCCCAAAGCATTGCTGGAGTGGGAGGGAAAGCCCCTGATTGAACATGTTATCTTAAAACTAAAATCTCAGGGCTTTACATCCATAATAATCAATGTGCATCACTATGCCCATATGATCATGGATTTTATAAAGCAGAAGGATGGGTTTGGGATCGAGATTGAGTTTTCCCTCGAAAAGGATGAACTGCTGGATACCGGAGGAGGTATTGCCAATGCATCCTGGTTCTTCGGAGAGTATCCTTTCCTGGTGTATAATGTGGATATTGTCAGCAATATCGATCTTCGTGCCATGTACCAGGAGCATCTGAAGAGCGGAGCCATTGCCACACTGGCAGTGAAGGAGCGGGTAACAACACGCAGCCTCTTAATGGACAAAGAGGGATTTTTAAAGGGCTGGCGTGACAACCGGACCGGGGAGACCATCCTTACAGGATCTTCTGCAGAGGGGTTAAGTCCCATTGCATTCAGCGCCATTCATATCATGGATCCCCGAGTTTTTTCACTCTTCCCGGAGGAGAAAAAATTTCCGCTGATGCCCTTCTACCTGGATCTGGCAAAGAAGCATCCAGTCAAGCTTTACCGGCACGACCGGGATGGCTGGATGGATATGGGCAAAATGGAGTCCTATATCTGATTTATATAGAATATTATCATGGAACTGAACGATAAGTTAGAGGCGCAGATAGCGCAATGGAACGTGGAATTGAAGGACAAGAGTCCGATGGGTGTTATCGGATATTTCCTGCAGCATTTTGGTGATGATATCGTACTCTCCACCAGTCTTGGCCTGGAGGACCAGGTCCTTACCGAAATGGTTTTACGCCAGAGGAGAAGCACGGAAGTTTTTACTCTGGATACCGGGAGACTCTTTCCCGAAACATATGATTTGATTGCCCGGACCAATAAGTTTTTTGGTATTCGCATGAAAACTTATTTCCCCGAGCCTCTGAAAGTCGAGGAAATGGTTGCTGAGAGCGGGATAAATCTTTTTTACGACAGTGTTGAAAAAAGGAAATTATGTTGTTCCATCAGGAAGGTGGCACAACTTCCCAGGGCCTTTAAGGACAGGCAAGCATGGGTTTGCGGACTAAGAAAGGACCAGTCTGTTACCAGGTTTTTCAACAAGCTGGTGGAGTGGGATGAAAATAACAAGCTGGTAAAGGTTAATCCCCTGATTAACTGGACCGAAAAGGACGTATGGGCCTATATTAAAAAGAACAATATCCCCTATAATCTTCTGCACGACAGGGGTTTTCCCAGCATAGGCTGCGAACCCTGCACCCGGGCCATTGAACCCGGGGAGGATATCCGTGCCGGTCGCTGGTGGTGGGAAAGCGAGCTGCATAAAGAGTGCGGCCTGCATAAAAAGTAGGATTGTTCTTACTGGTTGATCACTCCCGATCCCAGCAGTTCATCACCATCGTACCAGGCAGCAAACTGTCCGGGTGCAATTCCCCTCTGGGGCTCTTCAAAGGTGATATACAGACCCGAATCAGTTCTGTGCAGGGTGCCCTTCTGGAGGGCCTGGCGGTAGCGGATCCGCACCAGGTAATCACAGCTCTCCCCGGCCTGCATCTCCAGATCCCTTCTGATCCAGTGGATCTCTTCCGGAATGATTTTGAGCCCGCGGCGATAAAGGCCCGGATGGGACTGGCCCTGGCCCACATAGATACGATTGGTCTTTACATCGGTGTCGATTACAAAAAGAGGGTCGGTTTTGCCTCCCACGTTCAAGCCCTTACGTTGCCCTACGGTAAAGAAATGTGCTCCCTGGTGCTTGCCTGTCCATGTCCCGTCCTCTTTCTCATAGGTCCATGGGGCACTGAGTGCTTCCAGGTCTGCGGGATCCTGTTTTTCAGAGGTATATTGACTCAGCTTGGCCGGGATCTCAAATATATTGCCCTCCCTGGCTTTCAGCTTTTGCTGCAGGAAAACAGGAAGATGCACTTTGCCCACAAAACAGATGCCCTGTGAATCTTTTTTCCCTGCCGAGGCCAGTCCCTGCTCCCTGGCAATTTTCCTCACTTCGGGTTTTTGCAGATGCCCGATGGGAAAAAGGGTTCTGGCAAGTTGCTCCTGGGAGAGCTGACAGAGGAAGTAGCTCTGGTCCTTGTTCGGGTCATCTCCGGCCAGGAGGTGCTGGATCTCAATCCCATTCCGCATGCTGGTCTCTTTTCTGCAATAGTGACCTGTTGCCACATAGTCCGGTTTGTAGGCTTCTGCGGCTTCCAGGAAGGCATCGAATTTTATCTCCCGGTTGCAGAGCACATCGGGATTGGGAGTCCGGCCTTTCTGGTATTCGGAGAACATATAATCGATAACCCGTTCCCGGTATGGTTCACTCAGATCCACCACATGGAAGGGAATACCCAGTTTTTTTGCCACAAGCTCGGCAAAGACCACATCTTCGTCCCAGGGACAATCTGCATCGATCACACCGGTTTTGTCGTGCCAGTTGATCATAAAGAGTCCGATAACCTCGTAGCCCTCTTCCTTTAAAAGGTAAGCAGCCACACTGGAGTCAACTCCCCCCGATAATCCTACAACAACACGTTTAGCCAATGATTCGATTTTGCCACAAAAATATGAAATTCTAAGCAATCCAATCTTATCTTTACATAATGCCCCCCCTTAACATATATAAAGCATCTGCCGGGTCAGGAAAGACCTTTGCCCTGACCATGGAGTATTTGAAGCTGCTATATATGTATCCCGGGATCCATCGCCATATTCTGGCCGTTACATTTACCAATAAGGCGGCGGGAGAAATGAAGCAGCGGATACTGAACACTCTTTCAGACCTTTCCAAATACCGTGAGGGGGATGATAAGGAGGAGATGACGCAGCTTGAGGAGGCAACGGGAATGGATAAGCTTTCCATCAGCAAAAGGGCCGCAGAGTTACTGGATGCAATCCTGAACGACTACTCCGGCTTTTCGGTTGGCACCATTGATAAGTTCTTCCAGTCTGTGATCCGGGCCTTTACCAGGGAAATTGGTATCCAGCCTGCTTACAACCTGGAGCTTGATCATGCCCGTGTACTTTCACTGGCAGTGGATCGCTTATTCCAGGATATTGGCAATCATCAGGAGTTGCAGGCATGGCTTATCCGCTATGCTGAGGAGCGTATGGAAGAGTCAAAATCCTGGAACTTCAAGAAGGAGATCATTCAGCTGGGCATGGAGCTTTTCAAAGAATCTTTCCAGGAGCTGTTTCTGAAACATAAGATATCGGTTCTGAATAAGGAGAACCTGGATCTTTTCCAGGGTGACCTGAATCTGCTGGAGGAGCAAACCCGCCGGGAGATGGCTTCCACAGGTAAGACAGCTTTGCAATTGCTGGAAGAAAATGATCTGGCTCCGGAGGATTTTATGCTCAAAAGTAATTCTCCGGCTACGCTTTTTGTCACTGCTGGAAAGGGTGAAAATGTTAGTTTCACGGAGTCCAAGCTTCTTGCTCTTGAGATAAGCGGGAAATGGCTTAAAAAAGGCTCATCCCCGGCCGTGAGCTCACTTACAGAAGAGCAGTTGATGCCTCTTCTGAATGAGGTTTACAGGCTGCAGGTCATACTAAATACCCTTGCACTGGTGAGGGCCAACTACTATACGCTTGGGATCCTGGCCGATACCTGGGAGTATGTCCGTGAGTACACCCTGGAGCGGAACCTGTTCCTCATAGCCGACTCCAGCCGTTTCCTTCGAGGGATCATCGGGGGGAACCAGGTACCTTTTGTATATGAACGGACCGGTAGTCGCTATCATCATATTATGCTGGATGAGTTCCAGGATACGTCCCTTTTCCAGTATGATAACTTTGGTCCGCTGCTGGATAATTCCCTGGCCGCAGGTCAGCAGAACCTGGTTGTCGGAGATGTGAAGCAGTCCATCTACAGGTGGAGGAACTCCGACTGGAAGATCCTGGCCTCAGAGCTGGAACGTGATTTCAGTCACCAGGAGGTTCAGATTCTCACCCTTGCCAGGAATTTCAGAAGCCGCGAACAGATTGTCAGGTTCAACAATACGGTTTTCCAGCTTTCCTCCCAACTGCTCTCTGAAAAGATCGGAAAGGAATTGATTGCATCCCCACTTAGCAGGCGTGAAGCGGAACTGGAAGTGGAGCGTTTTAAAATGGCTTATGCGGATGTGGTGCAGGAGATTCCCGAACAACAGATGGGTACCGGCGGAAGGGTTAAGCTTATGCAGTTCGGGGCCGAAGAGCACTCTTTCCGGGAAGAGGTACTTGAGGTCCTTCCTGCCTGGGTGGAAGAGATCCGGCAAACGGGAATCGAAGCGGGTGAAATAGCGATCCTGGTGCGTACCCGCAAAGAGGGAGTGGCTGTGGCTAACAGATTATTGGAACATGCCAGGCGTAGCGGTGAATCTAACAAATTCAGGTTAATCTCCAATGAATCACTTTTACTTGTTCATAACAACTCTGTTTCCCTTCTTGTATCTCTGCTCAGGTACCTGGTTCAACCCGGGCATGAGATAAACAACACCTTGCTCAAATACTACTGCTACCTTCTGGGGACTAAAGAGGATATGGATCCGGCGCAATTTTTCAGCACAGATATAAGTCCGGAGGGATTTTTCCCGCTCCCCTTTAATGAGCAAAGGGAGCTTTTAAGGCAGTTGCCCCTTTATGAGCTGATTGAATCTCTGATCCAGCTGTTTTCCCTGGGACAGCGAGCAGAGGACCTGCCTTATCTCCAGGCCTTTCAGGATGTGGTGATCGATCTCCAGCGAAGAGATCCCCTTGGTATCCGCGATTTTCTCGAGTACTGGGAGCAATTTGGCTCCAAATGGGGGATTTCTGTTTCCGAAGAATCCAATGCCATCAGGATTCTTACCATACATAAATCCAAGGGCCTTGAATTTAAAGCTGTCATTGTTCCTTTTTGTGACTGGGAAGTGACCACCGGGCACAGGAATTCTGAAATCCTCTGGTGTGAAACCGAAGGGACTGCCCTGGAAAGGATCCCCACCGTTCCTGTGAAATATAGCTCTAAGCTGGTACATACCCTGTTTGCACCAGCTTATTACCGGGAGCGAATGAAGGGATATATGGATAAGCTAAACCTCCTGTATGTGGCTTTTACCAGGGCCAGGGACCTGCTCTACGCAGGTATTCCGAAAAAGGAGCTGAAGGAAGTGAAAAGCACGGGCGATCTTTTTCAGGCCATTATGAGCAGCAATCCGCAAATGGAGCCCTGTACAGACTCCCTTCAAAGCTACCTGGACAGAATGGTTTTGACCATTGGAGAAATGCCTGTTTACACTCCACGGAAACAGGAGGATGATCCCTGGCAGTTCAGATCATATCCTGTAAACAGGGATAAACGTTCCCTGAAAGTGAGACTGCGAAGTGATCAGTATTTTGTGGATGAGGAAGGAATATTCCGTACCGGGCGCATGTACGGGAATATGATGCACCAGATATTTTCCCGGATTATCAGTCATGGGGACCTGGGAAGGGTATTGGATGCTCTGCAGAGGGAGGGACAGGTTCCGGGAAAGGAGAGGGATGAGCTGGAATCCATGATTCGAAAGAAACTAAATACTCCCGCTGTGCGGAACTGGTTTTCGGAAGATGAGACAAAGCAGGTATATAACGAACGAAGCATCCTTTGCGGCGATGGAAGGGTACTTCGTCCCGACAGGGTAATCGTGGAAGGTGAGCGGATTACGGTGGTGGATTTCAAGTTTGGAGAACTGGAAAAACCAGGCTACATCTCCCAGGTCCGGAATTATATGGACCGGCTAAGACAGATGGGTTACAGTCAGGTAGAGGGCTACCTGTGGTATGTGATGTTGGATAAAACAGTTAAGCTTTAGGCAATGGTATATTCCTGGGGGACAGAGAGAAGGCTGAATGCGTACAGCGATTATTTCAAAAAGCAATTTGGTGAACGCGTGCAGAAGATTACAATCGACGCAGGTTTTACCTGTCCCAACAGGGACGGAACCTGTGGTACGGGGGGCTGTACCTTTTGCAACAACAGGGCATTTACTCCATCCTACAACAATCCTGGAAAATCCATTACCGAACAGATCAGGCAGGGCATGGCCTTTCATAAGAAAAGATACCGCAGGGCAAGCCAGTACCTGGCCTACTTCCAGGCCTATACAAATACTTATGGCAAACTGGAAGACCTGAATTCCATGTACGAGGAGGCGCTGTCAGTACCCGGAGTCATGGGAATCGTGGTGGGTACCCGGCCCGACTGTGTGGATGGGGAGTTGCTGGACTATTTCAAGGAGCTGTCGGAGCGCTTTTACGTGGTTGTTGAATATGGCATTGAGTCGGTGAACAACCCAACCCTTCTGAGGGTAAACCGTGGACACGATGTGGAAAAGAGCCTGTGGGCGGTGAGTGAAACAGCCAGCAGGGGGGTGCGTGTTGGCGGACATGTAGTCATTGGCCTGCCGGGTGAAAACCGGGGCGATTTCCTGGAAATGGCAGACGAACTCTCCAGGTGGCCCCTGAATAGTATCAAGTTTCACCAGCTGCAGCTGATTGAGGGAACAGCCATGGCCCTTGAGTACAGGGAGAAGCCCGGTGATTTCCAGTTCTTTAGCATGGAGGAATACCTCCAGTTAATGGTGGAGATCCTGGAACGACTTAACCCCGCATTTGTGGTGGAACGTATTGCAGGGGAAGTAAGTCCCGGAATGGCGATTCGCGAAGGTTGGGGTATCAGATACGATGGGGTATTAAGGGCCTTTGAGGACCTGCTGCTAAAAAATGACAGCTGGCAGGGGAAATATTATAAAGCGGAATACTAATGCAGCCCATACTTGAAAAACTGGCCATTCATCTTGTTCAGACTTCTCCGGGAGGCCTGGGAGATACGCGGATTATCCTCCCGAACAGGCGTGCGGGGCTCTTTCTCCAACGGCACCTGGCCTTACATATCAAACAAACAGGCTGGGCACCACGCATATATACCATCAGTGATTTTGTAGATGAACTCAGTCAGCTGGAATTAAGCGATCCCATCGATCTCTTCTTTACACTTTACGATATCTACCAGGAGTCGGTGGAACACCCCGAGCCCCTGGATGATTTTTACATGTGGGGAGAAATGATGCTCAGGGATTTTGATGAGATGGATAAGTACCTGGTGGATGCGGATATGTTATTTCGGAATATCAAGGATCTGAAAGCCCTCGAAGAGCCCATGGCCGGAATAGAACCAGAGCAGCTCGAATTTATAAGACAGTTCTGGACAGGATTCCACCTGGGAGATTCCAGCCCTGAAAAAGAACTTTTTCTTAAGAGCTGGCTCCTTCTCCCGGTCCTCTACAAAAGTCTTAGACTTGCCTTATCAGAAAGGGCGGAGGGATACCAGGGCATGCAGTACCGGGAAATTGTGGAGCGTACAGGCAGGGGAGAGCTGAACGATGACTGGGAAGGGCGAACCATTGTTGCAGGCTTCAATGCCTTAAACCAGTGTGAGAAGCTGATTTTTTCCTGGCTACAGAAGCACGGAGCTGAATTTTACTGGGATTTTGATCATCAGTATACCGACAGTGCAGGCAGGGAGGCAGGTCGCTTTTTAAGAGAGAATATGGAGCGTTTTCCTGCAGCCAGCCAGCTGGAAGAGTTCCGGGGACTGGATGAAAAGAAGGATTACCGGATTTTTGAACTTCCCAGCGATGTTCTTCAGGCCAAAACTGTCCACCGGATTCTGGAGTCGGAAGACCAGGAGAGCCTTTCTGATTGTACCGATACCGCAATTATCCTGTGTGACGAGGAGTTGTTGCTGCCTGTTATAATGTCGCTCCCTGAAAATACCAGGGATATCAATGTGACCATGGGCTATCCCATGAAAAACACTCCTGTTTTCAGCTTCATTGACACCCTGCTTCGTTTGCAGCACAACATCCGGAAGAGCTCTGGCGGCAAGGTTCGCTTTTATCACAAAGATGTGATGTCGGTCCTGCTGCATCCCTATTTCAGGAAAGTGAACGATAGCCAGGGAGAGGATGTGGCTAACATAATTATGCGCGACAACCTGGTGATGGTAGACCGGGAAATTTTCAGCGGAGAGCTGGAAGATGCCATATTCAGAGATGTGGAAGATGCCTCTGGTATGATAGAATACCTGAAGGCAATCTTTATGCATATCCTGGAAGCACTCGCAGTAAAGGAGGAACTGCTGCATGAGGCTCTGGACCGTGAGTTTATCTTTCAGCTGCTTATGCACCTGAATAAGCTTGAACTGGTGATTTCCAGGCGTCCTGTGCTTACCGTTTCCATCCTTGAGCGTTTGCTGAGGAAACTTCTGGGCCTTCTCCGGATACCATTTGAAGGAGAGCCCCTTTCAGGGCTGCAGGTGATGGGGATTCTTGAAACCAGGTTGCTGGATTTCAAGCATGTGATCCTCCTTTCTATGAACGAAGAGGTGATGCCTGCCTCTCATTCTGCCCACTCGAATATTCCATATTCACTTCGCCTGGCATTCGGAATGCCCGCAAAAGAAGATATGGATGCCATTTATGCCTATTATTTCTATCGTCTCCTGCAACGGGCCGAACGTGTCGATCTGCTTTTTAACAGTGCCACGGGAGGGATGCGAACCGGAGAGATGAGCCGTTATCTTCACCAGTTGATTTTCAGCAAGGATGTAAAAATCGTAAGACCCGGACTGGAAGTGCGGGCCAGAGAAATAGAAGCCCTGGAGATATCTCACACCCGGGAAGCTGATTTGAAACTGGATACTTATAAGTCAGACACTGAGGAAGGGCGCTACCTTTCACCTTCAGCTGTGAATACCTATATCGATTGTTCTCTGAAGTTTTACCTCAGGTATATAGCCGGGATCGGGGAAGCGGATGAGATCCATGAGGAAATTGATTCGGCAGGATTTGGAACGGTGGTCCATGATACCCTGAAAGAACTCTATAGTGATATAGCAGAAAGAAATAACAGTCAGATAGGCAGGGATGAGTTGTCGGAACTTTTGGAAACTTCCAGAGCCGAGGAGCTTCTCAAAAGCGTTTTTATGAATCAACATTTCAAAGGCAGAAAACGAGAGGAACTGGAAGGAAGAAACATCATCATATTTCAAGTAATGTTGCGTTACCTGGAGAAGATTATCAGAACCGACCTGGCCATTGCTCCCTTTGAACTTGTTTCGGCCGAAGATAGCTACATCAGGAACCTGAAGATTGAAGTGAATCAGGAGAAGATTGAGATTCGAATGGGAGGGAAAATTGATCGCATCGACAGGGTTAACGGGATTCTCAGGGTAATTGATTACAAAACCGGACAGACCAGTCAGAATTTTACGACCCTTGAGTCCCTGTTTGAAGGGAACTATGGAAGCAGGAACGGAGCAGCCATGCAAACTCTTTTTTATGCCTGGCTGGTAGAGGAGCTTTACCCGGGAGAGAAGATTATGCCCGGACTCTACGCCATGAAAGGCCTTTTTGAGGAGGATTTTGATCCCGCCCTGAAGATGACAAGCCCCAGGCCTGGGGCTAGAGTCGATTCCCTCGCGGACCTGGAGGGAGAATACATTGATAGCTTGAAAGAGGTTCTCCGGAAGCTTTTCGATCCCTCTGTTCCCTTTGTGCAGAGGGACAATGATCATAAATGCTCTTATTGTGATTTTGCTTCCCTGTGTCAGCGAAAAACCATTGACTGAGTTTTTCGTTTAAAACTGAAGCAGGGGTCCGGCTTCAAAGTAGCCTTTGTCAGGAAAATACTCAGATAATCAATCCTCATTGCCCTCCAGCAGATCCGGTCTGAGAGCCCGGGTTCGTTCAAGCGATTGCTCGTGTTTCCACCGGTCAATTTTTGCCGCATGTCCCGATAAAAGAATCTCAGGCACTTTCCAGCCCTGGTATTCGGCCGGCCGGGTATATACCGGTGGTGCCAGCAGTCCGTCCTGGAATGAATCGCTCAGCGCTGAAGTTTCGTCAGAAATAGCTCCCGGAAGAAGTCGAACCACGCTATCGCATATTACAGCTGCTGCAAGTTCTCCTCCGGTCAACACATAATCCCCGATGGAGATTTCACGGCTGATGAGGTGATCTCTTATCCTCTGGTCAATCCCCTTGTAATGTCCGCAAAGAATTATCAGATTTCCGGTCAATGCAAGGCGATTGGCTTCCTTCTGGTTGAACCTGGCCCCATCGGGTGAGGTATAGATGATTTCGTCATATTCCCGTTCCGAACTCAGTTGAGAAATGGCTCTGTGAATGGGTTCAATGCACATGACCATGCCGGCATCTCCTCCAAAAGCATAATCGTCTACCCGTCTGTGTTTGTCCCGGGAAAAATCACGAAGGTCATGAATGTGGATTTCCACCAGTCCTTTCTCTCTGGCTCTCTTGACTATGGAATGGTTAAGTGGCCCCTCCAGCAGTTGTGGTAAGACCGTAATTATATCGATGCGCATAGTACTCTGATTTTCTACGAAGATAGGACAGTTTTTTTTCGAAAAATCGTGCATTTCATGAAAAATCACTAATTTGTGATTGCTAGCGACCTACTAATCCTCTACCTGTCATGAATAATTCTGAATTAAATGATCCTTTAAAGGAGAAGAATAACAAAGAAAAAGAAGAAGAAACAAGGAACCTGGAACCCGAAGTTGATTCGACCGGATCGGTCGATCAGGAAGCAGATTCAGATACGGAATCACTTTCTGTCAAATCAGATCCTGTTCCTGCTACATCAGAATCCATTTCAGACACATCTGAGACCACCCAATCTGAAGAAAGCTCACCAGTAGAGAAAACCGCTTCTGCGGAAGAAGACACCCCGACGCAAGAAGCTGCCCCGCTTGCGGAAATCACTCCTCCAGAAGAAGCCACCCCGGCTACAAAACCCGATCCCCCCCTTAAAAAGACCCGGCCCGCATCCGATAAACTGGTTGATGAAGAGGAGGAGATGAAGAACAATAAATCCGATCATGATCCTGTAGATCAGGGTAATGATATACAGGGTGAGGAAGGAGTGAACTTTGCTTTGCTGAGCAAGGAGGACCTGGTGAAATTGATGAGTGAAAAACTGGATAATCCGGGAAAAGGGAATATCAGGAAAGAGCTTGAAGAGATTAAGAAGGTTTTTTACGAGAAGGTGGCTGCTGTCATGGAGGAAAAGAAGAAACATTTTCTTGATGAAGGTGGCAACATCGAAGATTTTAAACCTGTCGAGGAGCCGGTGGAGGCTGACATGAAAGAGTTGTTATACAAGTATAAAGGCTTAAAGGCTGAATTTACGAAGCAACTCGAAAAAACAAAGAAGGAAAACCTTCTTAAAAAGCAGGAGATCCTGGAAGGATTCAGAGTTCTGATGGAAAACCAGGAAACTTTTGAAATAACCTTCCGGAAATTTAAGGAACTTCAGAAGCAATGGTTCGCCGCAGGTGTTGTTCCACATCAGAACCTGAAAGATCTTTGGGACTCCTATAACTACTTTGTAGAGAAGTTCAATGATTATGTTCGCATCAACCGTGACCTGAGGGCACTGGATCTTAAGAAAAACCTGGAGCTGAAAGAGCAGCTTTGCGAGAGGACAGAGGCCCTTGATAAGGATCCCAATATTGTTCAGGCTTTTAAAGCACTTCAGAAGCACCATGCCAGATGGAGAGAGATTGGACCGGTACCACGTGAAAAAAGGGATGAAATATGGGAACGCTTTAAACAGGCTACCTCCGTAATCAATAAGAAACACCAGGGTTATCATTCCAGGCTGAAAGAATCTTTACATGAGAATCTGGAGAAGAAGGTTGCGCTGTGCGAAAAAGTGGAAAATATTGCGGCCACAGTATATGAAACACATGGGGCCTGGGTTGATAAAACCAACAAGGTACTGGAGATTCAGAAGACCTGGAAAACCATTGGTTATGCACCGAAGAAGGACAACAATATCATCTACTCCAGGTTCCGGACTGCCTGTGATGTTTTTTTTGGAAATAAGGCTAAATATTATGCCGCCGCCTATGACGACCAGAAAGGAAACCTTGAACAGAAAATGGAGATTATCTTGAAGGCAGAAGAATTGAGCAACAGTCAGCAGTGGAAGGAGACAACCAACGAACTGATCCGGCTTCAGAAGCGCTGGAAAGAGATAGGGCCGGTACCAAGGAGAGATTCGGATAAATTGTGGAAAAGATTCAGGGCTGCCTGCGATACATTTTTCACTAATAAGTCAAAATACTTTGAAGATATTGATGCCACCTTTGAGGAGAACCTTAAAGCCAAGGAGCAGATAGTAGCCGAGATGGATGCTTTTACCATCAAGGATAAAAGGAAAGAGAATATGGAAGCCTTGAAGGAATTTCAATCCAGGTACAATGCAATTGGTTATGTGCCTTCTGCAAAGAAGGAATGGATCAAGGATCAATTCAGGTTGGCCATGGACAGGTTTCTTGATAAAACCGGCATGGATGAATCTGATCGAAGTATTTTTAAATTCAAACATCGGATTGAAGGGATGGCAGACACACCAAGGGGCGAAATGAAGCTGAATTTTGAAAGGGACAAACTGGTAAACAAACTGCAGCAACTTCGTAATGATATGAGCGTCTGGGAGAATAACATAGGTTTCTTCAAGCAATCCGACAGCTCGGAAGGGACCATCCAGGGATTCCAGGCGAAAATCGATGAGGCGCATAATCGGATAGAGGTTCTTGAGAAGAAGATCCGCATTCTGGATGATATGGAAAATGAAAATTAAATCTTTACTTTTACCACGAACATAAATCTGAATCAACTTGCGTAGTACAAAGTATGTTTTTGTGACGGGAGGAGTTACTTCTTCGTTGGGTAAAGGTATTGTTTCCGCTTCCCTTGGACGACTTTTGCAGTCCAGGGGATACAGGGTGACTATCCAGAAACTGGATCCTTATATCAATGTGGATCCGGGTACCCTCAATCCTTATGAACATGGTGAGTGCTATGTTACAGACGATGGAGCTGAAACAGATCTTGATCTGGGACATTATGAGCGTTTTTTGGATATTCAGACTTCCCAGGCCAATAATGTTACCACCGGAAGAATCTATCAGTCGGTAATAAATAAGGAACGCAAGGGTGATTATCTGGGGAAAACTGTTCAGGTGATTCCCCATATCACAGATGAGATTAAAAAAAGAATCACTTTCCTGGGAAGGAAGAAGGAATATGATTTTATAATAACAGAAATAGGAGGCACAGTAGGTGATATAGAGTCACTACCCTATATTGAAGCCGTCAGGCAGTTACGCTGGGACCTGGGAGTTGAAAATACAGTATTTATACACCTGACCCTGGTGCCCTACCTGGCAGCTTCAGGCGAATTAAAGACGAAACCTACCCAGCATTCGGTTAAGGTGCTGCTTGAGAATGGAATTCAGCCCGATGTTCTGGTGCTTCGATCCGAGCATGATCTGGATAAAGATCTTCGAAAAAAAGTGGCCCTGTTCTGCAATGTGGAACTGGAGGCAGTAATTCAGTCCATCGATGTATCCACCATTTACGAGGTACCCCTGCTTATGCGAAAGGAGGGGCTTGATTTAATGGTACTGAAAAAACTGCATATTGTTTCTGAGCAAGCCTCCGAACTTAAAGACTGGAAGAAGTTTGTGGATCGTCTGAAGAGTTCAAGCACGGAAATTAGGATTGCACTGGTGGGTAAGTATGTTGAGCTCTATGATTCCTACAAATCCATTATTGAGTCATTGAGCCATGCCGGGGCCTATAACAAAGTGAAAGTGAAGGTAGAGTTTGTTCATTCTGAGGAGATAACTGAAGACAATGTTTCTGACTTGCTCGGAGGCTTTGATGGAATTCTGGTTGCACCAGGTTTCGGGGACAGGGGGGTCGACGGAAAAATTATGGCGGCCACTTATGCCCGCGAAAGCAAGGTTCCGTTCCTGGGTATTTGTCTTGGCCTTCAATGTGCCGTTATAGAGTTTGCCCGCAACGTACTGGGATTAATGGATGCGCATTCCACCGAGATGGATAGTAATACCTCGCACCCGGTTATTGATCTGATGGAGGAACAGAAAGGTGTTACAGAGAAGGGAGGAACCATGCGTCTTGGTGGATATGCCTGTTCTCTGGAGAAGGGATCACTTGTGCAAAAAGTTTATGATTCAGATATGGTACGGGAGAGGCATCGTCACCGCTATGAATTTAATAACGATTTCCTGGAGGCATTCAGGGAGCAGGGCATGGTTCCCACCGGGTTTAATCCCAAAAGCGGTCTTGTGGAAATCATGGAACAACCGGGGCATCCCTGGTTTGTGGGTACCCAGTTTCACCCCGAATACAGGAGTACTGTGCTGAATCCCCACCCCCTGTTTATCGCCTTTATCAAAGCCGCCATCAAACACAGCAAATAGCTATATAAGCGCAGCTATCTGCAATTCACCGAAATCTGGCGGATTTTAGCTGAATTTATATTGATATACAGGCTAAACCATTACTTTTGTGCCTGAATTTAATAGTTAAAAATGGATAGAAATACAATTATAGGTCTGGGTGTTATAGGACTTCTTCTGGTGGGCTACAGCATTATGACCAAGCCTCAGCGTGAGGCTCAGATGGCTGAACGAAGCAGGCTTGATTCCATAGCCCGTGTGGAGCAAATAAGGGCCATGGAAGCTGCAAGCCAGGCAGAGGCTGCTTTGCCTTTTGCCGAGACTGAAAGCGCTGCAGTGAACGATTCCGTCACCCTGAACAGGTTGTCATCTGAACTGGGCGATTTTGCAAATGCAGCTACAGGTACTTCGGAGAAGGTAGTTCTTGAGAATGAGAATATAAAATTAAGCTTTTCGACCCTTGGAGGACGGCCGTATACGGTACAGCTGAAGAAGTATCAGACTTACGATTCCTTACCACTTCTTTTATTTGACGGTGATTCAACCATTTTTGAATTGCAGTTCTTTGCCGAGAACAGAAGTATCAATACGGGCGAACTGTATTTCAACCCAACAATCAAGAAACTTACGGGAGAGGATGGACGATCATTCCAGCAGCTTACCATGAAGATGAATATTTCTGAATCAGCTTACATTTCCTATATCTACAGGTTGTTCGATGATGATTATATGCTGGATTTTGATATGCGCTTCAAAGGCTTGGATCAGTACCGGACCGACAGAATGGAGTTCAAATTTGATTTTTATGCACCTTCACAGGAAAAGGGGTATCAAAACGAAGCAATGTACACAACCCTTTATTACAGATACCACGGGGGAGATGTGGAAAACTTTAAATCGAGATCCAAGAAGGAGATCGAAGACGTTACCGAAACCACCCGTATCAAGTGGATTGCATTCAGCCACCAGTTTTTCTCCACCATCCTGCTTGCCGATGAGTATTTTGATGGTGCGTACATGTTACAGGAACGCTTCAATGATCCGGGAAAATATGTTCGCCGCTTTTCCACATCCATAGATATGCCTTACAATCGGACAGGTGATCAGGTAATTGGTATGCAACTCTACCTGGGTCCCAATAATTTCACCTCCCTGAAAGGATATGGCGAGCTGGGGCTTCAAAATGTGGTAACTGTTGGAGGACCTATGATCCGCTGGATCAATGCCTATGTTGTTATTCCCATTTTCAACTTTTTGAGCAAAAGGATCGTGAACTACGGGATCATTATACTCCTGTTGACACTGATTATCAAAGTGGCACTTTTCCCGCTCACCTACCGCTCATTTAAATCGCAGGCGGTCATGCGCCTTCTGAAACCCCAGGTGGATGAAATAGGTGAGCGATATCCTAAGAAGGAAGATGCCATGAAGAAGCAGCAGGCCACCATGGACCTTTATAAGAAGGCCGGAGCCAACCCCATGGGTGGTTGTTTACCAATGCTCCTACAGTTCCCTATTCTGTATGCCATGTTCAGGTTTTTCCCCACATCCATCGAATTGCGTCAGCAAAGCTTTTTGTGGGCTCATGACCTTTCTACCTACGACTCCATACTTGATCTTCCCTGGAACATCCCCATGTATGGCGATCATGTAAGTCTCTTTACCTTATTAATGACTGTTACCACCATGATATCCATGAAATGGAACAACCAGGCGACTGCTGGAAGCAGCCAGATGCCAGGCATGAAGACCATGATGTATATTATGCCGGTGATGTTCATGTTTATTCTGAATAATTTCTCATCAGGCCTGACCTACTACTATTTCCTGGCCAACCTGATAACCATTGGGCAGAACCTCTTATTTAAAAGGTTTATTGACGAGGATAAGATCATGAAGAAGATTGCTTCCAAGCAGAATAAACCTGCCAGGAAGTCCAAGTTTGCAGCTCGTCTGGAAGCTATCCAGAAACAACAGCAGCAACAACAATCACTGGGTGGAAGAAAGCCACAGCCCAAGAAGAAGAGCAGGTAAGTACTGTTTGATGCTAAAGCTTTACTGGAGCAGAATATTTCTGAGAGCGGCCATTTTCAGAGCTGTTACCGCAGCTTCATCACCCTTATTCCCATGTTTACCTCCGGCACGGTCCAGGGCCTGTTGTTGATTTTCAGTTGTAAGTACACCGAAAATAAAGGGTATATCATAATCGAGATTTAGTTCGGTAATACCCTGTGTTACCCCCTGGCAGATATAATCGAAATGGCTGGTCTCTCCTCGGATCACACAGCCCAGGCAAATTACTGCATGAGGTGCGTACTGTTCAGCAACTATCCTTGAACCATAGGGGAGCTCAAAGCTGCCGGGGACTGTTTTTACATGGATGTTCTCCTCTTTGACGCCATGCTCCTTTAACCTCTTTAAGGCTCCATCCAGGAGTGCTGCGGTAATCTCTTCGTTCCATTCAGATACAACGATGCTGAATTTCATTAGTGATCCGTCTGGGATGGACGCAGGATCATGGTCCGATAAGTTTTTCAGGCTTGTAGACATGTGTCTGAGTATGATAACCCTTACAGTGACATTTTTGATTCCACCCTGCCGATATACTTTTTAATCTCTCGTCCTTCAGTTGTTTCAGGATAGGTAGACTCAATGGTATGGTATGCTTTAAGAGCTTCATCCAGCTGATCAAGTTCTTCATAAACCAGACCCATTTTTTTCAAAATGATGGGAGTAGAAAAGTTATTCTCATACTTTTCAATTCCGCTCTTGTAGGCAGTAATAGCTTTGTTCAGCTCGCCCATTTCCACATAAGCATCTCCAAGGGTACTGTATTTAGCAGCACCTACAAGGAGGTCATTTGTTTTGAATTTATTCAGCAGCTTAATGGCTGATTCATAATCGCCAAGCTGTTGGTAGCACACGCCGGCATAATACCTGGAAATCTTTGCAGATTTACTCAAACCATAGTCATCCATTACATTTAGAAAACCTGGATAGGTACCGTAGCCGTTTAGTGCAAGGTTGAAAGAGTCAATTTCAAAAAACCGCTCTGCATAATACATATCAGCCGCCGCCTCCTCGTTAAGAGGTTTCAGATAATATCTGTTTCCGGCAATGATAATTAGCAATACAACCATAATTCCAAGAAGGAAATACGTAAGCGCTTTTTGATTTTCTTCTATAAATTGTTCGGAACGCGTTAAAGCCTGTTCAATGCCTTCAAGATTCTTGTCCGTTTTCTTCACATTCGATTTCTTCGACATTACTCTGATTTTGTTGGTTTTGAAAAACTTCCGCAAAAGTAACAAAAAATGGCAATTTTTTATAGGTATTGCTGACTAAGAATCCAGACTACCAAATACCTTTTGTAATATCGGTGTAATGCGTGCAGAAACATTCTGCCTGATGTTCTTTTCTTCGTCCTGCACTTTCAGGAAGACCCCATCCAGGGCTTTATTGGTGAGATAGTCATCCAGGTCAATGTTCACGGGACTTACATTCGCCAATCTCCCGGCAATGGAGTTGGCAAAAAGATTCCATTTTCCTGTCAGTGCATCCCATGAATCTTTGGCTGAAACGCCTCCCAGGATATCCTTCTCGGTGGACCTGGTGATTTTTGGTTTATACAAATCGTAAAGATCTGTACGGGTGGTGTTTATAAGATACTGAGTAGCAGCATTGTCTGCCCCTTTAAGAATACCAAAAGCATCATTGATGGTCATCTGCCGGATGCTGTTGATAAAAATGGGCGCAACTTCTTTGGCTGCATCTTCGGCAGCACGGTTAATACTCAGGATAAGGTCCTCTACCAGTTTGTCCCCGCCCGGAATCTTCGAGAGATTATCAATAATCACTGATGCTTCTTCGGGGAGAAGAATCTTCACCAGTTCGTCCCCGTAATAACCGTCAACGGCCGAAAGCAAAGATGATGCCTTGTTAGATCCTGTGATGAGCGCTTCTTTCAGTCCTTCTATAACTTCTGTCTCAGATAAAGCAGCCTTTGTGGGGACAGATTGCATCAGAGAGTTTAATTCAGCGCATCCTCCAAGCAATATTGATACCAGCGGAATAATTATTAATTGTCTTTTTATCAATTGTTTAGATTTAAAAGATGTAGGCTTAAAGATAAGTGAATTTTCCCAAAATGCTTCGATGAAAATTAGTAATTTTGTATATGCATCTGAAAACTCTTTCGCTGGTCAACTTTAAGAATTATGAACAGTTGGATATTTCACTTTCAGCCAAAATCAACTGTTTTGTGGGGGAGAATGGTGTGGGAAAGACCAACCTGCTTGATGCAGTTCACTACCTGTCTCTATGTAAAAGCAATCTGAATCCGGTGGATAGCCAGAATATAAGGTATGATCAGGAATTCCTGGTTGTACAGGGGCTGTTTGACAGAAAGGGCAAGAAAGAGAACATTTACTGCGGCATAAGAAAGCAGAAAAAGAAGCAGTTCAAAAGAAACCAGAAGGAATATACCAAGCTCTCCGAGCATATCGGACTGATTCCCCTGGTCATGATATCGCCTGCAGACTCCATTCTTATAAACGGGGGAAGCGAGGAGAGAAGAAAATTTATGAACGGTGTGATAGCCCAGTACAGCAGGGTCTATCTTGAAAACCTTATACAATATAACCGGGCTCTTGCCCAGAGAAATAAGTTACTCAAAGATTTTACATTCACCAGGAATTTTGATCCTCAGATGCTGGAGATCTGGGATGAGCAGCTGATCCGTTACGGAGAACCTATCTATGAGGAGAGACTTCGTTTTGTGAATGAGTTGCTACCTGTATTTAATACTTTTTATTCCCATGTTTCAGGAGATCGTGAAAAGGTAAGTCTTAGCTACCAGGCGCATCTTCAGGATAACGGTTTCAGGGAAGGCCTGAAAGCCTCCAATGAGAAGGACAGGATACTGCAGTACACCACTTTCGGGATTCATAAGGATGATCTGGAAATGGATCTGGGAAATCATAGCCTGAAGAAAAGTGGCTCACAGGGACAACAGAAGACATTTCTGGTGGCTTTGAAGCTGGCCGAATTTGAGTTTATCCGTAAGCTCACTAAAATACCACCCATCCTTCTGCTGGACGACATTTTTGACAAATTTGACGCTGGCAGGGTGAAACATATAATCAGCCTGGTGGCAGAGAATCAATTTGGTCAGATATTTATTACAGATACCAATGAACAACGCCTGCAGGGTATTCTGAAGGAGATCCCCACCGAAAATAAGGTATACAGGATCACCCCTGAAGCCATAATAGAAGAGATACAAGGATAATCATGGAAAGAAAGGACGTTCGTAAAATAGATTCTCTGCTTCAGCAGTTCGTAAAGTCAAATCGCCTGGAGAAAGGACTGGCTGAATACCGGCTGATGAAATCGTGGAAGGACCTTCTGGGAATTACTGTGGCCAAAAAAACCAAATCCCTCCGGATACAAAACCGGAAACTCTATGTTACACTTCACTCCTCAGTAGTCAGAAATGAACTGAGCATGATCAAAACATCGCTTATCCCCAGGCTCAACGAAGCTGCAGGAATGGATGTGATCGACGATGTAGTACTCCGATGATGGCAGGACTCAGAACCTCTGCAGGCCTGAAAAGAAAAACGAAGCCTCAAATATTGCATTCTCATCCGAATCTGAACCATGTACAGCGTTTTCACGCATGCTCCTGGCAAACTGTTTCCGGATGGTCCCCTCTTCGGCTTTCTCCGGATCGGTGGCTCCAATCAGATTGCGATAATCTGCTACAGCGTTTTCTTTCTGGAGGACGGCAACCACAATGGGTCCTGAGGTCATGAATTCAACCAGGTCATTGTAAAAGGGGCGTTCTTTGTGCACTTCGTAAAAGCGCTGTGCTTCTCCCCTGGTCAGCCAGAGCATTCTCATGGCCGAAATCCTGAATCCGTTATCATGGATCATGTTCAAAATGGGTCCGATATGACCTTCGGACACGGCAAAAGGCTTAATAATTGTAAAGGTGAAGTTTCCAGACATATGTATTTTGTTTAATAATGCATATTAACAAATTATTCCGGGCTTTGTTAAGCCACTTCAATATTTTTTAACTTTGAGCTCTTAAAGATTGCAGGAATTATGGTAGAGGAAGCAGTTGCGAGAACAATACAGAGCTGGATTGATTCGGCCCAAAAGATAACAGTGCTTACCCACACCAATCCCGACGGAGATGCCATTGGTTCAAGCCTGGCGCTGGCACTGGCACTCAGGAAGATGGGAAAGGATGCACAGGTTGTGATCCCCGACGGACTGCCTGATTTTCTACGGTGGCTTCCGGGCATCGAACTATCAACCACCTTTACCTATAAGCGCGAGAAAGCAATTGAAATTATTTCAGAAGCAGAATTGATCTTTTGCCTGGATTTCAATGATCCAAAGCGCCTGAACGGGGTGGAGGAGTTCCTTCAGAAGTCCACGGCGAAAAAAGTACTGATTGACCACCACCAGGAGCCCCTGGATTTTACGGATATTGCCATATCAGAAACAGGCAGGGGATCCGTAGGCGAAATGATATATCTTTTCCTCAAGAATGTACTTCAAAAAGAGGTGCTTGACAAGGAGATTGCCACGTGTCTTTATGTGGCCATTATGACAGATACCGGAAACTTCAACTTTGCAAGCAGCTATCCTGAGATTTTTCATATCGTGGGCGATCTGATGAAGTATGACATTGAAAAGGACAGGATATACTCCAATGTCTATGATGCCTTTTCTGAGGACCGAATGCGCCTGCAGGGATATTGCATGCTAGAAAAGATGGTGATTCTGCCAGAGTTTCATACTGCTTATATCAGCCTGACCGACGAGGAACTGAAGCGATTCAATCATCGTAAGGGTGATACCGAAGGATTTGTGAACATCCCCTTCTCGGTAAAGGGTATTAAATTTACAGCGCTTTTTGTTGAGAAGAAGGACCGTATCAAGGCCTCCTTCAGATCGCGTGGAAATTTTCCAGTGAACCTTGTGGCCACGGAACACTATCATGGAGGAGGTCATATCAATGCTGCCGGTGGCGATTCTTTTCTTACAATGAAGGCGACCCTGGCTGGTTTTGAGTCTTTGTTACCGGGATATGCAAAGATGCTCAGAGATGAATAGGGATTTCATTTACTTAATTGCGGGCTTATCTCTTCTCCTGGTATCTGCATGCGATCCGCCGGTTCAGGAGCAGGAAGAAAGCGGGTCCAATCAGCTGTCAGAACAGTTCATCCGGGCCAATCAGTATATGCAGCAGCGACAACAGGATCACATTTCGGCTTTCCTGGAGCGTACAGGCTGGCCGGCACAAGTGACACCTTCGGGATTATGGATTGTTATTGAGAAACCCGGAATGGGGAGACGTATCGCAGATAATAGCCGGGTGAGCTTTGCCTTTGAATCCATCCTGTTGGATGGGACATCCTGTTATCAGGCCCCAGGGGAGAACCCCAAAGTGATTACCATCGGTAAGGGTGGTGTGGAATCAGGCGTTGAACAGGGTTTGCAGCATTTGTCTGAAGGAGCAGTGGCTATATTCCTGATTCCTCCTCATCTGGCACATGGTAATTTTGGCGATCGAGAGAAAATACCTGGGAATTCTGTTCTGATTTACCACGTGGAGGTCCTGAAGGTGGACTAAGGTCCATTATTTATACTATTTTTGCACAATTGAATAAGCAGTATTGCGTTAAGGAAAGATGAAAAGATGATGAAAGTGAGAAGATTATATCCTTTAATTGTATTGATTTCAGGCCTGTTTATCATGACTTCCTGTACCGAGAGTTCAATAGTGGACGATAATCTGGATCAGGAGGAGCGCTTTTTCGAAATATATGTAGCAGCCAACTATCCTGATGCAGTTCCGGAAGCAAGCGGACTCTATTATATAGAGAATAGTGCTGGTGCCGGAGCAATGACCAACGACAGCTCCTGGGTCCTGGTGAACCATGTATCCTATATAATCCCGAGCGATCAGGTTTATGAGACCTATATTGAAAGTGTTGCCATAGACAATAGGATAGAAGATCCCGATGCCTTGTACGGTCCCTTTAAAATGCAGAATGGCACTATGAATGAAGGCTTTACGGAAGGTATGAACAAGATGAAGGAAGGCGGAGAGGCTACTTTTATGTTTACCAGCGAACTGGGATATGGTTCTAAAAACACAGGTGATATTCCGGCGTATAGCTCATTGAAATATGAGGTAGTGCTTCTTGAAGTTCTTGGGGATGATATTGATGCCTACGAAGCAGCAAAGATTGTGGCCTATGTGGATACCATTGTAGGTGCGGATACTGTTTATGATGCGGCCGATGATGTAAGCATGTATTATGTGATAGATGATTCTACCGATGGCGCACCGGTGGCCATCGATTCCACCATCCAGGTGGCCTATAAGGGCTACCTGACCGACGGCCGGGTATTTGATGAATCTACAGATAGTACTTACTTTGAGTTTAAAGTGGGTGATTACGAATCTGAGACCACTGCCATTTTAGGATGGCACCTGGGACTGGTGAAATTTAAGGAAGGGGAGAAAGGTCGTTTGATTATTCCCTATCAACTGGGCTATGGAGCCTCCGGGAAGTTTACTTCCAGGGGAAATGTAGCTATCCCTCCCTACGAAATCCTGGTATTTGACGTGGAAATAATCAGTGTCTATCAGGATGATGATGATGAAAAACCCGATTCGGAAGAGTAATATGCCTAATTGCCAATAAGAAACAGAACCGGCCTTTTATGAAGGGCCGGTTTTTTATTTTTCCAGGCTCCTGCAGATTTTGTAAAGATGAACTCTGTATCAAGAGTAATATCAGCTGCGATACAAAGCAGGGTGGATGGATGGCATGTTTCGAGGATATCGGCCAGCAGGGCATCATTCCTGTACGGGGCTTCAATAAACAACTGGGTCTCTCCCCTGCGTATCGCCACCTGTTCAATTTCCCTGATTTTTTTAATCCGGTCCGGCCGTTTCACCGGCAGGTAACCATGAAAGCAGAACGATTGTCCGTTAAGTCCGGATGCCATTAAAGCCAGAAGCAGGGAAGAGGGACCTGTTAATGGAACCACCCGGATACCTTTTTCATGTGCCGCCCGAACCACTGCCGCGCCCGGGTCTGCAACCCCGGGAACACCTGCTTCAGATATAATGGCAGCATCCATGCCCTTTTCAACCTGCTCCAGAAAAGTTGGAATCTCCTCCGGAGCTGTATGTTCATTGAGTTCGAAAAACGTGAGGGTATCAATATTAATCTCCCTGTTCAGGCTCTTCAGGTAGCGTCTGGCATTTCTCAGATCTTCCACAATAAATACATGCATCTTACTTACCCTCCCTTTTATGCTTTCGGGAATGGTCAGGGAAGTATCCGGGTTGCCCAGAGTATTCGGGACCAGGTAGAGGATTCCTTTCATGGCTTCTGCAATAGAATGAAGTATTAAAAATAGTTATAACTTCGTGAATAGCGTAATGCAATATCAAAGCATTTGAAAATTACTTTTCTTGGTACAGGCACCTCACAGGGTGTACCGGTGATCGGTTGTGGGTGCAGGGTCTGTAAATCTGTTGATGAACGCGATAAACGTCTGCGTTCTTCTGTTCTGGTGGAGCAGCGGGATCAATTTGTGGTGATTGATACTGGTCCTGATTTCCGGCAACAGATGCTCCGTGCCGGATTCCGTAAATTAAACGCGATTCTTTATACCCATGAGCACAGAGATCATATTTCCGGCCTTGATGATATTCGCGCCTTCAACTATCTTCAGAAAAGCCCCATGGATGTTTACGGAGAAGAAAGGGTGATGCGGGCTCTGAACAATGGATTTCCTTACGTGTTTGCAGAAAAGAAATATCCTGGCATCCCTCAGGTTAGAATGCACCACATTAGCAACGAAGCTTTTCTCATAGGTGATATGGAAGTTATTCCTGTCCGGATGATGCATTATCGTCTTCCCGTCTTTGGATTCCGGCTGGGCGATTTTGCCTACCTCACCGATGGAAACTACATTCCTGAGTCAGAAAAAGAAAAGTTGTTTGGAGTCAAGTACCTGGTTGTAAATGCGCTCAGAAGGGAAACGCACATATCTCATTTTACCCTTTCAGAGGCTGTCAGATTGATTGAGGAGTTGAGTCCGCGAATGGGCTATCTTACACATATTTCTCACCAGATGGGACTAAGTGCGGATCTGGAAAAGGAACTTCCTTCCAGTATACGTCCAGCCTATGATGGCCTGGTTCTGGAGGTATAATCTCTGACCCGTTCCATCTCTTTGCCTGTACTTATAAAAAGAATTGCTGTTAGTATACTGATTGTCAAAAAGATGATCCCACCAAGAGTAAGAGCCTGTGGAAGTGAATAAATATCTTTTACCCAACCCAGGAGAGGCCCTGTGAGGGCAAAGAGTAATCTGATAATGAAATTCCTTACCGATAATACAGTGGCCCGGATATTGGAGGCCGTGATCCGGTTGATATAGTCCTTTAGTACCGGGCTTGCATATCCCCTTACCAGGTAGAAAAGATATAGCACAATAAGTCCGCTAGCTTGATGAAACCTGCTCAGAGCCAGATATCCAAGGGGTAAAAGCAGGGCAATAAGTAAAACAGACAATCTCTGTCCCAGCTTTTTTTCCAGCCGATGGGCTGTATAGGATGTAATGGCCACGGTCAGATTCAGGGTAGTCCAGAGGATCCCGAACCAGGCAATATCGATGCTGCTATACTCAAAAAAAGGCTGCGCAAACCAGGCCATGGTCAGTGTAGAGGTACCTGTGATGGCACTGAAAAGGATATTTCGTCTCAGGGGGCGATCTGTAATCAGGGCAAACCTGGCTATATGCACAATTTCCATCATTCCTGCCTTGATCAGAGGGATCTTGCGCACAGGTTCCACCAGGGTAAGTGCAGCTGGCAGGGCTATAAAAGCCACAAAGGTCTGTGCTATGTATGGCGCCCGTAAAGTAATACCTGCCAGCAGGCCACCCAGGATTCCGGCAATTGCTTCAGCAACATTTCCCAGTGAGGTGATCCGGCCTTCGAAGCGGGTATACTTTTTTTCTTCTCCTTTATCCAGCAGGGAGTCATATAGCATGGCTGAATCGGCTCCTGATATACAACTCTGTCCTATGCCCAGAATTATTTCGGCCAGCAGGAATCCCAGGAAGCCAAAACTCAGGCTGTAGGTGGTAAATCCCAAAACTCCAAAGACAGCTCCAATGACCAGGGTCTTCTTTCTGCCGATCACATCGGCAAGGTAGCCCGAGGGAACTTCCAGAATTACAATAGCAATGGAATAGACAGCCTGCAGAATCATAATATCCTTCATGGAAAGGCCATTGCTTTCGTAGAAGGGGACCACAATGGGCATGAATAACATGAACCATTTGGCGATTTTGATCAGGTAGAGACGGGTAATATTTGGATGGAGCGATTTAGGCAAGAGACTGTATTTGCAACAAAACTATAAAAAGCAGGACGATCCCGGGAGATGTTTTAGAAAATATTTAAGGAAATGGCTTTGTGGCTATCTTTGATACAATTGGAGATCTAACAGAATTAAGGACTGTTTAAAATATTTGGATTATGAGATTAATCATACCGGAAGGGTACAAATCCCTGATTACATTGAAGGAGACCGAAAAGATTCTCCAGATGTTAAAGGATCATTTTGAAGCCGGACTATCTGCCGATTTCAGGTTACGCAGGGTTACTGCACCGCTCTTTGTGCTGAAGGGCACCGGACTTAATGATGATTTGCATGGCTATGAGAAACCAGTGGTTTTCCCCATTAAGGACATGAGGGGCCAGGAGGCTGAGGTGGTACAATCACTGGCTAAATGGAAGCGAATGATGCTTCGGGATTACGACATAAGTAATGGATATGGGATCTATACGGATATGAATGCCCTCAGGCCCGATGAGGAGCTTGATAACCTCCATTCACTTTATGTGGACCAATGGGATTGGGAGAAGGCTATCTACCCGGAAGAGCGTACTCTGGAGACACTTAGGGACGCAGTAAGAAAAGTGTGGCAAAACATAAAACGGACCGAGTTCTTCATTCACACTTTCTATGCGAATATTGAGCCCGTTCTGCCGGAAGAGATCACCTTTATCCACTCCGAGCAGCTCTACGAGTTGTACCCGGACCTTTCTCCCAAGGAGAGAGAAAATAAAGTTGCCGAGACGTATGGAGCGGTCTTTATTATTGGCATCGGGTATGCTTTGCCAGATGGCAAGCCGCACGATCTACGTGCCCCCGACTATGATGACTGGAGCACTGAAACCATTGATGGTTACAGGGGGCTGAACGGGGATATTATCGTGTGGAACGAGATCCTTGAATGCGCTGTAGAATTGACTTCCATGGGGATCAGGGTAGATAAGACCGAACTGATGACCCAGCTTGAACTGACAGACAAACTGGAAGATGCGGAATTGTTATTTCACAGGCGCCTCTTAAATGATGAGCTTCCTTCCTCCATGGGTGGAGGAATAGGCCAGTCCAGGACGGCCATGCAGCTGCTGAGGAAAGCCCATATTGGGGAGGTGCAGTCGGCCATCTGGCCCGGCGAAATGGTTGACCATTGCCGCCGCTCCGGTATCCAGCTTATCTAGCTATCCAGGGACAGGAAGTGCAGCCCTTTATGCTGCTCCAAAAAAAGATTCTTTTTTATATCTTTGCAACCTGAAAACCTAAAAATGGTACTCGGTTCCGTAGCTCAGTTGGACAGAGCAACAGCCTTCTAAGCTGTGGGTCGCGCGTTCGAATCGCGCCGGAATCACATAAAACAGACTTAGCCTCCTTTATGGGGGCTAAGTTGTTTTAAATGTAGCGATGATAACCGTTCGAACCGAGACAGCAAAGCTGTCGAGCTCATGAGACTGCATAGCAGTCGAATAATAGTGCCGGAACCGAATCCACCAGAGGTGGATGAGCTCTAGACTGAATATAATGAAGGAGAAATCACAAAAAGACCGCCTTCTGGGCGGTCTTTTTGTGATCACGAGAGAGCATTGTTTTCAGCTTTGTCTCGTTTTAAAATCAGGCAATTGGAAAGATCACTTCATTCTGTCCTCCCCCTTGAAATTGATATAAATATATTGTATTTTTATTATTACATACACCGGATTGGACTAAAATCTTGCAGTCACTATCCCTGGAGCCATGGTACGCATGGTTGAAGTTGCTCTCCTGAGCTCAGTACAATCGTAACTGAGATGCTGTAAAAAAAAATACTTTAAGGGATTAACTATGAAGAAACTACTACTGTTAATGATGTTATCTGCATTTTTGTGCAACATTCTCACTGCTCAGACGCTGTATCGTGTCAATAACAATACTGATTTCGGTGCTGACTTCACCACTCTTCAGGCAGCTGTTACTGCTGCCTCAAACAATGACACAATTTATTTAGAAGGTTCGGCCATCGAATATGAGGGAGCCACGATAAATAAGCTATTGACCATTGTGGGTCCGGGGTATTTTTTAGACGAGAATCCAAAAACCCAGGCAAATAATGTACCTGCAACCATTAACACCCACATAATTTTTGCCAGTGGTTCAGAGGGAAGTACGATTATGGGATGCAAATTGCTAAGTAGTTCAAGTATAAGTCTCAACGTCAGCGATATTACCATTACCCGAAACCAGGCGTATATAATGACGATTGATGACATTTGCGACAATATAGTGGTTACTCAGAACTATTTTTCCTATGGAATTTTGGTGACTGCTGGGTCCGGTCAACTTACAAATGCCATCATATCAAACAATATCATCACGACACAAGTTCAAACACGTAGTACAAGTGGGACAACAATTGTGTCGAATAATGTTTTTATGTCCACAGGAGTGACTTCTCCTATTGACGTTTACAATGCTACCGTCCAGAATAATATTCTTGCAGGTGCCAATAACTCCATTAGAGAAAACACTGGGAACAACATATCCTATAACTTATTGGCAAACGACGGCACAGATTCGAATGGGAACCAGTATAATATAGATATGAATTTAGTATTTGCCGACTATAATAATGCTTTAGGGCTTAGTAGCGATGGTAAATGGGATCTATTGGCCGGTTCCCTTGCTATTGGTGCGGGTATCAACGGAACCGATTGTGGTGCTTTTTACGGGCCAACATCCTATGTATTATCCGGTGTACCCAACCTGCCACATATTTATGAAGCTGAGGTCCCTGCATCTGCCACTTCTGACTCCGGACTTCAGGTGAGTATTAAGGTGAAGAGCGGAGAGTAAATTCCGTAAAAAAAACCAAAGATGAAAAAGGTAATAATCTTATTCTTAGCGTTATTCTTTCCGCTGCTTATATATGCCCAGGATATTGACTATGCTGAATATTTTATCGATACTGACCCGGGTTACGGAACAGCCACTCCCATTGCAATTTCAGCCACAGGAAGTGATATATCCCTTGATTTCAGTGCAGACATTTCTGCCCTTCAGCCAGGGATTCATTACCTGGTAATCAGGGCACGGGATGATCAGGGCGGATGGAGCCAGGGAGCAAACACTATTTTCTATATTGTAAAGACCCCGGATGTTGGTGCAATTAATGTTGACCAGGCCGAATATTTTATCGATGCTGATCCAGGTTTCGGGATGGCCACTCCCATTGCGGTTTCAGCCACAGGAAGTGATATCTCCCTTGATTTCAGTGCAGACCTTACTGCCCTTCAGCCAGGGATTCATTACCTGGTAATCAGGGCCCTTGATGATCAGGGCCAATGGAGCCAGGGAGCAAACACCGTCTTCTATCTTGTAAAGACCTTGGATGTTAGTGCAAGCAATATTGACCAGGCGGAATATTTTATCGATACCGATCCCGGTTTTGGAAATGCCTTATCTATTCCTGTTCCAACTCCCGGGAATGATTTGACCCTTCAGCTTAGCCCAGGAATAGAGAGCCTGGACCAGGGCATCCACTACATTCATTTCAGAGCAAAGGATGTTTCAGGGAGATGGGGATCCGTAATGAATACAGTTTTCTTAATCGCAGAAATGCCATCCTCAGCTGAATCTGAAATTCAAAAGGTTGAGTACTTTATAGATACCGATCCCGGATATGGACTTGGCACGCAGGTAACACTACCATCAGCCGGAAACGATTTGACCATTGATTTCTCTGTTTCTTTAAGCGGATTGGAAGATGGGAACCATGTGCTCTATATCCGGGCCCAAAATACCATAAATAAATGGGGACAGGTCTATGCTGAAGCTTTCACATACATTGCCACCGGAATAGGGGATGAGGAAATTAATTCACTGTTTAAAATCTATCCAAATCCTTCCAGTGGAATCATCCAGGTCGAACTAACGGACCAGGCACAAGGCGAATTCAAAGTCAGGCTAATGGACCTGAATGGCAAGCTGGTTTATGAAACCGATTGCTATGACAGGCAGTGCGATTTAAACCTTGCACTACCAGGCGGGATGTACTTACTAAATATAGAAAGCTCAGAGCGCAGTATTACCCAGAAAATTATCCTGGAATAATCATTTGGATAGAATTAATCACTTAAAGTAACAAAGTCCCCTTCAGGGGGGCTTTGTTTTTTTCTCACTCACCCATAGGCGTGATAACGCCGAGTTGCTGTAGCATGCCCAGATTATCCATGACCGCCCAAAGCTCGGCGATCTTTCCATCGGTAATTAGGAACATCTCGATCCCTTTTACTACTATTGGTTTTCCTGTCCTTCCCTGTTTGAGTTACCTTGTAACCGACCCCAGGCCCATTCTCTGTTTGAAATATTTCATATCCACTACCATTCTGTTCATAGGGGTTAATCAATTTTTCTCCTTTGTACGTCCCTGAAAAGAAGTTCATATTTCCCTTCTGGGTCAATTCGAGCGCATTGTGATGACCTGCTTGGTCAACATGTAATTT
>CAYWGP010000179.1:0-22970 GCA_964458155.1 uncultured Bacteroides sp.
TTGATCTCCCCGGATTCCATGCTATATCAGGGGAAAGACAATCAGGGTTTCCCAGAGAGCAGGATCGGATTCACTCTCCATCCCGGTCTGGTAGAATTCAAAAGCCTCCCCGCTTACCTGGACTCCCTCGTCCTCGATATAGGCTCCAATCTGGTCGTATGAGCTGGTAAACTCCTCATAGGGTCCGGTATGCAGGGCCATTACAGCCTGCATTTCGGGATAGGAAACGGCCTTTACCTGACCGGCATCCTTCCCCATTTTATTCACCATTATCCCGGCCCGGTAGTTGGAGAATCCGGAGGACTCGTCGTAATCAAGGTAATGGACAAATGGAGCTCCTGTAATTTCCAGCTGCTGTTTTCCTGCCTCTGTAAAAAGCAGTCCGTATAAAACTCCCAGCTGTTCACCGATGGTTTCCATGGTTCCGGCACCATCGGTAACCAGGGTCAGCATGGCCGGCATGGTTTCCAGTGAAATGGCCCCAAGGGCACTGCTCTTTTCGGGCATGGATTCCATCAACTCCTTGAGATTGGCCAGCCCCAGTTCAAAACTCTGCTTCAGGAATATTTTACCAAACATCATTCCCAGTCTGCCTATGGGATAGCTGGTCTCCTGGGTAAAGGACCAGATCACATGAGTTCCTCCATCCACAGCCTCAAAGTTCCATTCCACAAGGGCAGGCTCTTCCACATCGCCAAACCAGAGATCTGACTGAATGTACTTGTTTTCTGTCACAGAGGTCACTTCCATCCGGCCCGTCCCAACTCTTTCTCCGGTCCAGGAATAGGTCGATCCAACATGGCCATCCATGGATCCTATCTGTGCATAAGCTGTACTGTCCTGGGTAAGCCAGGGGTCCCATTCAGGTCTGTTTACAAAGGAAGCCACTGAAGGGAATATGTCCCCTGGTTCAACGGCAATGGTAGTTTCCGCACTCACTTCAGCCGTGGCGGGCGAGAAGAGTGGTACAATCAGTATAGCTGCCAGAAGGACAACAACGATGATTAAAATAACTCTTAATGCTTTCATGGGTTAATGGTTATTAGTTAATGGTCAATGGTTAATGGTTATTAAACACTATAACAACAATTTGAGTGCACTTGTTCTGTCGGGTTTCATGGAAGTGTTTCTCGGAAGGTTCTGAACAGCAATGATCCTGCGCGGAAGTTCATAGTTTGAAAGCGCCGGGCGAAGCCGGTCCATCCACTCATTCAGTGGAGGATCACCCTGGAATTCCACCATCAGCACCAGCCTGTTCCCCAGTTTCCGGTCAGCCTCCGCCAATACCAGGCACTCCTTCCCGAGAATATTTCCGATCTGCTCCTCCAGTATTTCCGGGATGATCTTGATCCCCCCGGTATTAATGATATTATCGAATCTCCCCAGCCATGTAAATCCATCCCCTTTCGTGCTGATCTCCACCAGGTCATTGGTAAGAAGGGTGCCGGAAGTTATTCCGCTTACTTCCACCTCCAGGCAGGCCCTTTGATCAAGATTCACACGTACCCCCTCCAGCAATCTGAAGCAGGAGTCAGGATCCGTACCATTAATGCGCCTCAGGGCAAAGTGAGTATAGGTCTCCGTCATTCCAAAGCTTTCATACACTTCCGGCACAGGCATGTGGGAGAGCTTTTCACGGCTTGCCGGGTGGAGCTCCCCGCCTCCGATAAGCAGTATGGAGATTCTCTCAAGGGGATCGCTATGATTCAGGGAATCCTCTATCTGCAGAGGCACCATGGCTGTAAAGGCAATGGAAGTATGCAGGTCCTGCAATGGCCTGGAGGACGGTTCTGCCAGAAGCAGATCCAGGCCACCCACCAGGGCCCGGACCACCATCATCTTTCCCGCTATATAGTGGACCGGAAGTGCAAGCAGGGCTTTATCTCCCCTTTTTAAATTAAAAAAGCGCAGGGTTCTCTTAGCGCTGAGAATCATGGCCTCTCTCGAGAGCCTGAAGGTCTTGGGATCGCCTGTGGAACCACTGCTCTTCTGGATGATTGTTGTACCATCCGGATCCAGGAAGAGGGAAATAAATGCGAGAACTTCTCTTCGCCAGGGGGCCAGCTCCGGATCTATAAGCTGCTCCCCGCAGTAGACCAGCAATCCCTCCCGGGTATAGACCCTGCCTTCAAGTAAAAGGGCTTCCTCTATTTCAGACAGGTAATTCATTTTCCCATTGAATGCAGGTCCCAGCTGGCCCCGGGCCTGTACCAGAGCTCTTCACCACTCATCATCAGAGGTGAGTCGATATTATTGGTGTAAAGTGCCCCGGTTCCAAGTCCCTGGTGCCTGCTCACACCAAGTTGCCAGGTCCACTGCGCAATTGCATTGAGCCCCACATTGGACTCCAGGGCCGAAGTGACCCACCAGCCGGCCCTGTAAATATCTGCCAGCGCAATCCATTCAGCCGCTACTGAAAACCCTCCCAGGAGTCCCGGCTTTAAAATAATATATGCAGGTCTGACCTTATCCATAAGTTCGTTCCTCTCAAGGGGATCGGTAATTCCGATTAACTCCTCATCCAGGGCCACCGGAATGGCTGAATCAATGCAGAGCTGAGCCAGTGTGTCGTGCTGACCGGGAGCAATGGGTTGTTCGATGGAATGAATGAATGAGCGGGATAATTGCTCAATTCTTATGCGGGCTTCTTCAGGTGTCCATGCTCCGTTGGCATCCAGGCGGATCTCCAGGTCCTCCGAACCAAATTCAGACCGGATCCACTTGAGAAGGTACAGCTCTTCTGAAAAATCCAGTGCGCCTACTTTGAGCTTCAGGACCTTAAATCCCAGTTTCATCTTCTCCCTGATCTGGCTGATCATAAATGCTTTTGTACCCATCCAGATCAGTCCGTTGGTAGGTATTCCTGTCTCGCCTGACGTGAAAGCCGAGGGGTAGAGAAGCTGATTCCCTCCCGTTTCCATATCCCTCGCAGCAGTCTCCAGTGCAAATTGTACACCGGGCAATGCAGGTAAATGCTGGGAAGGATCCATTTCTCCCCTGCTGATCAGTTTACAGATATGATCCACCTGGATCTCAAGTTCCCCCTGATCCTCGACGCTGAGACCCGGAATGAAGGACACTTCGCCGATGCCCCATTCTCCCCTGGCTGATTGAAGCTTTATAAACCAACAGGGTTTCTCTTCCAGAAAACCCCGGGAGGTACCTGCTGGCCTGACAAATATAAGGGGATGTGCTATATAAGATGCCCGGACCATCTAGAGTACCAGTCCGATTCCAAATGAGATCGAGAATAAGAGGGTGGCCATGGCCAGTCGTTTCAACTCCCTGTTTAACTCCACGGGTACCGTATTGGTGATCACCGTATTGATATCAGAGATCAGGAGGGGGACCGGAAGCAGGAAAATCAACTGGTAGTAGGATTCAAAATTGAGAAAGGTATAGAGCACCGCCAGAACCAGCGCCGTAAGCAGAAGTACCACATGGTAGGTCTTGGCCCATTGAACCCCCATGCGCACCACCAGGGTATGTTTGCCATTCAGGGCATCATTCTCACGATCTCTCAGGTTATTCAGGTTCAGCACCCCGGCACTGAAAAGTCCCACCGAGGATGCCGGCAATAGTATGGATAAATGCAGGGAGTGGGTATGCAAAAAATAGGTGCCTGCCACACCCAGTATCCCGAAATAAATAAATACCATAATATCCCCGAATCCCACATATCCGTAAGGCCGCTTGCCAATGGTATATTTGATGGCGGCATAGATGGCCGACAATCCCAGCACGAAAAACAGGGCGTAAAGCAGCATGTTATCACCTTTCAATCCAAACCAGATCAGTAGGGATCCTGATATTAGGCTCAGCAGAACAAAAACAGCAATCATCCACTGAATCTGCCTGTAGCTTACAAGTCCCGACTGGGTCACCCTTAATGGTCCGAGCCGGTTCTCATTGTCGGTTCCTTTGCGGGCATCGCCATAATCATTGGCCAGGTTGGACAGGATCTGAAGAAAAAGTGTGGTCAGGGTCCCGAAAATAAACACACTCCATTTGAAGCGGTTCTCGGCATATCCGATGAGACTACCCAGTGTGGTTGCAGATAGTGCCAGCGGAAGTGTCCGCAGTCGAAAAGCACTGATCCATATTCGGGTAGATTTCATCCGTAACAAAATTAGTGAAAATCTTTGAGTTGAAGGCTCAGGGCAATTTTGGAAACTGATCCCAGTCCGGATCCCTCTTCTCCAGGAAAGCTTTTTTACCCTCCTGGGCCTCCTCGGTCATATAATAGAGCATGGTGGCATTCCCTGCCAGTTCCTGGATCCCCGCCTGTCCGTCCAGCTCAGCATTCAGGCCCGCCTTGATCATCCGAAGGGCGATGGGACTGTGCTTCATGATCTTGTTGCACCATTCCACAGTGGTATCCTCCAGCTCCCCGAGGGGAACCACCTTGTTCACAAGTCCCATTTCCAGCGCCTCTGCTGCGCTGTACTGTTCACAGAGAAACCATATTTCCCTTGCTTTTTTCTGTCCCACGTGTCTGGCCAGGTAAGAGGACCCAAATCCTGCATCAAAACTGCCCACTTTTGGTCCGGTCTGACCAAAGCGTGCATTCTCGGAGGCAATGGATAAATCACACACCACATGGAGCACATGTCCGCCCCCGATGGCATAACCGTTTACCATGGCAATTACCGGTTTGGGCAGGCTCCTGATCTGGCGCTGCACATCCAGCACATTCAGCCGGGGCACCCCGTCTTTTCCAATATAGCCAGCGAAACTCTTCACATTCTGATCTCCTCCGCTGCAGAAAGCCTTGTCTCCTTCACCGGTGAGGATCACTACTCTGATTTCGGGTTTCTCCCTGCAAATAACAAGCGCCTCACTGATCTCACGGGTGGTATCGGGGGTAAAGGCATTATAGTAGCGGGGCCGGTTTATGGTAATCTTCCCGATCCCCTCGAAATACTCAAAGCGGATCTCCTCAAATTCCTTCAGGCTAAGCCAGTTTCTTTTCTCCATTCTCTCAGATCTTATGAACTAAACAACTCTTTAAAAATACGACTATTTTCACTGCCGGCGGTATCCACCTCCAGCACACTTAAGCCGGATGCGGCAGAGTAAAGCTTCTCTGCTTCACGCTCCATCTCCTCCATATTGGTGGCCCTTGCAAATCTTCTTCCAAAGGCTCCTGACAGGAGTTCCAGCGAAACCGGGTGATGGGTTACACTGAACTCCTCGAAAAAATCCATTTGATCGGGTCCATCCAGGAGGCGAAATATACCTCCGCCCCCATCGTTCAAAACCACAATTTTAAGGTTCTCCGGAAAATCCTTGTTCCAGAGTCCGTTGGAATCATAGACAAAGCTCAGGTCGCCCAGGATGAGCAGATGCTGCTGGCCGGAAACCATGGCAGCTCCCACGGCACTTGAAAGGGATCCGTCAATTCCGGATGTTCCCCTGTTGGAGTAATATAAGAGATCGGACCTTGCCTGCAGTACCTGTGATAAGCGTACAGTGGAACTATTGCCCAGGTGCAGCACCGTTTGAGAACTTACATTCTGAAGAATCCGTGTCAGGGCAGTCAGATTCCCAAAAGCTGCCTCTTGCAGATAGCTTGCAGCACGCCCGGCTTCCCGTCTTTCAATCTCCTTCCACTTTCCCAGAAAGCGGTTTTCTATCTTTTCAGGGACCATCAGACCCTTAAGCAGGTCAGGCAGGGCTGCAGCATCCTGAAGCTCCACGATTTCCAGATCCTTAAGCGACTGCACAAGAAGCTTCAAACGCCTGGATACCACCTGCTGGCCGAATGTAATCAGCAAATCAGGAGTCAGGGCCTCCAGCTCCTCATCCGAAGCACCGGCAATTACCAGCTCCGGGGTGGATATAAAAAGTCCGGAGCTCTTATTGGAAATATTTTCTGCCACTACCACGGCCTGCTGACAGGAGAGCAACTCTTCCAGCACCAGCTCAAGGACCGCATCCTTTTTGCCCATACCGGCCAGGATCATTATCCTTGTTCCTGCCCGGACTCTGTCTCTAACAATGTCAGGATTTGAAGCGGGTTCCGTGGAGCGAAGCTCCCGGTCAGAATCAGATCTACCTGAGCTGAGCCTGGGCTCCGGCAGGGGTACATAAAGAGGCTCGGTAAGCGGCAGGTTCAGATGCACCGGTCCGGCCGGTTCACGCAGTGCCTCCAGGCATAGCTTTTCCGCCGACCTGATACTTCCTTCCAGTCCGTCTTCAGTTCGTGACTGGACCGGAAACTCATAAAAGCCCTTGGAGTGATTGAAATAAGGAGCACGCTGATCTGTCACCTGATTGTTAAACTGGGAGATTATCTCCCGGGGGCGATCGGCCGTCAGCACCAGCAAGGGTATCTGCTGGTGGAAAGCCTCGGCCACAGCCGGGGAGAGATTTAATACGGCCGTTCCCGAGGTAGTGAGCACAATCACGGGCTGGTTCAGCTGCCGGGCCATTCCCAGGGCCACATAGCCAGCAGAACGCTCATCTACAATACTGTGGCAGCAAAAGCCTTTAGCTGAAGTGAATAGCTGAATCAGTGGTGCGTTCCGGCTGCCCGGAGCAATGACAACATGCTTCGCTCCGACGCTTTCAAGCATGGGCCCCAGATCGGCAATATGTTGAAGATGATGCATCGGGCTTATTCCGGAATTTCCATATAAGTTCCCATGATCTTTAGCAGGGACTGTGCCTTCAGCCGGGTTTCATTCCACTCTTCGGCCGGATCCGACTCAAGGGTTATACCCCCTCCCACATATAGAGAAATGTATGCGGGAGTGATCTTCATACAACGCAGGTTCACAAACAGATCTGTGGCTCCCTGGTGCTGCAGGGGCCCCAGGAATCCCGTATAATAGTCGCGGTCGTGGGGCTCCAGCTGCTTAATAAAGCGGATGGCATCCTCCTTGGGCTGACCCGCTACGGCCGGAGTGGGGTGCATGGCGTCCACAAAATCCCACAACCTGCCATTGAGTCGTTCAAAGTCCAGGGTGAAATCCGTACGCAGATGCAGCAGGTTTCCGGCTTTCTTGACATACGCCGAACTGATCCTGTAATCCTTTATATCAAAGGCTCTTAATACATCATGTATATAGCGGGTTACATATTCCTGTTCCAGGACCTCCTTGGCAGTCCACCTGTTAATATCCAGGTGCTTCTCAGCATAGGGCCTGGTACCTGCCAGGGATACTGTGGAAACCTTCCCGTCCCTTAGCCTGAGCAGGGGTTCAGGGGAGGCTCCAAGCCAGAAGTGCTCATCACTTTTAAAGAGATAGGCAAAGGCATTGGGATGTTTTTTGCAAATGGCCTGGTACAACCTGGGGATGATCTCCATATGCATCCCGTCCAATACCTGGATCCGGGAAAGTACTGCCTTCTGAAAAGATCCTGTCGAAATAGACGATTTAATGGCATCCACCTGCTCCATATAAGCTTCCCGTTCTGTTACCACAGGAGCTCCTCCGTTCCAATGAGGCTGTTGCCTTGAATTCAGCTCTTCTACCCGGGCAATGGTTTCCTTTGTGATCTGCGATCCGTCAATCACCAGGTCGGGCTTTACCAGGATATATGGATGTCCGTTACGGGTATCGAAGGGGGCCATAAGAAAGCCGGTCTCCCCGGAAATATCCTTTATAGTGTCCCACTCAACATTTCCGGGAGTGGTCTGGATATAGCTTGTGGAATGCTCCTGCTGAGGCAGACGGAAGGTTACAAAAGGAAGATTTTTGGCAATAGAGGCGTTATGGATGGCTATAAGACCCTTGTTCATGGCTTTTGCTCAGCGTCCTGCTTCAGGCTTTCTAGGTTTAATACTATTGGTAACACGGCTAATTGAAATAAGTTTGCCTGAATCATCCTTAATTTCCACATCCCAGATATGTTTAAAATCAGCTTTAAAAAGCAAGCGGGCTAAGGCATAAAGGCAACCCTTCCTTGCCGGGGCAAGATGCTGACTGTTCACCACGCTGCCCAGGACATTAAAATGATCCGGATCCACCAGGAGAAACGAGGCAGCACTTCCCACGCTTTCTGCCAGGGAGATCAGGGCTCCCCCGTGTACCACTTCCATGGGCTGGTATAGTTTTGCAGTGATGGGCATCCTGGCTTCCAGGCTGTTCTCAGTAGCATTGGTGAACTCAATGCCAAGAAAGTCCATAAAGGTATTCTTGCACGCGGCGTTTATCTCATCTATGGTCATCCAGTGTATCTCTGCTTCAAATATACAATTTCCTGCTATCTCTTTTCCAGTATCAGTAACATGACCGATCCCATGACGAGAGACCTGCTTCGGATCATTTTGAATCCGGCTACATCCAGAATCTTTCCCATATCCTCAATGGTATAATAATTTTTTGAGGAGTTGGCGAGGTATTGATAGGCCTTCAGGTTTCCTGAAATCAGTCCGCCCAGGTAGGGAAGGATAAAACGAAGAAAAAAATTGTTAAATCCTCTCCAGAGCTGACTATCGGGTTTGCAACTCTCCAGTATTACCAGTTGTCCCCCGGGTCGCAACACCCGTTTCATCTCCGAAAGGTGCTTTGTAGCATTGGAATTTTCATAAACCAGGTTCCGGATGCCAAAGGTGATTCCCATGGAATCAAAGTGGCCATCCTCAAAAGGCATATCGCCCGCATCCCCCTCCATAAAGCTGATTTCGGGCTGTTGTTTCTGCCTGAGCATCTCTTCCTGTTTCCGACTGGCTTCCTGCAGCATCTCACTGCTGAAATCAAAACCAGTAAGTCCGGGTTCACTGCCTTGCCGGGATGACTGCCGGGCCAGCTCCAGCACAAAATCGCCTGTCCCCGTACACAGGTCCAGGACACGGTCAGGCTTCGATTTCAGCAATTCACTGGCTGCAGTCCTTCTCCACGATCTGTCTCTTCCAAATGTAAATATCCTGTTTACCCTGTCGTAAGTAGAATGGATATCGCCATAAAAAGAGTGTAATGGAAAATCTTTCTGCTTTTCCTTCATATCCTGTCTTGAGGCTGCAAAGTTATTGAATTTTATATGTCCTACTCCACCCGGAACCTTGAGCTTGCCATGTAAGGCTCTCCGGAAGGCAGAATACCCCGGACCAGGATAACATAATTGCCAGCACGCTCCGGTGCCCTGAAGCTCAGTTCCTTCCCTGTGTCCTTCTCCAGGTTCAGTCCGGACGTCCATAAAAGGGTGTTTCGGGTATCGGGTACGCGGACATCCAGGTCGGGCATCGGATCCACAGGCCCTGGCTCAGGACGAAAATACTGGTAGTCAAAAAAATATGACCCTTTGGGAAGGTCTATTCCTGCCATATCCCCTTTTCTAGAATGAATGGCCAGGACCCCTCCAAAGGCCACATTTCCTTTCAGGTAAATCTCGTTGATAAGATCGATCCGCTCGATTTTATCCGGTGAAAGAGCCAGCAGGGCTTCATGATCAAAAACGGAGACATGATCCACCATGATCAAAGGACTGTATACCTCGATGGAGCTGTTATCACTTAATATCCTGATCCTGTCCACCCCTTTCTTCTTGTAAAATTGTATTTCAGGAACCAGGTTGATAAAAACTTCCTCCAGGTTGGGCAATCTCACATAATCGTCAATGAGCAGGCGATTCACCCTGGTGCCGTAAAAAGGGACGCGTTTTCCTTCGGGAATTATTTCCACTTCTTCTGCTGCTTCTGTAACAAGACCGGGCATAAAAACTTTTGAAAGCTGCATATTCAGGGATATAAGCCTGGCACGTTCCTTTTCATCCTCACTGAGGCTGAAGGGCTCCCCGGGGAAGTCCGATGTCCGCGAGTCAAACTCCTCATCGATCCGAACCTCACGTCCTTCTCCCACGTCCTGCTCGGGGGTAACAAAAAACTCCTGTGTCTCACCGGCTCCGGCAGGAGCATTGAGTACAAACCTGCCCTGTTCATCAGCCATGGCCGCAAAAAAGTCCGGAGAAGCTCCCAGTTGAGAAAAGTGCAATGTTGCATAGGGCACCGGAGCCTGTGCCGAATCAACAACGGTCCCGGATATGGATACGGTTCTGCCCAGATCGGGGAGAAATCTGACCCTGAAACTGTCTTCCTCTTGATGGGGAACAGGCACAAAGCTATGACCCGAAAGATCGATGGTTCCTTCCGGCACCACGGTCACGCAGCAGTTTAACTGTCCGAAATCAGTTCCCGAAGAGCCTTTCAGATCCAGGAGCACTTCCTCACCGGGCCTGTATGAGGCCGAAGCCGTGGAACATTCCAGGATGCCTTCCCTGTACACTGCTTTCTGCATGCGGGAAGAAGGGACTTCATGGTCCTCATGTTCTACCACCTCTGATCGGAAGGGGTTGATAATCTTCAGGGCCGTATAGCTATAGCTGCCGGGACCCTGGTTCCGCATCCATCGCGTATAAGCCTTAAGGTAGTAATCGCCTGTTACAGATTCGGCAGGTATATGAAGTTCACCCTCTGCCTTCCCTCCCGAAATGGGATACTTCCCCTGTACCAGGGGCTTACCGTTTGAGGCAATAAGTTCCACATATAATACACTGCTCCATCCATACTCTGCTACAGGACCTGTAAGTCTGAGATCTGCAATAAAATGTATGGTCTCTCCCACCGCATAAAGGGAGCGATCGCTGAAAAGATTTACCCTTTCCTGAATTTGCGCCGCTACTTCCCGATACTCCCTGTCAAATGGTGTCTGGGCCTTCAGCTCACAACTTCCCCATCCAGAAAGGATCCCAATAAGCAAAAGTTGATATGTGGCTCCATTTATCTTCATTACCAGAAATCGGGTTTTTCGTTATCGCCTCCGCGCTGGGTACATTCAAAACAGTTCTTCTGACCATATAGCCATGGAGGTCCGGGACCCAGGGGATTCAGGGAGATGACATAATAATAGTTATCGATATAAAAGGAGTTATTGTTTTCCAGGGTATCCAGATTGCAGGTATAAGCCGCCACCGGAAAATCCAGGTCTTCATAATCCACAAAAATCCGGTCCTCCGAAACCTGCGACGCGTAAAACAGACCCAGGACTTTTTCTGAGCTATTATACACATTATAGATATTGCCCTGAGAGCTGGAGGGTTGTGTTTCATAAAGGCTGGCAGAGCTGGCCGATTGGGCGGCTAACTTTTCCCAGTATGTATAGGCCTGGTCGGTGAGTGACTGTTGTTCAACCAGCAGGCTGTAGCGTTCGGAAAGCCTGGGAGTCTGGTCCGACACATAGTTCAGCATATTCTTGTAAATATTATTTTCTGAAAGCAACTGTGTGGAAGCCGCATAGACCGTCTCGATGTTTTCTGTGAAGTAGCAGGTAGAGACCGAATCCACCAGATAGGGAAGGGTAGTCCCGTAATACCAGACATAGTTTGAGGTATAGGGTGAATGATACTCCCAGGTGGCAGTGGCCCTCCATCGGTAATTCCGCGTACCCCCGTCGAAGCCCCTCACATCATTATAGAACTGGATTCCCTGCCAGACATCGTCGGGGTCCTCCCCTCCGCTTGTGGCATCTTCATAATATATGGTATCCACGGGTGGACAGGAAAGAAGTGTATCGTAATCGGATGCATATATATCGTTATTGGGCGTAACAACCTGAAGGGAATAGATTTTATCCACTCCCAGAAAGGGCTCATCCAGGTAAGCCTCGTAAATCCCGGGCTCATCCCAGTTCTCGGTATAGAATTCTACATTTCCAAGATTATCCGTTACAGTTACCACGCATCCGCTGACCGGCATAAAAGATGGTTCATTATAAGGAGTTGAGCGGGATACACTGACCGTTTGCGTGCCGCTCTGGTCGCTGATCATGCCCTCAATAACCATCACCTCCTGGGTCTCATTGATGATTGGATCATAGGGCTCCACACAGGAATTAAGCACCAGTACAATCAGCAGTATGAAGGTGTATCTACTCACTGGCATAGTTCCCGAGTTTAAAGTTCCAGGATAGGGTTATTACAGCCTGCCCGAAAACGGAGAGTTTATACCCGTTAATGGTTCCCTCGTCGTTTTCAAAATAGATGGAGTAGGCATTTGATCGCCCGGTCACATTATAGAAATTCAGCATCCAGTAAGAATGAAAGAGTTTTCTTTCCTTCAAATTCCCTTCCAGGTTAACGGAGATATCCAGTCGGAAATAGTCGGGAATGCGATAGCTGTTCCTGTCGGCGTAATCCACGAACTGGATCGCGTCCACGTAGTAAATGGAGACCGGATAGGTCACTGGTCTTCCGGTGGTATACACCATATTGGCTGAGAAACTAAGCCTGCGGTTGAGCTTGATAGTTGTGACTACACTCAGATTATGCGGACGGTCGAAATTGGAAGGATAGATATCTCCATTATTGATCCTTTCATTGGGATAGGGTGAATCGAATTCCATGAGGGAACGGGCATAACTATAGGCTATCCATCCGCTGAGTTTGCCTGCATTCTTCCGCAGGAGCGCCTCAAATCCATAAGCTGCCTGCTGCCCCTGAAGGGTAACGGTTTCTACGTTGGGAGTGCTAATGAAACTGGCACCATCGCGGTAATCCACCACATCTGTAATGGTCTTGTAATATACCTCCAGGGAGGTATTCAGTCCACCCCTGGGAAAGTCCTGGTAAAAGCCCATGGAGAACTGATCTACAAATGGAGGTCTGATATTGTAGTCCACAAGTTTCCATTGATCGGTGGGAGAAATGGCAATGGTATTGCTTAACATAAATATGAACTGGTTGACCCTGTTATAAGAAAACTTCAGGGAGTTATTGGCTCCAAGCATAAAGTTCAGCGCCAGTCTGGGTTCCAGACCCGTATAGGTTTTAATGAGTTCGTAAGGTCCTGCATTGATTTCATCCACAACGTTTCCCGGCTGCATGGGCAATCCTTCACCGTATACCTGTACATCGTCCGGCCCAAGTACGAAAAAGCTTGCAAAGCGAAGTCCCCCGTACAGAGTGAAGCGGGGAGAAAGGGAAATCTCATCGGCCAGGTACACTGCAGCTTCCACCCCCTTGTCCAGTCCCAGCTCCACGGGCACACGCATGGATATGTCTCCATAGGGTAATATATCTCCCCTGTCAAGATTGTAGAGGATAGCTCCCCCTCCAAAGGTCAGTTTATGTTTGCCCAGTGAGAGCCAGGACATATCCATCCTGGTTTCATAATGATTGATCCGGTACTTCTGGGTCCAGGCCTCTGAAGCCACCTGCTCATTATCGGTTTTAAAATCGTAGGTTCCAAACACCAGCGCCAGGTCGCCCGTTAACCTGCTTCCCATCCTGCGTTTAATATTCACCGATCCGCCTGCATTATTATATGTATACTGGTTGGTGGTGCCCAGCTTAAAAAAATCGTGACTAAAGTATCCAAAAGCCTTGACAAGAGTCTTTTCTCCTGGTTCCCAGGTGATCATCGCCGACAGATCGTTGAAATTTGCCTCACTGTCCCTGAGCTGCGGATCCTGCAATTTGGAAAGAATCCAGTCTGAATAGGTAGTGCGTCCGGCCAGTATAAAAGAGCTGCTCCCCTTTTTGATGGGGCCCTCCACCGAGAGACGGGCCGTTACAGGGCTCACACCTCCCCTGGCAGTATATTGATTCAGGTTACCCTGCCTGGCAGTAATATCAAAGACAGAAGCCATGCGCCCCCCTAATGAGGCGGGTAAATTACTCTTATAGAGTGTAAAGTCTTTTACAATATCCGGACTGAAAGAAGTGAAGAAGCCAAAAAGGTGGGAGCTGTTATAGACCGGTACTTTGTTCATATAGATCATGTTCTGATCGGCCGCACTGCCTCTTACATTGAAGCCCGCGGCTCCTTCTCCCACTGTCTGCACCCCGGGCAGCATCTGGATCACCTTAAGTACATCCTTCTCGCCCATAACCACAGGAACCTCTTTCAGAACTTTGTAATTGAGACGGTCGAAACCCATCTGGGTTCCCCTCACGTTGTGGTACCTGTTGGCCTGCACTACTACCTCTGTGAGTGCAATTATGCTCTTTTCCATGGTAATTTCCATGTTACCGCCTGAGAGAACATCCAGGTAGTACAGACGGTCCTCCATGCCCATGCACTTAAACTCGATGGTGTACTTACCCGGCTTGACCACAATGGTGAAGCGGCCATCCACATCGGTGGCTGTCCCTTTCTTCAACTCTTCAAAATAGACCGTGGCTCCGATCAGTGGATCGCCTGTCTCCAGGTCAGTGATCTTGCCGTACAGTACAGCCACATTATTCCCCCTTCCTTCGGCCCTGGTACCAATGCTAAGGGTCTCCAGCATTCCTGCTTTTCTGCCGTCAATATAGCGTTGTTCTGTGGAAGTAAGGCCAGAGGATTCCCCATCGGCAAACTGACCGGGCGCAATTTCCGATCCTGAATAATCTGGCAATCGGCTGACCAGGTTTTTTTGATTGGAGAGGTAGACCTGACCGGTCCCTTCAATATGATAGTAAAGTCCGGCCGGCAAAAGCGTCTTATCGAGGGTTCTCCGAAGGGAAATATCCTCCCCCGAAGCACTGACCCGAACCCCCCTGATCCAGTTCTCAAGGTAATAGAAGCGAACTCCGGTCTGCTGCTCCAGGTCTTCTACAAAGTCAGCAAAAGGCACATCCTCAAAGGTCCCCTTAAAAAGGATATCACCATCCTGCCCCTTCAGTGAAAAAGGGGCCATGGTTAAGAGAAGCAGGAGTATTTGGAAGAATCTGCCCATCAATCTCTTCCCTCCACAATATTGCCGGCAGCTATTATAAATAACTCCAGTTGCTGGGTGGATGTGCTCTTGAAAAGCAGGCGATTCTGCTTGATCAGCAGCTTAATATCTTTCTGGACCTCTTTGGGGAAGAGCGCCACAAAACTCTTCTTGGTAGTAAATGGCTTTACGGAACCATCCATTTCAAGCAGGTAAGATCTCTTGGGTGAGGTAAACTCCTCAATGAAGCGGGAATCGCCACTGACTGGCACCAGCCTTTTCTCCCATTGTATATATAAGATCATCTGACCGCCACCAATCACCTGGTAAAACTGTTCGCCCAGCTCCTCATCCAGTACCATCCTTTTGAAATAGTGCTCTCCAATGGTGAAATCATCCAGGCGATCACCAACCAGGATCACCTGGTTCTCACCACCACTCATGGTCTGGTACTCCACTTCTACCTGCTGTTTATGTATATCATATTTGAGCCAGACACCACTGTACATTTTCCCGCGAATGTTTACAGAACCTCTGTGCACAAGGCCTTCCAGGAGATAAGGATGTCCAAGGCTGCGGGGATTCTTATTGTAATACTGCATGCCGTTGACCAGTTCCTGATCCTGTCCATAGGCCCAGTATACAAGGTCGGCATAGGGCAAAGAAAATCCTTCCGAAGACTCTTGTCCTTGCAGGGGGAATTGAAACATGCACAAAAAAAGCAAAGCTGCATTTACAGCCTTTCTTATATCAAATCCCATTTGATCAGAATCGCAATTAATTATCAGGTCAGTTGCCACTTTGACTATCCTTGGATAAGAAGGTTTAATCACTTTATGCTATTCAGGAATTCGACCACCTGCATATGTCCCGACTGCAAGGCAAATGAAGCAGCATCATCGCCATCCACATCCTTTAACGAAGGGTCGGCCTTATAGGCTATCAGGACCTTAACCACCTCCAGGTGTCCTTCGGCTGCAGCATGCATCAGGGGAGAAAAATGCTCATCGGAATCCACCACATTTGGGTCAGCCCCCCGATCAAGCAGGATCTTTACTGTCTCCGGGAAGGGTCCGGTCGCGGCATAGAGAACTGCCGAACGATTAAGCCCATCGCGCTGATCAATTTCAGCCCCGGCCTTGATAAGCAAAAGTACTATCTCGGAATGTCCGTTAAAGGCTGCATACATCAATGCCGTTTGTCCCCCCTCATCTACAGCATTATAATTAATCCCCTGATTCAGATAGGCCTTCACCTGCTCCAGGTCCCCGTCATGAGCTGCCTGACGAAATGCCATCTCCCCGGCGGGTCCCAGTTCCACCCTGGCATTAAGCTCATCAGTTATATGCCACTCTTCCTGAACAGGCTCTTCTGTCTTTGCCTCTCCACCCGCTTTTCCTTTACAAGCTGTCAATACAATAATTATTACTATGTAAATGTGTAGTCTGAAGAAGGAAGCAGGTATCATACGACGGGGATCTAAAAACAGGTTTGAAGATATAAAAGAAATCGGGGCAGCATACTTCCCGAGCAACTTTTTATTAATCCACTTGTCTCTTAAATAAATAGAAAGATGAAAAACATGAAATTTTTGGCCCTGGTCCTTCTGCTTGGCATTGTACTCAGCGGATGCGACGGAGTTGGCAATCAGACCATATATGGAAGTGGTGATGTGGAATCCATGGAGGTGGAAGTCCCGGCTTTCGAAGGAGTGACTGTTACCGGAACATGTAATGTGGATATTGAAATTGGCGAAGCCCGGACGGTGGAATTTTATGCTCAGTCGGAGGTGTTGGATGTTTTGACTTACAGGGTGAGTGATGGAATCCTGGAAATCGGATTTGAAAATGGAATTACGGTAAATACTTCAGAAGAGATTCGTGCAGAAATTACTATTCCGTCTGTCAACTACGCCGGAATTACCGGTGCGGCTGATTTTGAATTTTCGGGTGCACAACAGGATGAGCTGGACATATATATCACAGGAGCAGGAAATGTGGATGCCTATGATATGCAGGTAAAGGATTGCAGCATAAAGATTTCCGGCACAGGAAATTGCGAAGTCCATGTGATAGACCATCTGGATGTATCAATCTCCGGGGTGGGAAATATCTGGTACAGGGGAAATCCTACGGTTGACACCGATGTAAGTGGTGTTGGAAATATTATTCCCACCGGAAACTAAAAGAATCTTCTGCCATTCCCAAAGCGCGGATTTACAATGTTGTTGTAAATGGAGCCAAAGGTATAGGTTAGTCCGAGTCCGCCTTCAAGGTGATAGCTGGTTTCAAGTTCCTGCAGCTGAAGAAGGATTTCTGCTTCACTGGCCTCTCCTTTCACCAGGGACAGCTGGTCGTTAATGCGGGCTGCTCCGCCCCTGACCCGAAGTGATAATCCCTTGAATATACGGATGCTTATATAGCCTGCTAGCTCGACCCTGTTTTTTGAAAAATCCTGGAAATAATTGGAGCCCATAAGTGACACATTGATGGAGCCCCATTTCTCCTGGACCTGGTAAGCAACTTCAAGTTGCTGCAACCACAACAGTTCTTCCATTTTGTTGTATATGGTCGTATCGTTATAAATCCGGTATGAGCTACCGATCCCATAGAGGAATCTTAATTGCCTCTGGGTGGATTTGGAGTAAGGAAAAACATTGTACTCCACCGAAGGCAGGAAGTCAAGTTCCATGTCAGTGTTGATATAGCTTGACGCGAGTAGTTCGCTTCTCAATCCGGCCGACCAGTGTTCACCAAGACTCTTGACTACCAGCAGTTCAAGGCCCCGGTAACTTTTTGCATTGGTATACAGGGTATCGTCATAGGTATATTTGGTCCTGGCATAGCGGTGATCAAAATCCAGTTCAACTTTCCATTCATGGGTGATTCTGCTGACAGAGACCGAGCTGCCAAGTTCCAGTTCCTTATAGGACTCTTCCCCTTCAAATTCGGGTTCGGCCTCCAGTTCAAAAACCCAGTTATTCCACCTGTCTTCCACCACAACCTGTTCCATGCGATCGGTGGGTTCAATCAGGACCTCGCTGTATAAGGGAGTTTTTGCCACATAGGGCATTATCCCCATCTTGAGCATCTGGGTTCTCCAGATTCTCCGGTAATCTCTTGTATCATCGGGTCGGCTCGAATAGAAAAGTGTATCATTCATACCGGAGTATTCCTGCTGTCCCGCAAATGCATAGGTATACCTGTTTCCTCCGCTTCCGGTCTGCTCCCTGGTTTCCAGGATGTATAACTGGGCCTCCTTCACATCCCTTACATAATTCACATAGGGTATCTCATCACGGATATAATTCATATCGCAACGGGCACAGTCAATAAATATCCGAAGTCCGTCAATTCTCTGAACCGAGGAATCGGCCCCTGCTTCCGGAGCATTCTCAGCATCCTGAGCCATCAGGACCGGAGTGAAAAAAAGGGATAAAACCAGGGGTGCAATGCAGATAATGCCTGTCTTCTCCATAGTGCAATTCAGCTTAGCTTAATTGCTTGGACTCTGAAAGAGACTGAAGGTTTAATTGCCTTTGCTACAGGCAGAGTGCCTGATTCAATGCCCTGATGGCGTTTTCGTAATCCTTCTGTTCTATAACAAACTGCATATTGACCTGCATAAGCGACTGGGAAACAGCATCTACATTTACACCAGCCTCGAACAGTGCAGTAGTGGCCTTTGCCAGGGAACCGGGATAGGTGATATTGGTACCCATTGCACAAACCAGGGCAGCGTCTTTATGAGTTACTTTATGATAGAGCCCTTTCAATTCGGTAAGCAAGGCCTCAGAAATATCCTTCTCCCAGAATACCATGGTAATGCTGTTGGCATTGGTGGCTTTAAGGATATAGGAGATTTTGTACCGCAGCATAATCTTCATCAGGTTCAGGTCATAACCCACCTGTCCGACCATAAACGGATCGTGCACTTCGATGGCTATGATTTTGTCGGTGCCGGAAATAATCTCCACCCTGGATTCCTCCCCCACATATTCGTTAGAGATCAGTGTTCCCGGATGTTCGGGTTCAAAGGTATTCTTGATCCTGATATTGATACCTGCCACTTCAAGTGGTTTGGATGCTTTGGGATGAATCGCCTCCATTCCTATATCAGCGAGCTGATCGGCCACATTGAAGTTTGTGGCTCCCACCGGTCTTGAATTCTCCACGCCAACAATGGCCGGGTCGGCACTTGAGAGGTGATATTCCTTGTGAATCACCGCCTCGGCTGCCCTTACCGCCACAGCAATCTTACTGAAGGTTACCTCTGAATAACCCCTGTCGAACTCCCGCATAATCCCTTCCGTTCCCTTGGTATAGCCTGTGCCAATGGGAACTGTTTTGGAGAAATCGATCTTCTTAAATGCCTGCTTGATGCGTTCATCGATGCTCAGGTACTCCGCGTCATGAAAGCCGCATAAATCAACAAAAACTGATTCTATACCATTGTTTTTCAATATATTAACAGAATTGAAAGCCGAGTGCGCCTCCCCTATCGATGCCAGGATTTCCCTGGCAGCCAGAAGGATATTTTCCTTGTTCACATAGCCGGAAGCAATTACCTCTTCAAGACTCACCAGGTAGTTCCTGCACTGGTCCACCCGGTCCCGGATAAAGGTTTCAGCCTCTTCCAGGTTCAGACCAATTTTTTCCAATCCCCGGTTAATGGCTACCAGCTTTTCCAGCAGGGTATCCAGGGCCTTCCTGTAATCTTTTTTCTTTACAAAAAGGTCATATACTCCGGGCTCGCCTGTTTTTTTATGTTCCAGCAGCCAGTTGGTCACATTGTTATAGGCTGAAACCACAAAGATCCGATCGTAATAAAAACCACCGGGCGCCTGGCCAATCACAATATTTTGAAGAACATCTTCAAATTTGGACATGGAAGTGCCACCTATCTTATGAACTGTTAGCATATCGAGTGAATTAGTAACAATTCGACAAAAATAAGAGTTATTATATGAATACGATGCTTTAATGCGTTATACTTTTCAGGAATCTATGTATAGATACACACACATATTGAAAGGAATCCTGCTTACGTGGACCCTTATAATGACTCTGTTCACGCCTTCCTGCATGAAGGATAAACCGGAGTCCCTGCCTGTTTACCTGGAGTGGAATCCTCAGGTGGCTCTCCCACTGGGGGAAGATGCATATGGAATGAATAGTGAAAGCGGATTTGATACTTTGCTGCTGGACATAGATTCAATCAGTGGCTTACCTATGTGGCTGGGACAGCAGGAAGTTGTGATGGAGGGGGAATTTGACTTTGATCTCAGCAGTATCAGTGACAACCTGGACAATCTGAATGCTATTCTTTTCAGGGTAAACTGCTCCAACCAGTTTCCTCACACCATTTTTTCACAGGGCTACTTCCTTGACCAGAACGGGACCTACATAGATTCCATGTTCCTTGAAGGACCGGTTGAAACGCCGGCTGCCGTGGTCAGTGAAGAGGGAGCCTCCATAGATCCGGGTCTTGCCAGGCACGATGCCCTCATTGAAGGCGGGCGCATCCCTGCCCTGGCCAGCGCACAGTCCATCCTGTTCCGCTCCAGTTTTATTGTAGCCCATGTGGACTCCTCCCTCATACCGGTCTATCCCGGCTTTCTCTTTCAAATCGATTCCGGTTTAATGCTTGACCTCAGTTATGAAAATTGAGAGTCTTCACCAACCATAGGGCGCACCTCTTATTTCTTCTTTGCGGCTTGCTCGTGGGATTTGATTCAAGTGCCCAGCAAAGCAACAGCATTTACCTTTTGCACGGCATACCTCAGAGCTCATTCCTGAACCCGGCAGTTCAGATAAAATGCCGCTGGTTCCTGGGGATTCCGGGTCTTTCATCTCTTCATATGGCATACAGCAACACAGCTTTTACCTATAAGGACCTGAGTGAAGGAAACAGCTGGAACCTGGAGCAGGTGGAAAGTCAGATGCACAGGGTTGACCTTTATGGCAGCGAAGTGTCAGTCCAGCTCCTGGCACTGGGCCGCCTCTATAAATCAAACTACTTCAGCTTCTCGGTAGACGACCGCTCGCATGTGTACCAGACCGTTCCCGGAAACCTGGCCGCCACGCTTGTTCATGGTAACTACCCTTCTGCGGGAAGCTATACAGCTTTTAATGCCCTCAAATCTTATGGGATTTACTTCAGACAGTATACCCTGGGTGCCTCCAGGGTCATAAGCCCCTCCCTGAATGTGGGCCTTCGTCTGAAACTGCTATTCGGCAAGGCCGGAATCAGTACCGGACAGAGCAATATTGGCCTGTCTACAGATGAAAATAACTTTGACCTGCTTGCAGACGGCAACTATAGGATAAACAGCTCCTTTCCACTTACTGTAGAACAGGATGCAAATGGCAATATCACCGGGATAAGCATAAACGAGATTGAATATGTCTCCTTCCTTCTGAATCGTGGAAACCCGGGTCTTGCAATGGACCTGGGTATCGTATACCGCTACGACCCGAAGCTCACCCTGTCGGCCAGCCTGCTGGATGTGGGAGGACTCCGCTGGAGAAGAGACCTGAATATGATCAACTCCACGGGAACCTTTATATATGATGAAATAGAAAGCGACGGGGATCTGGCTTCCATGTCCTTCCTGGAAGACATGATCGACAGTCTGCAGAGTGCTTTCGATGTTACCGTCACTCAGCAGGCATACTCTTCCCTCCTGCCTTCTCAACTTTTCCTGGGAGGGTCCTATCAGCTAAAAGAACACCTTTCTCTTGGAGTGGTGAACCGGAACCTCTTTCTTAGGAGTAAAGTGTATTCGTCACTTACACTTATGGCCACTGCCGACCTGAAAAAGAGACTGCTGGCAAGCCTGAGCTGGTCCTACCTGAACAGAAGCGTAAGGAACATCGGTGCAGTCCTGGCACTTCAGGGCAAAGGATTCCAGTTCCATCTGGCCACTGATAACCTGCTGGGATTTTTTCAGCCCTTCGACACCAGGACCATCCAGTTTCGTGCCGGTTTTAATGTCATCTTCGGCTGTCCGCGTACAAAAAAAGAAAAGCTGGAAGCTGCATCTTATGCAGGAGAAATTGCCGGAGGAAACTGTTCCTGGTCCGCTCCGCAAAAACAACGAAAAAAGAGATACAGGAATCCCTAGTAGCAGGTTCTGCTAATTGCGCGCTCAATTACTTCAGGCCGGTCAGCCTGGCTAAAATACTCCTCGAGATATTTTGTCATTTCATTTTTCCCCTTCTTATCCAGAAATTCAAATTCATTTATCTGGCGAAAGATCTCTTCCCTGAATTGACTGATGTGTTCGATGGCTGGAATATAGTCATCATCACCCCTGCAGGGTCCCAGGAAATAACGCTCCTTCACCGAATTAATTCCCAAACCCTCCCCCGGTTCAGCATAGTAGGCATTTACCAGGCCCGTATAGTCAAAGTCATAGGGAACCGGGGTGTATCCCTGGCTTCCATAACCTGGCAGTCCCAGGATCTTTATATTATGTCTGCCCGATATTGAAAAATCGGGGTTCCCTATCATATACTGAAAAATCACCAGTACATCCAGTTCCATGGGACGCATCAGCGTAGTTGGTAATTTATCATTTTTCACCACCAGCGCATCCAATCTTTCTGCCAGCATCTGCTCCGGCTCTATCATAAAGGCCCAGCCTTCTGTGACTTTGTTTTTCCGCCCGGTATCCACATAGGTCATCCTTACCAGCCTGGCCCTGAAACTTACCGGTGAAATAATGTTGTATATCCTGTAACAGAGGTACTCCTTCAGCACATACTTCTCATAGTCTTTAGAACCCTTGCAGTGGGTAACAATTTTGATACGCTTTATATCCTGAAATTGCTCATCTTTATCAACAGCTGAACGGACATTCAACCAGAAGGGTGCCATATTGCAATGGCTTCTTCTGAACTCACCCCGGGCTTTCATCCGCATGCTTTTCTCCAGTTGTACAGTATCATTTAACTGGTAAAGAAAATGGACGGGCATATATTCACCCTTATACTTCTCGCGCTGGTACTTTTTTATATTGAGAGTAAGGGTGATATGCAAGGGAGCGCTTTCATCAAAGAGATCCAGGAAGGTAGCGATGGTATCCACCTGCCTTACATGCTGCTGCTCCACCTGAGACAATATTGAAACCGGAAACAGCACAAATATGCCAAGGATCAGCCCGTATTGATAGAATAGTCTGTGGGAAACAATCATAGCAGAATTTTGCATGCCCGCCTAGCGACATGTCTTATTAAGCCAGGGCCCGATTAAATCATACTGGCCGGCCTGGGCGAAGTACTCTTCCAGATAAAATATTATATCCTTTCTACTCTTCTCATCCAGGTA
>CAYWGP010000180.1:0-19239 GCA_964458155.1 uncultured Bacteroides sp.
CTGGCTCCTCAGGTAGGACTTGAACCTACGACCTACGGATTAACAGTCCGCCGCTCTAACCAACTGAGCTACTGAGGAAGATACAGTCCATTACAGACTGGCTTTTATAAGCAGCGCAAAAATAGCAGCTTTTCGCCAATAAACAATATATTTTTAAAAAAACCTTAGGGATAAATTTTCGTATGCATCTGTAGATTTTAATTTACTTTGCAATAAAAAATAAACCTGCATTAAATGATGAAAGTACTTGGAATGGGGAATGCCCTGGTGGATATTATCACCCGGATTGATAACGATAAAATCCTGGAGAGTTTTGGATTGCCCAGGGGAAGTATGACCCTGGTAGACCTTGACACCTCCAATTTTATCCATGCAGAAACTGCGGGCATGGCAAAAACAAAAGCCTCCGGAGGATCCGCGGCCAACACCATTCATGGTCTTGCCCACCTTGGAATCGAAACCGGCTTTGTGGGAACGGTTGGGAATGATGATATGGGAAAGTTCTTTAAAAAAGATATGCAGGTAAATAAGATCAAACCTATTCTGTTTCGTTCCATGACTGAAACAGGCAGGGCCATGGCACTGATCTCCAAGGACTCGGAACGAACCTTTGCCACCTACCTGGGTGCCGCGGTTGACCTCACTTCAGAGGATGTCTCCGCTGATATTTTTAAAGGTTACGACTATTTTTATATCGAAGGATACCTGGTGCAGGATAAGCCCATGTTCGATAAAGCACTTCGACTTGCTTCTCGTGCCGGACTTAAGATCTGCCTGGACCTGGCCAGTTACAATATCGTAGATGAAAATGTGGATTTCTTCAAAGACATGATCTCCCAATATGTGGATATTCTGTTTGCCAATGAGGAAGAAATCAGGTCCCTGACAGGTAAATCGCCTGAAGAGGGTGCCAGGGAAACAAATGAGATCTGCGACCAGGTTGTTATAAAACTTGGCGCTGAAGGTTCTTTCTGCATTTGTAAAGAAGGCATAGTCAGAATTGGAGTCAGGCCCTCAAAAGCTATTGATACAACAGGAGCCGGAGACCTCTTTGCCGCTGGCTTTATTTACGGCCATATGAAAGGCCTTTCAGCAGAAACATGTGGAAAAATGGGCGCCATTCTGGCCGGAAGAATTATTGAACTTATTGGCGCAAAGATGGATGAATCCCACTGGGAAATTCTGCGCAGGGAAATTGCTGCCCTTGAAACTTAATCATTAATCTGAAGCCGGATCTGATAAGCTCCGAACTTCCTCATATTGATTACCCTGTTCTGATCAAGCAGTAGGTATTGCCCTTTGATCCCGGTTAAAATCCCCGAAACTACAGGATCCTTATCAAAATTGAGACTTTTAATTTTTTCCGGGTATATTTCAACCGGGTAGTCCAGCTCTACTAAGTGATCTTCTCTCGTTATATAAGATGCCAGATCCGGAGGCAGCAGGGTGGAGAGCCTGAGTTTCTCTTTAATCAGATCGGCCCCGCCCGGATCTGAACCGGATAACATCTTCCGCCAGTTTGTTTTATCAGCAATATGCTCTTTTAAGGCCACTTCCATTACGCCGGCTAAATACCGGTTAGGAGTTCTGGCCAGCTCAAGTGCCCGAATGGCCCCCTGGTCTATCCACCTGGCAGGCACCTGGCTGCTCCTGGTCACTCCTACCTTCATTCCACTGGTTAAGGAAAGATATACGACCTGATCGCTGAGACAATTTTTTTTTGCATATTCCATATCGCGCGCCACTCCCTCATGGGCCCTGCACAACTCGGGTCTCAACACACATTCCTCTGTTTCTGGAGCAGTGGTAAAACATGGATAACAATAGCCCTGGGCAAAAGACTTCTTTGTCTCCCTGCCACACTTGATGCAATGAATATGACCCATATATTCCATGTCAATTGCAGACCCTATCAACTCATTCATATTAATTTTCTCTTTTCCCAGTGCTAAAAAGTATTGAACTACTTTTCCCGGGAAAGCCTCCATTTTTCTGATGTTTCCTGCGTATTCCATACGCCCGAAGATAAGAAAATTTCAAGTTTTTTTCATTTTTTTACTACTATGTATTGCATGGTATTACTTTTTTTACATATCTTTGTAATGTAATATTGCTTGTATAGACATATAGCATGATAAGCATAGTAGTATATAGAATGATAATCCTGGGGGGAGCGCTGCTCCTGGCCACGGGTCTTGCGGCCCAGAAACCGGCCATCGATCTGATCTCTTCTCATCACCAATATAAACATCCTGAGGCGATTATAGATACAGGCTATGCTGTGAACCCACTGGCGAGGGTACCGGTTTTGATGGAGGCGACCACTCCACAAACCCAGAATAAGCCAAAAGAAGCTGAAAGAAAACCCCGCCGCCAGTTAGGCCCATCCTTTGATTCCATATTTTTCAGAACTGAATCCGAAGACAGCTCGAAGGAGAAATCGCCTGTAAAAATCTCTCTGTTTAACAGAAAATACAATCCCGTAAAGATCTTCATTTCCATCATTGCATTAAAATAAGGACCTATGAATATTGATAACTCAAAAGCACAGATGCGGAAGGGTATCCTGGAGTATTGCATCTTATCCATCCTGGCTAAGAAGGACCTTTATACCTCCGATATCATCAATGCTTTAAAAGAAAACGACCTGATTGTGGTCGAAGGCACACTCTACCCGCTTCTAACGCGGCAGAAGAATGCAGGTTTACTCAGCTACAGATGGGAGGAGAGCACCCAGGGCCCTCCCAGAAAATACTACAGTCTCACAGAGCCTGGAAGAACCTATCTGAAAGAGATGGACGATTCATGGGACTCCCTGATCAACTCGGTTAAATCAATAAAGAACTTCAAATAAAGCCATATACCATGAAGAAAGCGATTAAAATCAATTTGAGCGGAATCATCTTCCACATCGATGAGGATGCTTATGAAAAACTAAAAACTTACCTGGATACCATCAGCAGGCACTTTTCCAATAAGCAGGAGAGCAAGGAGATCATAGATGATATTGAGGCGAGAATTGCTGAACTGTTCCAGGAGAAAATCACAGATGAAACCCAGGTTATTACGCTAGCACTGGTGAACGAAGTAATAGATATTATGGGTAACCCTGAAGATATTGCAGATTCGGGTGAAGAGACCGAAGGTCAGCGCACCTTTCATGAATCATATAACAGAAGTCGCAGACTCTTTCGCGATCCCGAGAATTCGGTTATAGGTGGCGTTTGTGGAGGATTGTCCGCCTACTTCAGTGTGGATCCGGTAATCTTCCGGCTGCTCTTTGTAATTTTCTTCTTTGCCGGTGGTGCTTCCGTCCTGGTTTATGTCATCTTATGGATCGTTCTTCCCACGGCTGATACTGCAGCTCAAAAACTGGAGATGCACGGGGAGAAGGTGAATGTTTCCAATATTGAAAAAAAAGTTCGTGAAGAGTACAACAATGTCAAAGACAATGTAAAAGAAGGCTACACCAAGGCCCGGAATTCTGAAACCTATCAAAGAACAGAAAGGGCCGCCTCGGATTTTTTCGACGTTTTGGGAAAAATACTTCTGGTGTTTGTTAAGGTCATCTTAATTATCATCGGGACCAGCCTCGTAATTGGAGGTATTGGGATTCTGATCGGATTAATCGCCCTTCCATTTGTTGGACTACATGTATTTCCGTTCGAATCGTACAGTTTTTCCCTGGGTGAGATTCTGGTACCTTTTACCGATCCCGTATCGGTGACCCTTGTAGTTATCGCCATTACATTGCTCCTGCTGATTCCCGTTGCAGCCATGATTTATGGTTTAATCAAGCTAATCTTTAATATAAAGACACATAACCGCGGACTCACCATCGGGGCCCTGACCCTCTGGATCGTAAGCCTCCTGTGCATCATAGGAATAGCCGCTTTTGAAAGTGCCAACTATTCTGATTTTGGCCGGGACAGCTATTCGCAGGAACTTCAAATCAGCAGCGATACGCTTTATATCAGCATCAATGAGAGCCAGGATGACTACCTGGAAGATGAAAACATCATTGACCTGGACGACAGATGGTTCCTGATGGAGGATGCTGATGCTTTTTACGGGCGGATCATTCTGGATATCGAAAAAACAGATGGCGAGGAATATCTGCTTGAGATTGAAAAAGAGTCCAAGGGCCGATCATGGGAAAAGGCTACTTTTAATGCTGCCAATATAGACTACCATTTTCGTACTACCGGGAACATTCTTGTGCTGGATCCATACTTTGCAGTGGATCTGGAAAACAAATGGAGGTTCCCCAGAGTGGAGGCCGTCGTGCGGGTTCCGGAAGGAAAAGTGGTTGTGCTCGATCGTAAGACCAGGGACATTCTGGAAGGTGTTCGCAATGTAGATCGCCTATCCGATTGGAATATGGCTGGAAAATCCTGGCTTATGACCGAGGAAGGGTTGGAAAAAATTGCAAATTAATTTTAATATTTTGTATATTTGCAACCCGGTTTTCGCAACCGCCTCTGACCCGTGGTGTAATTGGCAACACGTCTGATTTTGGTTCAGAAGAGTCCAGGTTCGAGCCCTGGCGGGTCAACAGAGAAAAAAGTAAATGCCCTGTCTCATTACGAGGTGGGGCATTTTTATTATAAGAAATTATTACATTTGAAAACAGGTCAACGCAGGCCGGCTAAAACCAACCATAATGAGAAACTTTGTATTTATTATTGCCCTGGCATTCCTGTCCGCCACAGCCTTTGGACAGAAAGTAAATTTTTCAGGTGAGTGGAAACTTAATGAGAGTAAAAGTGAACTGGGATATGAATTCAGCCTTGCTCCCATATCCATGACTTTGGACCACGCAAAAAAAACATTTGACCAGACCAGTATAAGTGAATGGGATGGGATGGAGATTGAAACAAAAAATCACTATACGCTTGACGGAGAAGTATCTGAAAACCCTGGATTTGAAGATTCGGTTACAGAATCTACCGCTGTTTTTGACAAGAAGGCCGGAATCCTGAAGATAGTTACCGATGGTGAGGTCCAGGGCATGGGTTATACCCTGACCCAGGTTTATACCATGGTGGAAGGTCAGCTGGTCGTAGAATCAGAAGCAGCTTCCGATATGGGAGAAATGGTTGAGACCTTCGTATTTGATAAGAAATAGACAGCCTCATTAAATCACTGATTCTGCAGCAGCTATTGTATTTACAGTAGCTGCTGTATACATTTGATAAATTCCTGCACAATCAAAAGAATTATGTATTAGTTTTGTGTATACTGCGTACAGATGATGCCAAAAAGAGCTCTATACCTGTTTTTGTTTCTAATCAGCTCGGTTGCTTCCCAGGGACAGATTAATATGTTCCTTGGGGGGAATCTTCAGGGCAACTATTCCTGGATCAGGGGCAGCGAGGCAAGCATGGAGCCCGGGTTCGGAGCGGGTGCCAGTTTTATATACTGGGAATACGAATACTGGTTCCTGAAGGCAGGTATCGATTATAGTTATATGAGCTCGACCATGCTGGACTACGCGGACGACTATGGCATTACGCCGGAAAACGAGGATGATAAGGTCAATATCACCTATACAGAGCAGGATATCGGAATTCCATTAACAATTTACTTCCGCCCCTATGAAAGGGGTGCCAATGCGCTCCTGATTACCGGCACCCTGAGAACAATAATCATCCTCAGCCTGAAGGAGAATTCTGAAGAGTACGGCGAACTTGTCCTGGGGCACTCAGATCTGGACCCCAGAATAAAGACAAGTGTGGGGATCGGTGTCGGCTACCAAAGACAATTGGATAAACACATGTTCCTGAATATTGTCCCCTCTTACAATCTTGATTTAAGAGGATATAAGTCCTTCAATTCCATCACCCTCAACGCTGAATTGATTTTTGGAATTTATTGATTCTCCACTGGGAAACACATGATTTGCTGGCTCCTCAGCTCCCTGCGCAGCGTTTTTGAGTCCCCCCCGGTAACACTATCAAGCTCCTCCCAGAACCTGGTACTATGATCCGGGAATCTGGTATGTACAAGTTCATGCAATATGACATAATCGGAAAGATGTTCAGGCAGCATTACCAGCCAGCTGTTCAGATTGATGCTCTTCCTGGCGGTGCAACTGCCCCACCTGCTACGCATCTTTCTGATCTTCAGTCCGGTGGTTTTAAATCCAAATTTGTCGGACAATTCCCTGACCCTGTCCGGTAAATACTTCAGGGCCTCCTTTTGGAGGATCCTCCAGATGACTGCCTCAATGGTATCATCTCCATTGAGCCGGTATACTGGATAGCTTCTTCCCATGACCTGAATAACTGCTCCCTCCCTCGGCAGGGTCTGACTGCAATCTCTTAACTTTAAGCCGTTTAAGCGCTTCAGGACCCACTGTTGTTTTGAAAGAAAGAAACGCTCTGCCTGTCTCTGACTGGCAAAACGTGGCACGGTTACCCTTATCTCGCCCTGTTGATTTATACGTATCGCCAGGTTTCTTGCCCTGGTGTTCCGGACATATGAAACTTCACCAATCCCCATATAATGCAATATATTTTGACTTTTTTGCACTCAGATTAAACTGTTTACTATAACTTTAATGGTTTTTAAAAACTCATATAATGATTCGTAAAGTAATAATCTTCTCCTTTTTGCTATCTGGCCTGGGAATTCTCCTGCATGCCCAGCAGCCCTGGTCGCTGGAGGACTGCATTCAGCATGCCATGGAGAACAATATTCAGATCAAGCAAACTGTTCTGAATACCGAATATAACCAAAACCTTCTGAAGCAATCCAAACTGGGACAGATTCCAAGTTTGAGCGGAACCGGAAACTACAACTATTCATGGGGGCGAGCCCTTGACCAGACCACCTACCGTTATACAGATGAACAGATTAGCTCTGTCAGTCTCGGTCTGAGTTCCTATACGAACCTCTTTAATGGGCTGCAGGTAAGAAATACCATCCAGCAGAATGAATTAAACCTGCTGGCCAGTTACCAGGATGTTCAGAAGGTGAAAAATGACATTACGCTGAATATTGCTGCGGCCTACCTGTCCATAATGTTCAACCGGGAACTTCTGGCTGTCACCGAAGTTCAGTTGGAGACTACCGGGCAGCAGGTGGAACGTACCAAGAAAATGGTGGATGCAGGTAAAGTAGCCAAAGGGAACTTTCTGGAATTACAGGCCCAGTATGCCTCTGAGGAACTTAATCTTGTAAATGCAGAAAACCAGCTTGCCATTTCTTTGCTGAACCTGCAGCAGATCCTGGACCTCCCCATCGATTCTGCCTTTGATGTGATCATCCCCGAACTTGCCGATCCCAACGAGGATCCCTTGCTGGTCAATGCAATGGAGGTCTACCGGGTGGCTGAACAGGTCATGCCGGAAGTCAAAGCTGCCATGCTGAATCTTGAAAGCGCCGAAAAAGGAGTGGCAATTGCTAAAGGAGCACGCTCCCCCCAGCTTTTCCTTTCGGCTGCATTCAACACCGGTTACTCGGATATCAGGGAACAGGTGGTGAGCTTAAGTGACCCGGTACAGGTCCCACTCGGTGTAACAGAGAGCGGCGAAACTGTATATACCACAAGCCCCCAGGAGATTCCGACCTTTGGAGCATACCCCTTTACTGACCAGATGCGCGACAACAGGAATTCAGGGCTGGGGCTGGGACTATCCATACCTATTTTCAGTGGCTGGCAGGTTAGCACAAGCATCGCCAATGCCCGGATCATGCATGAAAATGCAAAACTTGAACTCCAGAGTCAGAAACTGGCCCTTTATGCAACCATCCAGCAGGCTTATGCCGATGCAGTGGCTTCATTGAAGAGGTTTACTGCTACCAAGCAGGCACTGGTTTCCATGGAAGAATCCTTCAAATACACCGAGAAAAAATTTGAGGTCGGACTGGTAAATACGGTGGATTACAATGTATCCAAGAATCAGCTGACTGCCACACAGTCTGACCTTCTCCAGGCCAAATATGATTTTATTTTCAAAACGAATGTTCTTAACTTTTATCAGGGAATACCCATCACACTTTAATATTGTACATCAATGAAATCAAGAAAAAGATTATTTCTTATTATAGGAATTTCAGCTGTCGTTCTTCTTATTGTTCTGGCCGTAGGGAAAAAACAAGGCTGGTTTGGAAGTGAAGGATTTCTCAAGGTCGCTGTTCAAACGGGAATCGAGAGAGAGATCGTCGAGGTAATCACTGCCAATGGTAAAATCCAACCCGAAACGGAGGTAGCTATTTCTCCGGATGTATCGGGCGAGATTGTGGAGCTTGTAGTCAAAGAAGGGGACGAAGTTGTAAAAGGACAATACCTGCTCAAAATCAAACCGGAAGCCTACCAGATGGCAAGAAACAGGGCCGAAGCCTCCCTGAACAATGCCAGGGCACGTCAAAAACAGGCTGAAGCCCAACTGGAGATGGCCAATCTTGACTTTATAAGAAACAAGCAACTGTTCGAAGAGGAGGCCATTTCGACTGCCGAGTATGAACAATACCTTACCAACTACAATACTGCCAAAGCTGAAAAAGAGGCGGCTGAGTTTTCAGTAATGAGTGCGCAGGCTACCGTGGATGAAGCTGACGAAAGCCTCATGAAAACCTCTATTTATGCCCCAATGCATGGTACCGTATCCAGCCTTTCCGTTGAACTGGGAGAACGCGTGGTGGGGACATCCATGATGTCCGGAACTGAGATGCTGCGTATTGCGGACCTGAACCGGATGGAGGTGGAAGTGGAAGTGAATGAGAATGATATTGTCCGCGTAACCAACCGTGACACAGCCCTTATTGAAGTGGATGCCTATCCCGATACAAAGTTCAGGGGTGTGGTATCCGAAATTCCGGTCTCCGCCAATACTACCGGGGTCACCACCGACCAGGTCACCAATTTTATGGTAAAGATCCTGCTTCTGGCTGAGTCCTATGAAGATAAAATTTCCGACTCCAATCCCTACCCGCTGCGCCCTGGAATGTCTGCCACGGCAGATATCCAGACCGATCGGCGTACGGGCATATATTCGATCCCCATACAGGCAGTTACCACAAGAATGGATACCACGGGACAGTCCGGCATTAAAGAGGATCAACAAATTGGCCAGGTTAGCTCCGACGGTTCTGTCAGTAATGTTAGCCTGCCCTCCGAAGAGCAGCCAGGCAGTGATGAACCCATAGTTGTGGTATTCGTTGTGGAGGAAGGAAAAGCATGGATGAAAGAGGTCAAAACAGGAATCCAGGACAACAACTATATTGAAATCACCGAAGGACTGGACCTTGATGCAGAAATAATTGTATCACCCTATTCGGCTATTTCCCGGCAGCTGAAGAATGATCTGCCAGTAGAGGTAGTTAGCGAGGAGGAACTGTTTGCAGGCGATAAATAGAAATAGGACAGGAGCGAATGACAGGCCCCCTTATTTTACATATTGAGACTGCCACCGATATCTGTTCGGTTGCACTTTCGGAAGGGGACCGGCAACTTTCACTCGTCGAGAGTGGCCAGGAACGCTCGCATGCAAGCCTTTTAAACAGCTTTATCAGGCAGGCCCTGGAACAGGCCGGCCTGGGATTTAAAGATCTCCAGGGACTTGCAGTAAGCAAGGGTCCTGGTTCCTATACCGGTCTCAGAATCGGGGTGTCAACAGCCAAAGGCCTGGCCTATGCACTTGAAATTCCCCTTCTGGCATCGGGTACCCTGGTGAATATGGCCAGCGGCTCGGTCTCCAATAAGGAAGTAGCAAAGCTGATAGCGGCCCATGGGAACAATTTGCTGCTCTGTCCCCTGCTTGATGCCAGAAGAATGGAAGTTTACTCAGGGTTTTATACCATTAAAAACAAAGCATTCAGAGAGGTTTCGGCCGATATTATTGATAAGGAGAGCTACAGGTCGATCCTGGATTCCTACCAGGTCTGCTTCTTCGGAAACGGTGCCGATAAATGCAAAGCTATGCTGGATCATCCTAATGCCCATTTCATTGATGGGATCAATCCCTCGGCAAGCTCGATGATCTCACCTGTACTCGAGAAGTTTAAGAAAATGGCCTTCGAGGATGTGGCTTATTTTGAACCTTTTTATTTGAAGAATTTTATAGCTACGGTACCCAGAAAAAAGGTACTGTAGCAAAATCCTCAATCCAACAATATATTGATATATTTACATTTTAAACAGACCATATGGCTTCAACAGCGGATTTTAGAAACGGATTATGCCTTGAGTATAATAACGACCTGTATACCATCGTTCAGTTTCAGCATGTCAAGCCCGGAAAAGGCCCGGCTTTTGTCAGAACCAAGCTTAAGAGCCTTACTTCAGGCAAGGTGATTGAAAATACCTTCTCTGCAGGAGTAAAGGTTAATACTGCCCGGGTTGAAAGAAGGCCGTACCAGTATCTCTATACAGATGACATGGGCCTGAACTTCATGCATCTCGAAACCTTCGAACAGATCACCATACAATCAGAGATGATAGAAAATGCAGATCTTATGAAAGAGGGCCAATCCGTGGAAATAGTGGTGCATGCCGATACTGAGACTCCGCTTACGGTAGATCTTCCTCCTTTTGTTGAACTCCAGGTGACCTACACAGAACCCGGCGAAAAGGGGAATACAGCCTCCACCTCTGCTCAGAAACCGGCTGAACTTGAGACCGGGGCAAAAATTATGGTACCCCTGTTTATCGATACCGGCGAAATGATTAAGGTTGATACCCGTGACCGGTCCTATTCCGAACGGGTGAAAAAATAGGCAAACAAGCTTTATGGGTATGATTTCTGATAACCGGCTTAAATTATCCACATTCAAACTGAATGCACTGCTGGATATTACACTGGCAATAAATGACAATGTATCCACCAGTGAACTGATCCGCCGCTACGAGAAATTGCTTACCGATGATCTGGACATCGGAAAGGTTATTGTGCTTAAATTCTCTGATAAGTGGGAGTGCCTGCTTAACTCGGGATTCGGCCCCAGATTTTTCCAGAAGGTGGATGTGGAGCGGGATCTGCTTCCTTTTGAAGAAATATCCTTTATAACCTCAGAACCACAGCACTTCCCCGAGCTGGTAGACATTGTGATTCCTGTATCTCATAAGGACAAGGCGGTTGCATTTGTACTGATTGGCGATATCGAGGAGGAGGGCGAAGGGGTCAGTCCCATCATCAAGCATCTTCGTTTTATACAGACCCTCTCCAATATCATCGTTGTTGCCATTGAGAACAAGAGACTGTTCCAGGAAACTCTGCGCCAGGAAGCCCTGAAAAGGGAGATGGAACTGGCCAGCAAGATGCAATACATGCTGATCCCGGAGAAGGATAAACTACCCTCCAATAAGCACATTAGTATAAAGGCCTTTTATCATCCTCATTTCGAAGTTGGAGGAGATTACTACGATGTGATACAGCTAAGCAAAGATGAAGTGGGTTTCTGCATTGCAGATGTATCAGGCAAAGGAATCTCGGCAGCCATCCTGATGTCGAACTTCCAGGCTAATGTGCATGCCCTGTTTACAGCAAATCAAGGTCTTACCGACACCCTGCATCGTCTGAATTCAACTGTGATTAACAGTGCAAAAGGGGAAAAATTCATCACCCTTTTTATAGCCAGGTATCATTTCCCTACCCGGACATTAAGCTATGTGAATGCGGGCCATAATCCACCTCTGCTCTATGAACCTGGCTCCAAAAAACTGACCCAGCTTGCCAGTGGATGTGTGGGAATGGGTATGCTTGACGATCTTCCCTTTATTAACGAGGCCGTCCTTACCCTGGATAAACCTGCCAAATTGTTTTGTTATACGGATGGCCTGGTGGAGGTGATTCAGGATTCGGGGGTGGAGTTTGGTACGGAGAACCTGGAAAAGCAGCTTATCAACGACAGATCTCTGGAAGATAATATCCAGTCCATTATTAAAAATCAAAAAATCATGGAGGGTTCGGCAGCAATCTTTGATGATATCTCCATCATCGGAGCAGAGTTTCCCGGGGCAAAGGGATTTTCTTAGACTGCTTCCTGGTCTTCCTCTGGAAGATCCCTGTGATAAATATCCATGGCCACCAACATGGCGGTAAATCCCCAGAAAAGGGCCGAAATCTTATCCGTATCGAGAAAATTATTCAGCAGTCCGTGCAGATAATAGGATACCAGTCCCACCAGCACAGCCAGTGAAAATATCCTGATGGATGCTTTTCTGGAGGTAAAGTACACACGGATACCTGTATAAAGCGTTGTTCCTATCACCAGTAAAATACTGAGCAAACCAAAGACACCGGCTTCAGAAAGCGGCCCCAGATACTCACTGTGAGCATTTCCCATGGTACCAAAATCGGTGCTGATCCGGGTTTTTTCATAAGAGCGCTGGTAGCGGCCATATTCAAACTGGTAGGTTCCCGGGCCAAAGCCGAACAAGGGTTTGTCCTTCCACATCCGAATGGCACAACTCCACCGGTTGAGCCTTTCCAGGTTGCTCTGATCGGTAGAAATATTTGAGATGGATTGAATATGTTCTGACAGCTCCCCGGACGATTCCACCCGGTTCTGTTCAAGCTGAACCATTAACTCTGTCCGGATCGAAAGAAAAAAGCCCATCAGGAGAACAAAACCCACCAGCACGATTTCAAAGCGTATTTTTAATTTTAGTATGGCCCAGAATCCCAGGGAGGCCAGGATACTCACCCAGGTGGCCCTGGTATAGGAAACTACCGTAGCAAAAACAAAAAGCAGGATTAACATGACCATCAGAAACCTGGTATTGATATCCTCCCGTTTGATTAACAGGAAAAAGGCCACCAGCACCGGAAGAAGAAAACCCAGCGTTGCCCCATAAGAAGTATGATCCTTGTAGAAAGGACTGGCCACACGATGTGCCATCACCTGGTTATCGAGCCCGTATTGCATATGATTTATCAAGGCATAGATAATCACTCCCGTAAAGGTAATTACGTACAACCATACATAGGTATGCATACGCTTCTCTTTCCTGAACAGCTGGGTTGCCAGCAGATAGAAGCCCACAATAAACCAGAGTCTTGAAACAAGCATCTTAAAGGAGACCAGCATATCGGTGCTGGTAAGGCTTGTGATAAACAACCAGGCCAGGTGAAAATAGATGGCCAGGGTAACGGGGTGCCGGAGTACCTTCAGTTCGATCCTGTCACCCATCAGGTACTTGAGAAAATAGAGCAACAACAAACCTGCCAGTAAGGGCTCGGTTGGGAGATACATATCAATGGACAAGCCATCCACAAGTCTGCTCAGTGGAACCGAAACAGGAACAAAAAAGATGATAACCAGCAGGTATTTATCCACCGACACAATAGCCAGTGCAAGGAACACCAGCAGGGCAGGGATCAGGGGAATGTAAAAGATCTCCAGAGCAAGCATGATACTGTTCAATGCTATGAAAGAGATCAGGATCCCCCAAAGAAGTGCCTTCGGATACCTGGCCTGGATTTCTTTTATCATTTCTCTTCCTGAATGGCCACTCTGGCCCTGATGTTATCCATAATAATCAGAACGATCAGCGCAAACAAGAGTGAAGCAAATGTGGATACCAGTACTATAAGGGATTTCTTTGGATAAGCCTTCTTCTCCGACGGATAGGCTTGCTCCACAACAAATTTGTGGGGCAGATTCTGTTCGGCTTCAAGCCGGGCCTCTTTATACTTAAGACTTAAATCCGTTACCAGGGCTGTTTCGTAACGAAACATATTCATCATGGCCAAATACTGCATCCCGTTTTCAGAAATGGCCCTGATCAGGTTATTGGTCGGATCCCCACTGGTCTTCAGGTTCCTTGAAAGCTGATCGTTCAACAGATCCATGGAATCCCTCAAGGCAGCCAGGTTTTGAGCAGCCTCCTGGTACTCCCGCTCAACCAGGCGGAATGCTTCACGGGCACGCTCTTTTTTCATGCTGTTAAAAACCGTATCCACAAGGGCAGAGATGTCATTGGCGATATTAGCAGCATATTCAGGATCCCTGTCCATCACCGATATCTCTACCGACATATACTCTGTAAGACGGAAATTGATGTTGGACCTATAGGTATCATATAAGCGTGTCAGTGGAAATTTTTCCTCGGGGCTTATCTCATAATGATCCATCAGATTGTAATTCTGAATAATCCGCGACCGGATAGGCTCTGAATTCAGGATCTGCAGAAGTTGCTCGGCCTGCTCCTCCTCTCCGAAGCCATGAACATTCTGCCTTCCTGCGTAATTCTGTGATAGCAGGTCCTTTGAAATCGATGCATTGGAAGCCGGGAACATGATGACTGATGACTGGTACATGGGAGTGATCATCAGGGATATAATGATGGATGTGATTCCTGCGATTAAACCTACCCCTATCAGGATAGCACGTTTCTTCCAGATGTAAATTAAAAGATCGACAGAATTGAAATTGTAATCTGCCTGCTTCGAGTTTTCCATATAAATGCCAATTAGTTTTCTTTAACCCTTATAAGATAATAGTTCTTCTTACCTTTCTGTACAATTAAATACTTCCTGTTAATAAAATCCTCACTGGTGATTCGCTGGTCGGGTCCGGATAATTTTTGCTTGTTGATACTTACACCCCCACCTGCAACCATACGCCTGGCCTCTCCCTTGGAGCTAAAAACCCCTGTTTCAACGGCCAGTAGTTCCAGTACATCCTGGTCGATATCCAGGGACGGGATCTCAAACTGAGGGACCCCCTCAAAAACCGAAAGAAAGACATCCTCCCTGATGCTCCTCAGCGATTCGGTGGTTCCCTGTCCGAAAAGAATGCCAGAGGCTTCCACCGCCATATCATATTCCTCACGGGTATGAACCATTACTGTAAGCTCCTCGGCTAATTTCTTCTGCATCAACCTTATATGCGGCGAATCACGGTGCTCCGCAACCAGGGTTTCAATTTCTTCCCGCCTAAGCATTGTAAATATCTTAAGGTATTTTTCCGCATCCTCGTCTGATACATTGAGCCAGAACTGGTAAAATTTGTAAGGGGTGGTCCGTACAGGATCGAGCCAGACATTTCCATCCTCGGTCTTCCCAAATTTACCCCCGTCCGCTTTGGTAATCAAAGGCCAGGTCAATGCAAAGGCCTCTCCCCGTTCGATGCGTCTGATCAGCTCGGTTCCGGTGACAATATTTCCCCATTGATCGGAACCTCCCATTTGAAGTTTACACTGGTGGTCGCGGTAGAGCACCTGGAAATCGTAACCCTGAACCAGCTGATAGGTGAATTCCGTAAAAGACATGCCCGACTTACTATCGGCACCCAGTCTCTTCTTCACTGAATCCTTTGCCATCATGTAATTGACTGTAATGTGCTTGCCAATATCCCTTATAAAATCCAGGAAGGAGAATTCCTTCATCCAGTCATAGTTGTTTACCATCAGGGCCCTGTTGGAGGCTAAGGTTTCAAAATCAAGGAACCTGGATATTTGCTTTTTTAAAGCTTCCTGGTTTTGCCGGAGGGTTGGCTCATCCAGGAGGTTGCGCTCCTGCGACTTGCCACTCGGGTCTCCAATCATACCTGTTGCACCACCAACCAGGGCAATGGGCCTGTGGCCCGCATGCTGCAGACGTTTTAACATCATCACGCCCACCAGGTGACCAATATGGAGAGAATCAGCTGTGGGATCTATTCCCACGTATGCAGTAAGCTGTTCCTTAAGCAGCAACTCCTCCGTACCGGGCATTATATCGTGGATCATACCCCTCCACCTCAACTCATCAACCAGGTGCCTATCAATCGTAATTTTCTCCATTAATGTACTTATTAACTTACTAACTTATTAAGCTTCATTATATTGCCGCCGTAACTGCATTTTCCTCACCCTCTTTTTTTTTGGGAACAAACTCCTTCCAATCCTGTCTCTTAAGATAGGGGAAAATTGCAGGGGCAAGGTTCGAAAGGGGCCTGTAAAGCATCGAGCCTTCTATTCGTTCAGGTTTAATAATCTGCCTCTCCTGGTTGATCTGATTCACCGGCCAGAGTATCATGCTAATCACAAATGCGGTTACCAGCAATCCGAATCCCATACCCAGCAAACGGTTTACTAAAGAAAGTGCCACCGCCCTGATCAATTTCTCCACCACAAAAGCCACCAGGTGAACCACCAGTACAATGGAGATAAAAGCTACCGAAAATGCGATCACATTCAAATAATCCGGGGAAACATCAAAAAGTGAATCCAGTAGTGAAGCAAATGCGGGTCTCAGCCTGATGGCTCCGAAAATTCCCAGCAAGAGGGCTGCCAGGGAGGCAATCATATGGATCAATCCCTTGGTAAAGCCCCTGTAAAGTGCAAAAAGCAAAGGAATAAGGAATATCAGATCGAGGTAGTTCATATAGCAGTATTGAAGGCACAAATAAAAGGAATTCTTCGGAGATTTGATAATATATTTGTTTGCGTTGGAATAAAAAAAAGCTGATCTTGAGTCATATAAAAGCCACTATATGGAAATCAGAAAATTCAGATCGGTATATAACCTGGAACTGATCCCGGCTTCCCATGAAGGGATTTCCCTCGGCGACCTGGTTTGGGATCCCATCCTGGGGCCTCCAGATTTCTCAAGGAAGGGAATGCCAAATACCATTTATACGGCCTTTCTGGATGCCGGATTGATCATTGAGGAAGAATGGAAAGGATTCAGGAAGGAGAACCGGGGTACCATCCTGGTCAATGCCCATTTCGCAACCCGGCACGTGGATGTGAATGTGGAATTTATCAGTGAACTCCAGCATCCGAAGGTCGGGATGATCACCGGTGATTTCAAATCTGAAAAGCTCAGTAAATTCACCTTTGCAGAATTGCAGATGCGAGAGATGGACGACCTGATGCGGATCAAGATAGACCAGTTCCTTGAGCAAATGAAAGCATCTCGCTGGAGCGATTACGACGGCAGTATCCGTAGGGTCTATCTGATCACCGAGCTCTATTACGGCACCATCCGGATGGTCATTGAGAAGCAGTTCAGCACAGAACTGGAGGCCAGCCTGGAGAAAGCAAATCTACAGGCCTCGGGACGTTCAGAGGGAAGCCATGCAGTGGAGTATGAGTTCTCCCATGACAATGTTCCCTTTGCCATGCGAATCGAAAGGGTGCGGAATTTCAATGGATAAGGTCCAGTACCTGGTGCAGTTCTTCTACCTTGAAAAAGCGCTTTGACTCGGGTTCATGATCAACCTCTTCATGAGCCCAGGTGGTATGATAGGGCACATAAATGCCCCAGGCTCCAAGTTCCAGGGGAGGGATAATATCAGATTTTAGCGAGTTCCCGATCATTAGAAATTCTTCAGGTGCAATATCAAGGTGCTTAAGCAACTGTACATACTGTTTGTTCTTCTTATCGCTCATTATCTCGATGTGGTGGAAATAATCAGCAATGCCAGAACGGCGCATCTTTCTTTCCTGGTCCAGCAGGTCCCCTTTGGTGGCCACAATCAGTCTGTAACGCGGAGCAAGATTCTTAAGCAAATTCTTTACATCATCCAGGAGTTCAATGGGACGCTCCAACATGGATTTCCCCATGCCGATGATCCGGCTGATATCGCCCGTGGAGACCCCCCCATCGGTTAACTGAATAGCACACTCCACCAGCGAAAGCATAAAAGCCTTTATCCCGTAACCATATGAGCTGAGATTTGCAATTTCCGTCTCAAACAGAGCCCCGGCAATATTTCCATTGACTCCATAGGAGGTCACCAGTTGAATAAACTGCTCCTCGGCTTCCCTGTAATAGGGCTCATTGACCCACAGGGTGTCGTCCGCATCAAAGCCGATTACCTTTATACCTTTTATCATTCTTAACAGGAATTTCGAAACCCAAAGGTAATGATTATGCCCCGATAGGACCCAGGTCTCGTGGAAAGATATCTTCACGGCTGACTGTAATACTTCGCATATGCAAACTGTCAGCGCCAGCTTTGGCAGGTTTCTCAAAAAAGCCCAGCCCGCTTAACCTTCCACTGAAGCCTGATCCCGAATCGATCCCCACCGAAACCACCTCTCCCTTCTCCCCCTTCCTTCTGATCGCCAGATCATTCCCCACAAATTGATAATGGGTATAGTTCTCTTCCTGTGCTATTCGCTTCAGTTTAAAGGTGGGGGTATGGCCATGGACCACCATATACCCCTTCCACAGCTTTTCCGGGCCGGTAAAAAAGGACTCCCTGGCCCACAGGAATGAATCCTCCATGTCCAGTTGCCTGTCCGTCATATATTGCTGCAGGTCCTGGAAATCCTTCAGCAGCAGCTGGTCAGCCACCGGAATGGCAGGTGAAATACCTGCATGGGTAGCCAGGATTCTCTTCCCCGCACCCACTTCCGCCACATCACTCATCCTCAGGTTCCGGAAAAAATCCAGGTAATGTTCCTCCATCAGCGACTGGAAACTGAAAAAGCCGGAAAATCCAAAAGACTGGAGAGTTGCCTCCCCCCCGTTACGATACCAGAGCTCCATCGGGTTGAAAACAGAAGGTGAATCTTCATAAGCACTCAAGAGCATTAATTCGTGATTTCCCATCAGGACGGATGCTGGGACGTCCAGCTCCATTATCCGGTCCACCACCTGACGGGAGTGAGGTCCACGGTCGATGTAGTCGCCCAAAAAAGTGATCCTTTCAGGATCGTGTTTTAATATGGCCCCGAGCAAGCTATCCAGGAGATCAATCTCCCCGTGAATATCCCCTATGTACCAGTAATTCTTCATAAGTGCAGTCAATTAAAGTACTAAAAAATATATTTTTGCAACATGTCTATGACCAAAAAACAGCGTTTTGGGCTTATTGCCTTCATCATATTGCTCATCGCCGCTTACCTGGTGACCACAGAACCCTGGCTTAGATCCTCCAGGGAAATGCAGAGTGCCATTGGGCCTGCGACTCCGCCGGCCAACATTTACATCAGCTGGAGTAATCTGGAATCGGGCTATCCCGATGCATACACCTGCGATACTATTCTTGTCTATTCCGGATTTCACCTTGCATATAACGAACAATTCGAACAGGCTGCCTGGGTGGCCTATGTACTGACCCGGGAAGAAATTGAAACGGGCGACATTGCACGAAGTGATAACTTCAGGGAGGACAAATCCATAGCCACCGGATCTGCGTCTCTTGCAGATTACCGTGGGTCCGGATTTGACCGGGGACACCTGGCTCCAGCAGGTGATATGAAGTGGAGTGAGCTTGCCATGAGCCAGTCCTTCCTGATGTCAAATATGAGTCCCCAGCTTCCGGCATTTAACCGTGGTATCTGGCGCAAGCTGG
>CAYWGP010000181.1:0-78765 GCA_964458155.1 uncultured Bacteroides sp.
CCTTGTTCAATTTCAATTTGCCGACCAGATTATTTCTACTAATAACAGGACTGAGCTGGATACACTGCTTCAGATTGTTCCAAACTTATTCCGTTATTCTGACTTTGATAAGAGCAGCAATATCTATCAGAACCTGGTGAATAGTGGAGAACTGAAAATCCTGGAGAATACGGAAATCACCTTCCAGCTTCAAGTATTGGAGGAGACATATATTTATATGAACAGGGTGGAAGATCTTCATCTGCAGGTAATTCTGAGTCTTTATAGCCCGGAGATCCTGAATAGCATGGATCTCGCCAGAAACAAGGTTTCAAATATTGAGCTGCTTTACTCCTTTCAGTTCCGAAATCTTTTTTTCACCTCTATTGGGATTATGAAAGAAAAAGATGAAATCTACCAGCGGGCGCTCAGACAGATAGATCACATATCCGAGTTGATTGAAGAAGAGAGGGGGAAATAGATCTTTAAGATCCCTGATTATTTGTATTTTAATACAATGAAAACAATCAAATCAGAAACTGTTAAATTAAAGGCCAAACGAACCTTCATTAAAAAAGGAACCTGCTCACGGACCTTTTTCTATATTCTGGACCGTGAATTCGGACACCCCCGCGATGAGGAGGAAAAGGCCATAGACCCTCTGGCAGGGGGGATTCTGCAACAGGGATATCAATGTGGTATGCTCTGGGGGGCCTCCATGGCTGTGGGTGCGGAAGCATTTCGCAGGAATAATGACCCGGGTCAGGCGACAGGATTAACCATTCTGGCCACTCAGCACATTATGGAATCCTTTGTGCACAGGACCTCAAGCATCGAATGTGAAGATATCACTGAATGTAATTTCACCGATAAAAAGAGTTTTAGAAAATTTATGCTCAGAGGCAAGTTCGTAAACTGCTTTAAGCTGGCAGGAAAGTGGGCTCCTGAGGCTCTAAATGCTGCCAATGATGGATTAGAACAGGGAAAGGCTGAGACGCCTGAACATTCTCTAAGTTGTGCTTCCGAGTTGATCCGGCTTATGGGAGGCAGTGATGAAGAAGCGATGATGGTTGCCGGATTTGCCGGTGGACTTGGCTTAAGTGGAAGTGGCTGTGGCGCTCTGGCTGCAGCTGTTTGGAAGAATGCTTTGATCCATAACAGAAAACAAAGCGGAAAATCTGCCACCTATGATCCTGCCAAAGATCTGACCCTGAAAGCCTTTTATGAGGAGACCGACTACGAAATACAGTGTGATAAGATCTGCGGAAAGCGTTTTGAGACAGTTAAGGAGCATACAGAATTTGTAAAGAACGGAGGTTGTCAAAAACTCATTGAAGTGCTTGCAGACACCATTGATCAGGAAAAATGACCTACTCGGACAAACTCAGGGGACTATTTCCTGAGATCGCAAGTATAACTCAATTGAAAGGGAAGAATGTAGCAGATGTGGGGGCGGGCTCTGGCCGGATCGCTTTTATGGTAGCCCCCCTTGCTTCTACCGTATTTGCAGTGGAACCGGTCACCAGTCTTCGTACTTTCATGAAAGAGAAGGCTGTGGAAAAAGCCGTGAAAAACCTGAATGACGAGCTTAACGAGATCCAGCGGGTGCTGAAACCCGGGGGCCATGCCATTCATCTTTTACAAGCGGAGGAGACAATTGAGAATACCTTGCACGAAACGCTCACTTCATCCCCCTTGAACTATACCTGCCTTGAGAGGAAGGATGGAAACATAATTAAATTAAGATATTATACCCCGATTAATTAATAAGGTTGATCATGATACAGGAGGGTAACATCTCCCTTGACATTAAATAACTCTCCATTTTCAAAATAACCCCAGCATTTAAATACATATACATCCTGATTACAGAGCTCGCCCTTAAAATAGCCGTCCCAGCCAATATTCACGTCCTCACTATAGAAAAGCTTGTCGCCCCATTGAGAATAGATCTCCAGGTGGTAATCTGCCACCCCTTCCCAGTAAGGATGGAAAATGTTGTTCTTCTCCTGAGCCATAAGGTCATAGTATCCGCCGTTTGGTCCACCTATATCGGGTTTGAAAGCATTGGGGAAAAGGATAAGCCCATCTCCCCTTACCGTGACCACGGCAGGCTTAACCAGGCGGTCTGTACAGCCATGTTCCGTCCATACATCCAGTGAGATATCATAATCACCCACCGCAGTATAAAGATGGTTGGGATTTTCCTCAGTAGAGGTGCCCCCGTCTCCAAAGTCCCAGAGGAACTCAGTACCATATGTCGATAGATTAAAGAGATGGGTCTCCTGATCGGGAAGCATCACCAGTTCCGGGTTTACCCTGAAGTCAATAAAAGGCATCCGGTAAACTTCAACAACCCTGTATGTGTATTCTGTTCCTCCCTGACCCGTTACAGTCAGTTTCACATTATAATAACCATATTCCTGGAAGGTGTGAACGGGTTCGAATTCCGTGGACGTGCTACCATCATCAAACTCCCACAAGTAAGTTTCTCCATAAACCGACTGATTCGTGAACTGCACCGTATAAGGTTCACAATCACCAATCACCGTATCGAATGCTGCAATTGGTTCCGAAGGGAAAATCCTGATAGAATGGCTAACAGAATCTGAGCAATAAGGTGTGGCAGCACGCAACCAGATCACATAATCACCCCATGTGTTGTAGGTATGAGCAGACGGATTCTCAAGATTACTGGAGGTCCCGTCACCCAGATCCCACTGGTAAGTCCAATAGCCCTGGTTGGATGCATTGGTAAAGTCCACGGTCGCATCAGGGTACATCTGATGGGTGGGTGAGGCGATAAACTCCACATCGGGCTGTGCATAGATATCAATCGAATCAGTATAAGAATCCACGCATCCGTACATGGATGTTGAGGTCAGAGTAATGTAATAGATTGTATCTTCTCCTGTCAGATTGAAATAGAGGTTATTGGGATCCGTAGTGGAAGCTATGGTCCCGTCACCAAAGTCCCATTCATAGGTCTGACCTCTTACCGATTCATTCACGAAATAGGCCATAAAGGGACTACAGTCTCCATCGTTAACAGAGAAATCGGCTATGGTACGTGGGTATACATATATGTTCTGCTGTGCTGTATCCAGGCACCCGAAGCTGGTAGCAGTTACCAGGGTGATCCCGTAAGTGGCAATATTGGCCGTCTGGTTGTCGAAGGTATGGCTTACTGTGCCCATGGAGGCCGTCGTAAAAGTTGTATCGCTGCCCAGCGTCCAGGTAAATTCATCACCATAAATACTGGTATTGATTATGGGCAACTCGAAGGGGGCACAATCGATAATCTGATCGGTTTCGAACCTGGCCGTGGGTTTGAGGTAGATGGTAATATCAACTGTTGTATCGCTGGTACAGTTATATGGTGAAGTAGCCATCAAGTGCACAGTTCGGGTAACAGTAGCCCCTGTAAAATTGGTAAAGGTATGTAATGGGTTGTCAGCCTCGCTGGTGGCCCCGTCACCGAAGTCCCATGCATAGGTGTAGCCTCCTTGAGAAAGATTTGTAAAATCAACCTCCATGGGATGACACCCGGCGACTACATTGGGATCAATGACCGCCTCAATGGCCGGATAAACTTCAACCACCCGGATCATTTCGTCAAAACATCCGGCCGAATTCTCTGCTCTCATAGTCACCTGGAAAACACCGTTACTGGTAAAACTTGTATTTTGATAGGTATGGCTTACCGGGTTCAGATCGTAGGTGATGGTAGTGCTTCCATCCCCAAAGTCCCAATAGAAAATATCCCCTCCAACAGAGGCATTATGAAACTCCACAGCCGAAGGAGTACAATGGATCTGCTCCTGGAAGGTGAAGTCAGCCATAATATAGGGATGCACCACAATATCCACGTAGAAGGAATCCCTGCAAACATTGTTTGAAGCTGTGGTGTAAAGCCAGACACGGTAGGTAGAGTCGGTCGTCCCGATATTGGTAAAGGTCTGTGTGGGATTCTCATCCATGGAGGTGGTCCCATTTCCAAAGTCCCAGTGGTAAAACGCAGCTCCCTGTTGAGAATGGTTGCTAAAGTCGACTGTAAGTGGATGACAACCTATGGTATCCGATGCATCAAATCCCGCCAGAATATCTGGCTCCACAGTAATTGTTCTCCTGATCTCGTCGGTACAACCAGCATAATTTTCTGCCACAAGGGTAATCTCATAGTACTGCTGGCTGTTGAAATTACCGGTGTTATCGAACTGGTGATAGACCGGATCCATATTATAGGTAATGGTGCTGGTTCCGTCTCCGAAGTCCCAGTAAAAGGTATCGGCGTTCACGGATGAATTAATTATCTCCGCATCAAAGGGATTGCACTCCAGACTCACCGGCAGGGTGAAGTTGGCCTGTAAATAGGGGTGAACCCTGATATCCATAAATATGGAATCATCGCAGGTATTGTTTGCTGCCAGTGAATACAGTTTTACCGTATAAACCGAATCGATGGTTCCCGTATTGGTAAAGACGTGGGAAAGCTCCGTCAAGCTGGAGGTGGAGCCGTCTCCAAAGTCCCACAAATAGCTTTCTCCTCCTGTGGTCAGGTTGGTAAAATCAACCTGCAGTGGATGACAACCCACACTATCCGACACATCAAATCCAGCAACAATATCCGGATAGACCGTTACTGTCTTAATTATCTCGCTTGTACAGCCATAGGCATTTTCAGCAATAAGGCTGACATCGAAGTCCTGTGGAGCGGTGGTCCCAAGTGTATTGACAAAGATATGTGTTTGATCATCGGCAGTTGCTGTGTTTACTACAGTGCCATCTCCAAAATCCCAGGTAAAGCTATTTCCTCCTAGGGAGAGATTTTCAAATGTAACCTCGAAGGGACCGCAGCCCTGGGCATAGGGGAAGGTAAATTCCGCCACCACCTGGGGATAAACAGTAATGGGCCATGAAACCGTCTCGACACATTCCCCGTCGGCCGTGGAGGTGGTCAGTGTAACCGTATAAACAATGCTGTCGGTGGTTCCGAAATTATTAAAGGTATGAACAGGAGAATGCTCCACAGAAGCTGCCCCATCGCCAAAATCCCAAAGGTAATTTATTGCATTAACAGAAAGATCTGTAAATGTCACCGTCAGTGGATGGCATCCCCTCAGACCATTGGTTGAGAAATTAGCCGTTATTTGCGGATGAACTGTGATGTCCCTGACCATGGTGTCGCTGCAACCTTCTGTATTGGTTACAATAAGCTGCAGGGGGTAGACCGCTGTGGAGCCACCACTATTCAGATACCTGTGGGTTAAAATGGCGGAAGGATCGTTGGATACTGCTGAACCGTCTCCGAAATCCCAGTAATAATTATCAACCCCAATGGATTCATTGTGAATTTCCACATCGAAGGGAGTACAACCTACCACGTCGTCCACGGTGAAAGCTGCTTCAATATAGGGATGCATCACCACGTCATAGATCGCTGTGTCGCGACAGAATTCGCTTGTGGTGGCTACCAGCATGACAGTAAAGACCGTATCATGGCGAAGTAGATTCCTGTCATAATAATGAACGGGGTGCTCTTCTGTTGAAGTTCCCCCATCACCGAAATCCCAGAAATAGGATGCAGCCGGTCCACTTGTAATATTCTGGAATACGATCTCAGCAGGTGAACATGCATCCAAAGGAGTTGCCACAAAATCAGCGTTTACTCCCGGGTAGACGGTAACATCCCGTTGGATCTGATGAGTGCAGCCCTCTTCGTTTTCAACCCACAGGGTAATGGTATAAATAACCGGAAAATTGCTTGTGTTATTGTAAGTGTGTCGAAGCTCGGGGCCAGCAGAGGTGGAACTGTTTCCATCCCCGAAATCCCAGGCATAGCTATCAGCTCCAATGGACTGGTCTGTTATGATAATCTCATGGGGCGAGCATTCCGCAACAGTATCGTAAGCAAAACTGGCCTCGATATAGGGCCGTACAGTTACCGAACGCCAGGACGTATCCCGACAATTATAGGGGGAAATAGCTACCAGGGAGGCATCAAATTGCAGGTTATCGGGTCCAAAGCGATTCCGGTACTCATGCACCGGTTCATACTCGGTGGAAGAGCCGCCATCGCCGAATTCCCAGAACCAGTATGCTGTATCCCCGGAAGAATTATTGGTAAACCAGGATTCCAGTGGATCACAGGCAATAATGGGGGCCACTTCGAAATCCGAATGGATCTCGGGGAACACTGTTATGGTCTTTCTGATAATATCAGAACAGGCGCTGGAATTCTTCACCAGCAGGACTACCTCAAAACTGATAGCAGTATCGGTATTGTTCACATAGGTATGAGAAAACTCAAAAGGATCAGGCGGAAGACCAACAGTGGTAGTTGATGTTAAGGTATCGTAGAGCATCAAGGGGGTCCCGTCGCCCAGGTCATACTGCCAGGTGGCGTTGCCTTCCGACAGGTCCTCGAAGACCACCTCCAGGGGGGAACAGCCTGATGTCACATTGGTTTCAAAACTTGCTGTCACCGGAGGAGCCACTACCACCGTCAGCGGAACATCGCCAGATCCGCAGGTACCAGTCACATGGGCCACGTATTCATGCGCCCCGGCTGGCAAATTGATGGCGGTTGGCAGATTGCTGTAAGGATCGTCCAGGTATTCATGCGGTGTCCATTCGTAGTTGGTCCCTCCAAAGGCATATAGCTGTACCGGCGTCCCATAACAGGCCCTGATCACAGATGAGTTGGTTCCTGCTACAATAGCCCCCACGTTAAGTCCCCCGTAATCGGAAAAGTAACCATATAGAAAATCTCCATTATTTGCAGCAGTGAATCCATTGAGTATCCCCAGGTGGAAAATTCCTCCGGTATTTTCCAAAAGGTGCTGGCCTATGGCAAGCTTGCTTGCTGGTATATTGCCGCTCTTAAAGGCCGACCAACCATTCCCCAGACTTTCCCATCTGGTAGGACTGTCACTGATAATAGTGGGATCGGCGGGAGCTCCGTCTATCCAAAAATCATTGATGTTCTCATCTTCCGTGATCAGAAAAAAGAAGAAATCTTCACGAACATTCTCCCTGGCCCGGGTAAATGCCAGCTGGGTATTTCCGGTACACCCTATGGGTGGCAAGAGTGCCGATGCCCGTGTCTGGTTGTTCAGCGCCAGGTGAAAGACATAGAAAGGGGGGCCTGCCGGGGCAGATATCCCGTTCTTGGAACTGATCACCATGATTGTATTGTTGGGAGACTGAAACCTGATTTGCTCCCCTTCCATCAGTGTTGCATATAGCGTTGGAGCCGCACCCGGTGCATTCACATAGATGTTGGTATTATCCTGTGTGGCCACGATAAAGCTGAGGTTGGGATTCCCCATGGCGGGCACCACATAGGTATCCCCGGTTATATCCACAGGAACGATCTGATCCCCAATGGTGGACCTTCCCTGGGAAGCGGTGTTCAGGTTATCATCTTTTAATACGACCGCTATGGGAAAATTGGATTCTATCTTTGTCCCCGCCAGTTTGTCTGCCACCCCGACACTCCTCATATATGGAAAGAGGGAAAAAGTCTCCCCCCGGCCCAGTGGACCAATTGTAAAGGTCCTTCCCGGAGTGTTTGGAGTCTGGGTGGTATTCATGGGCTCGCCAAAACTGGCCCCAACTCCATCGGGCAGGGTAAAGGTCAGGGTGGTATTGTCCTGGGATGCCACAACATCGATGGCCGAATAGGAAGGCATCCCCGTAAGGTGATTGGGATACTCTGTCTGGAAAGGGGTATAAAACAGGGTCCCCAGCCCGTTGGCACCCTTCAGGGTCCACACATCAGCCCCGTAGATGTAGTTTACCTCCCAGTATACATTGATCACGTTGGTGGAGGTGATATGCAAGCCGAAGGGATTGATGCCACTGGGAGTGAGGGCCTTGTTTTCCAGTCCGGTTACTCCAGGCTGCCCTGGTAAAAAGTCAAGCAGGTAGGTGAGATCCAGGGCGGCATCATCGTTGGCCGGGATGTCAAGGATTATAGGGGTGAATCCCGGATTAGCAGGCATTTCGATGGTGACTGTGGCCTCCAGCTCCAGGGTGGCGAATCGCAGCGTACCAGGAGTTCCACCGGTATTTCCTCTGTGGGAGATTTCCGGTACCACGAACCAGAATTCCGTATCCACCTGGGCAAATAATGCTGTTGAACCGCCTGCCAGAAAGAGGAATAGTCCACATTTTACCAGGGAGCTACGAAGATATGAAATGATATTCCTAATGATTTTTAAATCTTATAGTAACTCAACAATGCAACTATACGTATGAACTAATGGTTTTGTTATAAGGTTGCATCAATATTATTTGGATTATGAAAGGTAAACTAATCATTTTGGGATTGCTGGCAAGCTTTATTCAGGTAGATCTCTTTTCACAGGTGTTTTTGGATGAGGGATTTGAAGATGGTTACAAGCCTGATGAATGGACTGAGGAGTACGTGACCGGGGCAGTGGAATGGAGATACCGGAACGGCGGATACAACCCCAACGATCCCAATCTCGACAATCCGATTACCCCCAACGGAGAAATAGATATTGCCAGAAATCCACCAGCAGCCTTTGAAGGTAACTACAATGCCTTTTTCTTTAACCAGGGAGATGACAATGAACGAACCAAGCTGATCACCCCGGTAATGAATTTGATGGGAGCTACTGCCGTAGAGCTAAGCTTCTACCTCTGCCAGATCCCCTGGACCTTTGAAGGATCAATCGGATGGGACATACTAAGGGTATATTACAAAGTTTTGGAAGCCGACCCATGGATATTGCTGGAAGAGTTTTTGGACCCGGTTTATGATTGGGAAGAACAGAGGATCAACCTGCCCGATCCATCGGAAACATATTACGTGGCATTCGAGGGACATACCCGCTGGGGATTTGGTACCTGCATTGATAATGTGCATATTGAAGAAACTGGGACACAACAGCTTTATGTGGCCGACATCGATTTTGAGCAACCATTTTCAGTGGAGGTTCCCTCCGGAACTTCCGATGCACCTATTATCCGGACCGATATAAAGGTATACGGGAATACCGGGACAATGACTCTTAACCAGATTGCATTCACCTCACTAAACAGCTCTGATGCAGACCTGTACCCCAACGGAATCAAGTTATACAGTACCAGCACACAAATTTTCAGCACAGATAACCTGATAGGAAGCCCAACAAATTTCACTGGCGGAGTGGCCAGTTTTACAGCACTGAGCCATAATCTGAATCCCGGTCACACTTATCTCTGGCTCACCTATGATGTGGCACTGGATGCCACACATAAGAACAGCCTGGATGCCAAAGTTCAGGCCAACCATATTGTCACCACCACTGGTAGCTATCCTGCCACAGAAGAATCTCCCACAGGAGAAAGGATCATATACCAATCTCAGTATTACGATGATTTTGAAGGGACCCTGAACTGGACCCTCACAGGGGAGTTTCAGGTGGCAAGCCCGGCAGGTGGGGGAGGAAGTCCAGGAAATCCCAACCCCCTTGGAGCACATAGCGGCACAAATGCGCTTGGCACTGACCTGACTGGCCTGGGGGCTAATGCCTATAATTATGAGCCCGAACTGACTGAATCCTCTGCCTACATGGCTACCTCGGAAACTTTTGATATGCTCTACTACAAGGACCTCAATCTTTTCTTCTGGCGTCATCTCAATATCGAAGTATGGGACCATGCCTCTATAGAAATAAGCACCGACGCAGGAGCCACCTGGAATCCGGTATGGGAAAGCAATGCCTATATCAACGATTTTCAGTGGGCCCAGCACAAGGTGGCCATTCCCAGTCTATACTGGAGATCTGAACAAGTCAGAATCCGTTACAGCCTGGGCCCCACCGATGGCGTGGACAATTATTCCGGGTGGAACATTGATGATGTATATCTCACCGGAGAGTTTATATCCAAAGATGTGGGAGTCTCTGAATGGATATACCCCCAAAGTGGTAGCGGTCATACAGCTACTGATTCAGTAACCGTCCTCATCAGGAACTACGGCGGCGCTCCTGTAACAGAGCCGATTCCTGTAGCATACTCCTTCAATGGTGGAAGCACCTGGACCACCAACCAGATGGATACTGATATTCCGGTGGACGGAACGGTGGAGTTCACCTTTCCTACCCGCACCGATCTAAGCCAGCCGGGTCTCAGGCCTTCTGTACTTGCAAGGACAATGCTGCCCGGAGATCAGTACTCCGGGAATGACCAGATCACCACAGAAATATATATCGTTCCTACATACATCCCCCACTATGAAGAGGACTTTGAGGAAAACAATGGTTACTGGCGCTCAAATGGGGCCGAACTCTGGGAATACGGGACACCTTCAGGAAGTACAATTGATGGTTCCGCCTCAGGTAGTCATAGTTGGATGACCGGGCTTTCCTCTACTTACGGAGAAATGATTTCAGATGCAAACCAGATCATTTTTGAAGATGGCTTCGAAATAGATTTAGGATGGAATTTTACAGGTGAATTCGAACGGGAAATTCCAGACGGTATACACCAACCTTATTACGCCAGCAATGGATATTACTGTGCAGGTATTGACCTGGGAACTACAGGCGAGGGGAACAATCACTGGCAGTATGAGAACGGCATTCTTGCCGACAACCCCCATACGGCCACTTCACCTCCCCTGGACGTATCAGAGTACAGCAACCTGGAACTCAGTTTTTATAGCTGGATCACTGTTCAGGCTGATGATTCCATCCGGCTGGAGATAAGTCCGGACGGCCTCACCTGGCACACCATCTGGCAAAATGATGGAGAAGAGATTCTGGATACATGGTACCAGGAAGTTCTTTATGCCATTCCCGATGAACTTACTTTCACCAGTGAAATGAGGGTCAGGTTCTCACTTTATTATTCATCTGCCTCAGGTGATGTGGCACAGGGATGGACTATCGATAATGTACTTATTACAGGTGAGCTGGTATCCGACGAACCGGGCTACCTCTCCTCCCCCAGTTTCGACCTTACCGGTCTTCAGAATCCAATGATCACAGCAAATCTCTGGGTCGAAACTGAATCGGGCATCGATGGTGCCAACCTGCAGTATTCGGTGGATGACGGCAAAAGCTGGACAAGCATTTCCAATTCATCAGCTTTTGATACCTATTGGAACTGGTATACAGGTCAGCCCGTGGCTGCCCTGGCAAGTAATGGCTGGAGTGGGAACACCGGCCAGTGGATCCCCGTAAAACATATGCTTCCACTATCACTGACAAGCGAGAGCAATGTACAATTCCGCTTTACCTTTGAAGCCAATAAAGCAAATAACCACTACGACGGAATTGCTTTGGACGATTTTTCGGTCATGGAGGCACCTCCGGATATCGATCTGGTGAACATCATTGATCCTGTTAGTGCATGCGAACTTAGCAGCAATCAGGCATTCACGCTTCAAATGATAAATTCAGGCCTTTCCGACCTGCAAGCTGGAGATAGTATTCAGCTGGGTTATGTGATTGACCGGTCGGGGGATGTCCAGACTGCAGAGGAGGTCTTTGTACTACCCGCAGCATGGCCGGTAGGTTCCACTGTGAGCTATGTCATGTCCTCAGGCTTTGATTTCAGTCATAGTGGCGACTATGAGGTCACCGCCTATTGTATAAATTCTGATCCGCATTTTTATGGTCCAGTTTCCAACGACACCGTGGTTCAAATCATTACTGTCAGCAAACCTCATGTGGATCTTGGTGAGGATATTTCCACTTCCATGCCTGATACGGTGCTACTTAGTGCTTATTCGGGTGTTCCCGGACTGATCTATCAGTGGCAGGACCTATCCTCCGATTCAGTCTTCCATGTCTTAACAGAAGGGGTTTATTATGTAGATGTTGATAATGGATCCTGCGTGGCATCTGACACTGTAAACGTTCTTCAATTGGTGGTTGACCTGGGCGTGAGCGCCTACCTTGGGCCCCCATCGGCCTGTGAGCATGGAAATTCCGAAATTCTGGAAGTAAGCATAGAAAACCTGGGAACGGATACCCTACTGCTTGGTGATTCCATTTTTATCGCTGTTGAAATAAACTCCGGCATGCTGATCGAGGATACACTGGTACTTAACCACCGGTTCTTCCCACATGAAACCCTTGATCACACCTATTCGGGAAGCTTTGACTTTTCAGCGCCAGGAGACTATCAAATGAAATTGTATACCCGGACGGAACACGATGCAGTACCTTTGAATGATACCCTTTACCATACCCTCCAGGTTTTTGGATACCCGGATGCTTATCTGGGCAGGGATACTGTAGTATATGCTTCTGAATATTTGCTTGCCCCGGCTTCCGGATATGCTGAATACCTGTGGCAGGATGCATCGACCGGGGAGACTTTCCTGGTGGAGCAACCCGGACTGGGTATGTATTACGTAAGCATCAGCGATATCAACCAGTGTAGCAGCCAGGACACCATACTTGTCACCCTGAATGTCCCGGACCTGGAACTTGAAGAATTGCTTTCACCTGCTACGTCCTGCGAATTATCTTCTTCCATCACCGTATCGGCACGGATAAGAAATGCAGGGAACCAGGTGATCTCCCTGGGCGAAAACCTGGATATAAGCTACCAGATAAACGGAGGCGCCATTGTTACTGAACCTCTGGTCCTATCCGCAGATTTCCTTCCGGGCCACAGCCTTGACTTTACTTTCTCAAGCTCTGAGAGTGTGGTAACTGGAAACTGGTATGACTTTACTGTGTATGTGAACTACATTGAGGATGTGAATCAAGAGAATGATACCATTAACACTTCCGTTGGAGTTTTTGAGACTCCTTTCCTCGACCTGGGAGACTCCTACCAGGTAATCATGGGATCTGAATACACTCTCGATGCTGGTCCAGGATTCCTGTCTTATGAATGGCAGGATGGTAGTACGGAGCAAACCTTTACCGCTACTGAGCAGGGCATTGGCAACTATAACGTCACAGTCACAGATGCAAACGCATGTACCGCCTATGATGAAGTGGACCTTATGCTGTCCACTCCTGACATAGGTATACTGGAGATCACTCATCCACTTACAACCTGTCACCTGGAAGATGCTGAACATATTGTGGCGGCCATCCAGAATTATGGGAACTGGGATATTGAAAACTCTGCCAGCATTACTATTTCTTTCTCGGTAAACGGATCCAACGTGGTAACAGAGGAAGTTGTCCTGGAGGAAACATTTGAACATGGAAGCACCATCTACCATACCTTTAGCGAGGCCTTTGATTTCAGTGAACCGGGAAGCTATAATATTTTGGTCTATACCTCCTTTGGTCCTGACCTGATCGAGTCCAACAACCTGGCGCTGGTCAGCATTGATCATTATGGAAGTCCCATAGTTGATATTGGAAATGGTTCAGATACCATACTGACTTATGAAACCATAAGTCTTGAAGCCACACCTGGCTATCCATCCTACCTGTGGCAGGATGGGAGTACAGGGACCAGTTTCACCATTGACACTCCCTCAGCAGCCTGGTATATGGTAATCGTTACAGGTGATAATGGATGTGAAACACACGATAGCGTCTATGTAATCTATGATTATCCCGATCTGGCCATTTCCGGCCTGGTGTCACCTGTTTCATCCTGCAGTGAGCCCGGACTTTCTACCCTATCCATCGAGATTTCCAATCTGGGCTATAACAGAATCTCCACGGAAGATACCCTGACCATCAGCTACGCGGTTGATGGTGGGGCACCGCTTAGTGAGCAGGTCTTCCTGCAAAGCGATTTGCTTGCCGGTCAATCAACCAACGTGACCTATTCCGGGGAATACGACTTTTCTCAGCCTGGTACTTATAGTATTCAAACTGACCTTGCTTACACACCGGACCAGGACTTATCCAATAACACACTTTCCACAGATGTTGAGAGCTGGGCTGCACCTGTGGTGGATATAGGAAGCGGTCAGGATACTCTTCTTGCGGACCTTCCCGTGATCCTGGATGCCGGAAGTGGCTTTTCCTCCTACCTCTGGCAGGATCTTTCCACCAGCCAAACATTTACTGCATCTGGTATGGGTTTGTACTGGGTTACTGTAAGCGATTTCCACGGATGTCTGGGCTCTGATTCTGTTTATGTGATGACCGCAACTGGCTCCAGGCCGGAAGAGGCGCTGGGATTGGTTAATATATTTCCCAACCCGGTGAGGGAGATTCTACACGTGGAACTTGAGATGCCTGTTGTTAGGGAAGTACTTATTGAATTGTACTCCATGTCAAATGTACTGGTATACAAAAGTGAACTCAAACAGGCCAATGCAACTGAGGCACATATCAATGTTCAGGGCATGGCTCCAGGTGTTTATGCGCTTAAGATTACTGCTGATCAGAGACCTCATAACTTCCTGGTGGTCGTGGAGTAAAAGGTCATATTAAAAGAGGGCCCTCTCAATGATCCTGACATATTGAGAGGGCCCTCTTAATTTGTTCTAAGCCTGGATGGGGATATAGCCTGCTTTTCTACCGTGTCCAGGTCGTAGTTATCGTATAAGAATTCATCTGAGCATCCACAAAGGTTTCCTGGTAACTCAACTTATCCTTTGATAATGTCTCAAAATAGGACCATACATCTACTACTTTAATGTCTGAACATTGTTGCTGGGGGCTTGGAGTTGGAATTATGTTCTTGAAATAAATATACCAATTTGACAAATACAAAAGGCTTGAAAACCAGCTATCATGCTAATTTTTAATTATTTTTAGCTGATTCATCATGAGCAGCACTTACCAGGACATTAAAATTTCAAGCACCCAGGCTGAAAACATAGTCTCAAAATTTTATGGGATAGAGGGAGCAGCAGATCTGTTACCAGGTGAGCTGGATTTTAACTTCAAAATAAAGACCACTGATAGCGTCTTTCTGATGAAGATCAGTCGGCCCGATACCGATAGCTCCTATCTGAAGTTTCAACAGGCAATCCTTCAATATGTGACCGAAAGTAAACGGGATATTGTTTCACCTGTCCCCCTCCCTGATCTCCATGGTAAGTATATCAGCGACATAAAAGATGAGTCAGGAAACATCCGGAAAGTCAGGCTGCTTACCTGGGTGGAGGGCCGCCTGTGGTCAGGGGTAAATCCTGTTAAGGACAGTTTGCTCTACAGTCTTGGAGAAGAGACTGGTCGCCTGAGTGCTGCACTTCAGGGCTTTGAACATCCACTGGCCCTTCGGGAATTTGAGTGGGATGTGGCCCGGGCAGGTTGGACCGCCGAATATGAGCATCTTTTTACAGAAGAGAAACAGGAGATCCTGCAATACTTCCGGGAGCAGTTCTCTTCCCTGCAGGAGCCTTATGCCAAACTGAGAAAAAGCGTGGTGCACAACGATGCAAACGACAATAATGTGGTGGTAAGTGATGATCTGATCCATCCCAAAGTGAGCGCCATTATCGATTACGGAGATGCCATCCATACCCAGGTCATTAATGATCTTGCAGTTACCATTGCCTATGCCGTGATGGGTAAGCCCGATCCGCTGAGTGCGGCCATCCATGTAGTTGCAGGTTATCACAGTCAGTTCCCCCTGCTGGAAGAGGAGCTGGACCTTCTCTATGTACTGGTGGCCATGCGCCTGGCAATCAGTGTTACCAAATCGGCTATCAACCGGAAGAAAGAACCGGATAACGAATATCTTTTAATCAGCGATGCGCCTGCCTGGGAGCTGTTGAAACTCTGGAGGAACATCAGCCGGGAAAAGGCGTTTTTCAGTTTCAGGCATGCCAGCGGATTTTCAGCCCATCCCCGGGAGAAGGCCTTTAAGAATTGGGCTACTAATCATTCCCTTCCTCTTTCAGCGCTATTTCCATCCATTGATGCAAATGGCATCCATCCCCTGGATCTGAGTGTGTCGGGGACCTGGATCGGGGATAGGGAAGAGGCCTCGGACCTGGATTTCTTTCAATATAAGATCGAACAGCTCCAGAAGAAAGTGCCTGACAGGATCATTGCCGGTGGCTATTTAGAGCCCCGTGCCTTCTATGAAACAGAAGCATACGAGAGAAAGGGCAATAGCGGAAAGGAGAGCCGGACCGTGCACCTGGGAATCGATTTCTGGCTTCCCGTGAATACTCCTGTTCATACCCCCTTTGACGGTGAGGTGGTCACTGCAGTGAATGATAAGGGGGATAAGGAATACGGGGGACTGATCATTCTGAAACACCAGGAGGATGGCATTGACTTCTATACCCTTTATGGTCACCAGACCATCAAAAGTGTTGAGCAATGGAAAGCCGGTGATCAGATTAAAAAAGGGCAGCTCCTGAGCAGGATCGCTAACTGGCCCGAAAACGGGAACTGGGCCCCCCACCTGCACTTCCAGGTGATGCTTTCCCTGCTCAATTATGTGGATGATTTTCCGGGAGTGGCCTATCCCGGCGAATTGGATCTCTGGAGGAGTATCTGTCCGGATCCCAACCTGCTGTTCAGGCAAGCCGGAATTGATTCAGATTTTAAGGAGGATGTATCAGAGACCATCTCCTATCGAAAGACACACCTGGGCAAAAGTCTCAGCCTCTCCTATGAGGAGCCCCTGAAAATAGTTCGGGGGGACCGCGCCTTCCTGATCGATTACCTGGGACGGAGATATCTGGATACGGTCAACAATGTGGCCCATGTGGGACACGAACATCCGCGGGTGGTCAGAGCCGGTCAGCAGCAAATGGCCGTACTCAATACCAACACGCGCTACCTCCACGACAATATTAACACCTTTGCCCGGGAGCTGCTTAGCACCTTCCCGGAGGAGCTGTCGGTGGTTCACCTGGTGAATTCGGGAAGCGAAGCCAATGAACTGGCCCTTCGTATGGCCCAGGCCTGCACCGGGCGGAAAGATATGATTGCCATGGAGGTTGGTTACCATGGAAACACCACCGGCTGTGTTAACATCAGCTCCTATAAATTTGACGGGAAGGGAGGTTCAGGCGCACCTGAACATACACATATTGTTCCCCTGCCAGACAGCTTCAGAGGCATACACCGGGAAGATAAATGCGGACCCTTATATGCCGCTCATGTGCAGGAAGGGATCGAACATATACATGCCCTGGGAAGAAAACCGGCCGCTTTTATCTGTGAAAGCATCATTTCCTGCGGCGGACAAATTGAACTGCCCGATCTCTTCCTGGAGCTGGCCTATGCCTCAGTCAGGAATGCAGGAGGGCTCTGCATTGCCGATGAAGTACAGGTTGGTTGCGGACGGATGGGGCAGACTTTCTGGGGCTTCCAGCTCCATGGGGTGATCCCCGATATAGTCACCATAGGCAAGCCCATCGGCAACGGGCATCCGCTGGCAGCGGTGGTATGTACCCGGGAAGTGGCCGATGCCTTTGCCAATGGCATGGAATACTTTAACACCTTTGGAGGCAATCCGGTATCCTGTGCCATCGGAACAGAGGTATTGCGCGTGATCCGTGATGAAGGCCTGCAGGAGAATGCCCTGGATACCGGGAACTACCTGAAAGCGGAACTAAAAAAGATGCAAAAGGAGTTTCCCGTCATTGGGGACGTACGCGGACAGGGCCTTTTCCTGGGCATTGAACTTTGCGATGCTGAGCTACTTCCCCAGACTGAAAAAGCCGCTTACCTGGCCAACCGCATGAAGGAGCTGGGGATCCTTATGAGCACAGACGGTAAGGATGTAAATGTGATGAAGATCAAACCTCCCATGGTTTTCTCCCAAAGCCATTCGGACATGCTGCTGGAGGCTCTGCAACGAGTATTCCGTGAAGACTATATGCAATTATGAGAATACTTAACCTGACTTTCATTTCTGTATTCCTGCTCTGCTCCTGCGGCACGAAAGAGCGCTGGGAAAAACAGGACCTGCACAGCGACCACACTGTATTTGCCGTCAATAAACTGCCCCCCCACGCATCTTTTCTGGCCTATGAAACTGAGAAGCTGGCAGAACAAAATATACCTGAGGCTTCACAGCGCTATATCTTACTTAATGGGGACTGGAAATTTCACTGGACCCGCTCTCCCCGAAAACGGGTGAAAGATTTCTATAATCCTGATCTGGATGACAGTCACTGGGAAACTATTCCCGTACCGGGCAACTGGGAGGTGGAAGGCAAGGGTTATCCCATCTACCTGGACGAGCGCTATCCCTTCAGTACAAGCTGGCCCGATGCCCCGAAAGATTACAACCCGGTGGGTACCTATCGCCACAGGTTTATACTTCCCGAAGCATGGAGCGGTCAGCAGATCATACTCCACTTTGCAGGAGCCAAATCGGCCATGTATCTCTATATCAACGGACAATTCGCCGCTTATTCCCAGGGTTCCAAAACTCCTGCGGAATTTGATCTTACTTCCTTCCTTCACCCGGGTGAAAATCTGCTTGCCATCCAGATGTACCGCTGGAGCGATGCCTCTTACCTGGAAAGTCAGGATATGCTGCGGATGAGTGGTATCGAACGGGAAGTGTACCTCTACGCAAAACCCCTTGTCTCCATAGCTGACTTCCAGCTGCATGCGGGTCTGGATGCTGACTACAACGACGGGCAGTTCAAGCTTCAGGCCGCCATCGAAAACCAGAGCAAAACAGAGGCAGAACGTCAGTTTCATGTGCGGCTTACCCACGGAGAAACCCTTCTGTTTGAGGACCATCAAAGCCTGGAAATCCCACCAGGCGCCATGGCCGGAATCAGCTCCGAAGCAATATTAAAGGAAGTGGCCCAGTGGTCGGCTGAAAGCCCGCAGCTCTGCACCCTGCACCTGCAATTGACGGATCCTGCAAATCCGGCTCACAATCAGTTTGTGCAAAAACAGATTGGCTTCAGGAGCGTGGAAATCAGAGAGGGCCTTTTGCATATTAATGGCAAAGTAATTACCATCAGGGGAGTTGACCGGCATGAGACCGATCCCTTTACCGGACATGTGGTCTCCAGGGCCTCCATGGAGATGGATGTGGCTCTCATGAAACAAAACAATATCAATGCGGTACGCACCAGCCACTATCCCAATCACCCCTACTGGCTGGATCTTTGTGACCGTTATGGTCTTTATGTGGTGGGCGAAGCCAATATCGAAAGTCATCCCCTGGCCCTGGAAGAATCCACCCAGCTGGGCAATGAGATGTCGTGGCTGCCCGCACACCAGGACCGTGTAGAAAGGATGTATTACCGGGACAGGAACCACCCATCCATTATTATCTGGTCGCTGGGCAATGAGGCGGGTGAAGGGGAGGTTTTTCGCTCGCTCTACCACTGGCTAAAGCAGGTGGACCCTGGCAGGCCTGTCCAGTATGAGCCCGCGGGCCATGAGGATTATACCGATATCTTCTGTCCCATGTATCCCCGGCCGGAGACCCTGGAGGCCTACGGAGCAGGCAATCCTGAAAAACCGGCCATTATGATCGAGTATGCCCATGCCATGGGAAATTCTGTGGGAAACCTGCAGGACTACTGGGATATCATTGACTCTTATCCCTCCCTGCAGGGAGGATTCATTTGGGACTGGGTGGACCAGGCTCTTGAGTACAAAGATGAAGAAGGCCGGCCCTACCTGGCCTATGGACATGACTATCATCCCGATTTACCCACCGATGGGAACTTTCTGAATAACGGACTGGTGGATCCATACAGGAATCCGCATCCCCACCTGTTTGAGGTTAAAAAAGTTTACCAGCCAGTTGGGTTCCAATGGAATCCGGAAAGCCAGATGCTGCAGCTCACCAGCAAATATGTTTTTGCTCCCATTGAAGACCTGTCCCTGAACTGGGTCCTGCTCGAAAATGGACAGGAGCTCAGCCAGGGACAAATAAAAGGTTTTCGCATTGAGCCGGGAGAGCAAGAAGACTTCCGGGTCACTTTGCTTCCTTTTAAAAAGGGAAAGGAGTATATCCTCAGGGTGAAGCTTCAGGCAGAGCTTTCAGCGGGACTGCTGGAAAAGGGACATGAGCTGGCCTTCGAGCAGTTTATCCTTCAGCAATATATACCACCCTCACTGTCGAATTCCGGTTCAAATCAGCTTCAAATGGAAAGCCTGGAGGGCCAGATCAGCATTTACAATGATCAAACCCGGTTGATCCTTGACAGCCTTACAGGCGAGATTATTCACTGGAGCCACAGGGGTGAATTGATTTCGGAGCAGCCCATTCGCCCTAATTTCTGGAGGGCTCCCACCGATAATGACCTGGGAAACGGGATGCATGTTTGGGCAGCCATCTGGAAGGATGCCACTGAAAAGGCCCGACCATGGATGACCGAGCATCCAGTTCTCTCCAATAATGGAGTCAGATATATACAGGAGTATGAACTACCCGATGAGATCGCATCCCTAAGAATCACTTACACCCTTTCTCCGGATGGCACTCTTGGTGTTGACTATAATTTCAGTCCCATGAAAGACAGCCTTCCAAATATTCCCAGGCTGGGCATGTTCCTGACCCTGCCAGACTCCTTCAGGGAGACATCATGGTATGGCAGGGGACCCCATGAAACTTACTGGGACAGGAAATCTTCCGGAAAGACCGGGATTTATCACGGGCAGGTGAATGAGCAGTTTCACCGCTATTCCAGGCCACAGGAGACAGGAAATAAGACAGACCTGAGATGGATGAGTGTTTCCTCAAGTGCTTTACAAATTAGTGTTCATCCTGCTGATAATCAACTGCTCAACGGAAGCGTTTGGCCATTCAACACAGCAGAACTGGACTACGTGGAGGGGAAGGACGGGGGTCAGTCAGCCTCCGGACTGGTTCCTGTCAGCACCAGGCATGGAGCAGAGATCAACACTGGTCCCCATGTACAGTGGAACATCGATCATCTGCAGATGGGACTTGGAGGGGACACTTCCTGGGGCCGCCTGGTCCATAAGGAATATACCATTCCACCCGGTGAATACAGCTACTCTTTCGTGCTTATACCCGAAAGCAAGTAGCACACTGATGTTGTTTTTTAGTTCAAGACTTATTGTGTATCATTGAAAACTTTATTCCATCAATCTAATCACAAATGAAAAAACACCTCTGTTTATTAGGCTTCTTAGCCTTATTGCTCATCGCGATCCTTTCATGCAATCCGGGTTCTGAAGCTCCCACTACTGAAAAGTATAGTCTTTCAAGCGATACCCTGGCACTTGCCACTCAAAAAATGCAGGAATATGTTGACAGCGGAAAATGGGCCGGTATCGCCACCCTGGTGATGATGGATGATGAGATCGTATACAATGAGCGTTTTGGCTTTGCTAATATTGAAGAGGAACTTCCGGTGGAAGAGACTACCATATTCAGGATTTTTTCCATGACCAAACCGGTTACCGCGGTAGCACTCATGACGCTCTATGAAGAGGGAAAGTTTGAACTTGACGACAAATTGTCCAGGTATATCCCTGAATTTGCTGATGTAAAAGTCTATGATCCTGAATGGAAGTTCCTTGAATCACAGATAGATGAGCTGACCATCCGTCACCTGCTCACCCATTCATCGGGAATCATCTATGGATGGGGTTCTTCCTATGTGGATTCCTTATACCGGGCTGCCGGTGTTGGTGGTTGGGATTCAGCCACCATCGGGGACCAGGTTAAACTCCTGGCAACTCTGCCCCTGAAATTTCAACCGGGAACAGCCTATGAATATGGATTATCCATCGATGTGGCAGGATACCTGATTGAGGTCCTGTCGGGGGTGCCGCTGGACGAATACTTCCAGACAAAGATTTTTGATCCCCTGAAGATGGATGATACTGGATTTTATGTGCCCGAAGAGAAACACGCAAGACTGGCCGTACTCTACTACCGGGATAAAGAGAATAAACTGGCACCGGCCTTATGGGGTGGGGACCGGTTTAAGAAACCTGCAATACTCTTCTCCGGAGGAGGCGGACTGGTGTCGACCATGGGCGACTATCTGAGCTTCTGCCGGATGCTCCTCAACGGTGGAAAACTAAATGGAGTGAAAATACTGGAAGAATCCACAGCGAAAATGATCATGTCGGACCAGTTACCTGTCCTGATAAATTACAAAGAGGGCATGGGCTATGGCCTGGCCGGTCAGGTAGACCTGGTGACTGGTGAGTACAGCTGGGCAGGGGCGGCCTCAACCAATTTCTGGATAGATCCTGCAAGGGAGACGATCATAATCACCTTCGCCCAGCTTATGCCCGGTGATTACAGCTATGCTTATGAGTTCTATGACCTGGTGAAACGCGCACAGATAAAGGACTAGGCTGCTTTTCATTCCACGCCGGGATAAAAGGCATTCTCCATATGCTCGATTTCCATGCCACTTCCATCATAGATCACGGCAATCACATCGAAGCGGGTGGGACGGCTGCAGCCATGTAGCCGGATAAAGGCATCGGCTGCCAGGATAATGTTTCGCTCCTTCTCCCGGTCCACCACAACCGAGGGGTCATTTACGGCATTTCCCACCCGGGATTTCACCTCTACAATAACCAGCTCATCGCGGTGGAGAGTGACCAGGTCCAGCTCTCGTTTTCCCCATCTCCAGTTGGTCTTCCAGATCTGGTATCCGCGGGCCCTCAGATAGCCGGCAGCAGCCTTTTCAGCATTCCTGCCTGTGGTGTAATGGTTCATATCTTTAATCTTTACTGTATATGTGCAGAAAGAAGAAAAATCAGCACCATTTTATCATTATCTTTGTGCGATTCCAAAATAATTATAATGACTGCTAAAGCCTATAAAAGATACCTGATTACATCAGCCCTGCCCTATGCCAACGGACCTATTCACCTGGGTCACCTGGCAGGTGTTTATGTCCCTTCCGACATCTATGTCCGCTACCTGCGCCAACGGGACAGGGATGTGATTTCCATCTGCGGATCGGACGAACACGGGGTGCCCATCACCCTGAAGGCCCGCAACGAAGGGATCTCCCCCCAGGAGGTGGTGGACCGCTATCACGGGATCAATAAAAAAGCATTTGAGGATTTTGGGATCTCTTTTGATATCTACTCCCGCACATCCAACCAGGTGCATCATGAGACTGCATCTGAAATATTTAAGACCCTGTATGATAAAGGGGTGTTTATGGAGAAAACCTCTGAGCAGTATTACGATGAGGAAGCTGCCACTTTCCTGGCCGACCGCTATATTACCGGTACCTGTCCCCACTGCGGAAACCCGTGTGCCTATGGCGACCAGTGTGAGCAGTGCGGCACTTCGCTGAGTCCCACCGACCTGGTTAATCCGGTCTCCACCATAAGTGGAAGTAAGCCCATTCTGAAGGAAACCAAGCACTGGTACCTGCCCCTGGATGCGTATGAACCCTGGCTTCAGGAGTGGATCCTGAAGGAGCACAAGGAGTGGAAGCCCAATGTATACGGACAATGTAAATCATGGCTCGATCAGGGTCTGCATCCCAGGGCAGTAAGTCGCGATCTGGACTGGGGGATACCGGTACCCCTGGAAGGAGCGGATGGAAAAGTACTCTACGTGTGGTTCGATGCGCCCATCGGATACATCTCGGCTACCAAAGAGCTCACTCCTGAGTGGGAAAAGTACTGGAAGGATGAAGAAACCCGCATGATCCACTTCATCGGGAAGGATAACATTGTGTTTCATTGCATTGTATTCCCTACCATGCTGAAGGCTGAAGGCTCTTACATTCTGCCCGATAATGTGCCTGCCAATGAGTTCCTGAACCTGGAAAATGACAAGATCTCCACCTCCCGGAACTGGGCCGTATGGCTCCATGAGTACCTGGAAGATTTCCCGGGTAAACAGGATGTGCTCCGTTATGTGCTCTGTGCAAACGCTCCGGAAAACAAAGACAACGACTTTACCTGGAAGGATTTTCAGAACCGTAACAACAATGAGCTGGTGGCCGTCCTGGGTAATTTCATCAACCGGGCCATTGTGCTAACCCATAAGTATTTTGAAGGCAGGGTGCCTGAAATCACTACCCTGACTGATCAGGACAGGTTCACTCTCAGTGAAATAAGGGTCATTGCTCAGGGCGTGGAACAAAGCCTGGAGCAGTTCCGCTTCCGTGAGGCCATTAAGAGAGGAATGGACCTGGCCCGCCTGGGTAATAAGTACCTGGCAGATACAGAACCATGGAAGGTGATCAAAAGCGACCCTGAAAGGGTAAAGACCATTCTGAATATCTCCCTCCAGATTTCGGCCAATCTCTCCCTGCTGCTGGATGCCTTCCTCCCCTTCTCCATGGAGAAACTCAGGGGTATCCTGAATTTTGAGGGACGCGCCTGGGATCTGATTGGATCGGAAGAGCTGCTGGCTGCCGGACATAGCATAGGGGAAGCCTCTCTCTTATTTGAAAAAATTGAAGACGAGCAGATTCAATATCAGCTTGATAAGTTGAATATGACCAGGGAAGAAAATGAAGTGCCTGCAGAAGCAGCGCCTCAGAAATCCGAGATCAGCTTTGATGATTTTACACGGATGGATCTCCGGACCGGTACCATCCTTGAGGCTGAGAAGGTGCCTAAAACCAAGAAACTAATCAAAATGAGGGTGGATCTGGGCTTCGAAAAAAGGACCATCGTATCGGGCATAGCCGAGTATTTTGAACCGGATGTACTGCCGGGAAAGAAGGTATCCGTACTGGCCAACCTGGCACCTAGAAAGATCAAGGGTATTGAGTCACAGGGTATGATCCTGCTTTCAGAAAATCCGGATGGTTCACTCCACTTCGTGGAACCTGCTGAAAAGGCTCAGAACGGATCTGAGATTAACTGATTCTAATTGGAAAGCAGCCAGCAGGATTGAAGCCCGGGTTGGGATTTGAGCCGCGTAAGTTCCTTTTCAGCCTCTTTCTTGGTGGCGTAAGAAGCCACACTTACACGATACATGCGGTTTTCGGTGATCATCACTTCTGCATTAAATCCCCTGCTTTTTAACCGATCCTGCAGATCGCTGGCATTCTTCAGTTTCGAAAAGCTGCCGGCAATAATAAAAAAGTCCTTGCTCACTTCAACCGGTGTGACCTCTGTCACTTCGGGTTCAGGCTCCGGAACGGCTGTTTCGGTATCGGGACCCTGCTCAAGGGTCTCAAGGGCTTGTTCTTCAGTAGTGCCCTGTTCCTGTTCCGTCACTTCCCGGTCCGCTTTCTTAGAGAACAGTGGTTTCCTTTCACCATTTTCGCCCTCCCTGGGCGGCAATATAACAAGTACCACCAGAACTGCAATCAACAGGGCAGCCACTGCCCAGATCACCCTCCACCTCCTGGGTTTGGGCTTGGGTCTTGGTGGAGCAAGCGGGGTCACTTTTGCACTCGCTTTCGTTGCGGTCACCTTTACCGGCTCCTCCTCAATGGGGAGTTCCTCCAGCTCAAGAAGGTCCATAGATTCCAGACCATACTGGTCGGCCTCCAGTACCCAGTCAGGATCAGCCAGGAAACGAATCTTTCCTTCCGAATCACGTGAGAAGGATCCGGCCTCCATGAGTATATACTCTTCTCCTTTATCCAGGGCAAATTTGATGGCATCCACCAGTTCCAGCACACGCTGCCGGGCCTCCTCGCTCTCCAGCTCTTCTCCTTTTGCAAGCACTTCTGCCAGCATACCATCATCCTTGCTGTATCCTTTATCAAACCTGACCCTCGTCCCCGGGGGACTGAGGCGGTTTCCAGAGGGTGTCTGTGTACCCTGGGGTACGACGACTTCAAGATTTCCGAAGCCCGGGAGAATCACGCGCTTCCGCTCATCCAGGAGCATTCTTATATATTTTCCGATGATCATGCGGCTATTTTGAGAGGTAAAATTAATCAGTAGAACGAGGAAAACAAAACCAAGTTATCAACCCGCAATTTTTATTATCTTCGTACGTTGATTCTGTAAGCTTGTATAAATGAACGAGATAAAAATGGTTGACCTTCATGGTCAGTACCTTAAAATCAAAGAGGAGGTAGACAATGCCATTCAGCGGGTAATCGATTCCACCGCCTTTATCAGGGGCGAGGATGTTAGGACATTTCAGGACGAATTATCCAACTACCTGGATGTAAAGCACACCATTGCATGCGGGAATGGGACAGATGCCCTGCAGGTGGCCATGATGGCCCTTGAACTGGAGCCCGGTGACGAGGTCATTACAACGCCATTCACCTTTATTGCCACTGTGGAGGTAATCAGGCTCCTGGGATGTAAGCCGGTATTCGTTGATGTGAAACCCGATACCTTTAACCTGGATCCGGAACAACTGGAACAGGCTGTGACTGAACGAACCCGAGCCATTATCCCCATAAATCTTTTCGGACAATGTGCAGATATGGAGTCGATTATGGAATTCGCCCGGATCTATGGCCTCTATGTGATCGAAGACAATGCCCAGGCGCTGGGAGCCGATTTTATCCCTGCAGGCGGACCCAAACAAAAGGCAGGCACCATCGGGCACCTGGGAACCACATCCTTTTTCCCCTCTAAAAACCTGGGAGCTTTTGGAGATGGTGGAGCGTTGTTTACCAATGACCTTAGCTTTGGCTTGCGTGCAGCCTCCCTGGTAAACCACGGGATGAAAGTACCATATCACTACGATCATGTGGGAGTAAACTCTCGTCTCGACACTTTACAGGCAGCCATACTCAGGGTTAAACTGAAGCATCTGGATGAGTACCATAATTTACGCCGGAAGGCCGCAGCCTGGTACGATATGTCCCTGGCCGGAATAGATGATATTCAGATCCCGGTTCGATCCCCATTTAGCACCCATATTTTCCACCAGTACACCCTGCAGGTCGAAAATTCCCGAAGAGATGCCCTGAAGAAGTGGCTGATGGAGAAGGGTATTCCTTCCCAGGTATATTATCCGCTACCCCTTCATCTTCAGAGGGCATACAGTGACCTTGGATACAAGGAAGGTGACTTTCCAGCATCGGAAGCATTGTGTCTTAGGGTACTCTCACTGCCCATGCATACTGAGTTGGAAAATGAACAGCTGGAGTATATATCGGACCAGGTTCATCAATTTTTTAAATCATAAGATATGAGTGATTTTTTTGCACACGAAAGCGCCGTGATCGATCAGGATGTTGAGATTGGAAGCGGAACAAATATTTGGCACTTCAGCCATATTATGAGCGGATGCAGAATTGGTAACAATTGCAACCTGGGGCAGAATGTGGTGGTATCGCCCGATGTAGTTCTTGGGAATAACGTCAAGGTGCAGAACAATGTATCCATCTACACCGGGGTTATATGTGAAGACGATGTCTTTCTGGGACCCTCCATGGTTTTTACCAATGTCATAAACCCGAGAAGTGCAGTTATCAGACGCGACCAGTATGTTGAAACGCTTGTTCAGAAAGGGGCCACCATTGGGGCAAATGCCACCATCGTTTGTGGAAACCTTATCGGAAAATATTCGTTTATAGGGGCAGGTGCCGTGGTTACCCGTGAGGTAAAACCTTATGCCCTTGTGGTGGGTAATCCCTCCAGGCAGGTTGGCTGGATGAGCGAGTACGGTCACCGCCTGAAATTTAATAATGAAGGACTGGCCTATTGTCCTGAGAGTGGGGAGGAATACAGACTCCGTGATGACATGGTCACTAAAACAGCATTAGCAAATGAATAAACCCGGCAAGAATTTTGCAGTAATCGGCATCGCCGGATACATCGCTGTCAGGCATGTGAGGGCAATTAAAGAGACCGATAACAAACTTGTTGCAGCACTGGATCCGTTCGACAGTGTGGGATTTATGGACAGCTATTTCCCGGAAGCCGATTTCTTCACAGAATTTGAGCGTTTCGATCGCCATATTGCCAAACTGAACAGGCAGGGAACTCATGTGGATTATGTGAGCATCTGTTCTCCCAATTACCTCCATGATTCACATATCCGTTTTGCCCTACGTAACGGGGCCGACGCCATCTGTGAAAAACCCCTTGTTCTGAATCCCTGGAATATCGACGCGCTGAAAGATTATGAAGAGGAGACGGGGAAAAAGGTATGGAACATCCTGCAGCTAAGGCACCACCAGGCCATTATGGATCTGAAAGAAAAGGTCCGGAGCGGACCGCCCGACAAAGTTTACGATTTAGATCTCTCCTACATAACCAGCAGGGGAAACTGGTACCACTACTCCTGGAAGGGTAATGAGGAAAAATCCGGGGGGGTGCACACCAACATTGGTGTACACTTTTTTGATATGCTTACCTGGATTTTCGGAGATGTGAAAGAGAACCGGGTTAATTTTATAAAAGGCGATAAAGCTGCGGGATATCTGGAGCTGGAAAGGGCCCGGGTCCGCTGGTTTTTGAGTATCGATTTTAATGATATTCCGAAAGACCTGAAAAATTCCGGGAAACGTACCTATCGTTCCATCACCGTTGATGGAGAGCAGATCGAATTTAGCGGTGGCTTTACCGATCTGCACACGATCGCCTATGAGAAAATCCTGGAGGGCAAAGGTTATGGGCTGGAAGCTGCCCGCACCTCCATTGGAATAGTCTATGATATACGTAATGCAGAGCCCCTGGGATTAAAGGGCGAATATCATCCAATTATTAAAAACATTCCTTATGATTTATGACGATCTGCTGAGTGGCAAGAAAAAAATGGCCGTCATCGGACTTGGGTATGTGGGTCTCCCCATTGCTCTGGAGTTTGCCAAGAAAATTTCTGTTATCGGTTTTGATATCAAAGCCGATCGGGTGGAGCTGATGAAAAACAGGGTGGATCCCAGTAATGAGCTTTCCAGTGAAGACTTTGAAGGCTGCGACATTAAATTTACAGACAGCATTGAAGAGCTTCGTGAAGCATCCTTTTACGTTGTTGCAGTGCCCACACCCATCGATGAGCATAAGAATCCGGATCTCTCCCCGGTACTTTCAGCAACAACCACGGTTGGGAAAGTGCTCTCTGAAGGTGATTATGTTGTTTACGAATCTACGGTCTATCCCGGTTGTACTGAAGAGGATTGTATTCCCCTGCTCAGTGAGGTCTCCGGTCTTAAATTCAAGGAACAGTTTAAAGTGGGGTTTTCCCCCGAACGTATTAATCCTGGCGATCGTGAACATACCCTTACACGGATCACCAAGGTTACATCGGGTTGCGATGACGAATCTGCCGAAGAAATTGCCCTTACCTATGAACTGGTAATCACGGCAGGTGTGCACCGGGCCAGCTCCATTAAGGTGGCTGAAGCAGCCAAGATCATTGAGAATACTCAGCGCGATATCAACATCGCCTTTATGAATGAACTCTCTATGATCTTTAACAAAATGGATATCAATACTTACGAGGTGCTTGAAGCCGCTGGAACCAAGTGGAACTTTCTGAATTTCTTTCCAGGCCTGGTTGGCGGGCACTGCATTGGTGTGGATCCCTACTACCTCACCTATAAGGCAGCAAGGTTCGGACATCATGCTCAGATCATTAATTCAGGCCGGGGCATCAACGATGGCATGGCTGTCTATGTGGCACGCCAGGTCACCCTGAGACTATCTTCCACCTTCGCAAACCTGAAGGATTGCCGGGTCCTGGTTATGGGCGCCACCTTTAAAGAAAATGTGAGTGATATCAGGAACTCCAAGGTGGCCGATGTTATAACCGAGCTGAAAGAATTTGGTGTACATGTAGATGTGGTTGATCCCTATGCCTCTCCCCTGGAGATCCAAGAAGAGTATAATTATGAACTTTCGCCCTCCATTGAGGGACCCTACCATGGAATTGTGGTTGCAGTAAATCACAGGGAATATGTGGAGCTGGATGAAGCCTATTTTCTTTCCATCGCCCATGAAGGAGCTGTCTTCGCTGATCTGAAGGGTATGTACAGGGATCGTATAAACAAGCTGAATTACTGGAGCCTTTAAACGCTAGCTATGTCCAAAATTCTTGTAAGCGGGGGAACGGGTTATATAGGCTCCCACACGGTCGTTGAGCTGCTGGAGGAGGGAATGGAGGTGGTTATTGTGGATAACCTATCCAACTCTGAACGGGAGGTTCTGGATGGTATTAAGGCCATCACCGGGACTTTGCCCCATTTCGAAGAAATAGACCTGAGAGACCGGGAAGCCACGTACAGGGTCTTTGAATTGCATCCGGATATTAATGCCATTATACATTTCGCGGCTTTAAAAGCGGTAGGAGAAAGTGTGGAAAAGCCCCTGGACTATTATGAAAACAATCTGCTCTCACTGATCCACCTGTTGCAGGCCATGAAAGAATTCAGGGTCGACCACATGGTATTTTCCTCTTCATGCACGGTTTACGGTGAACCTGATACCTTGCCTGTTACGGAAAGTGCAACACTGAAAAAGGCAAATTCTCCCTATGGAAACACCAAGCAGATCTGCGAGGATATTCTACAGGACACTGTGAAATCCATGGAAGGAAAGGGAGTAATCTCACTCCGCTATTTTAATCCCATTGGTGCCCATCCTTCTGCCATCATCGGTGAGTTGCCGCTGGGTGTTCCAAACAACCTGGTTCCCTTTGTCACGCAGACAGCTGCAGGAATCAGGGAGTGCCTGAGCGTATTCGGAGATGACTATAATACGCCCGATGGCTCGGCCATCCGCGATTATATCAATGTGGTGGATCTTGCCAGGGCTCATGTGATAGCTATCCGGCGCCTGATCGATCATAAACAGCTTTCCGCATTTGAAGTATTTAACCTGGGTACAGGGCGCGGACTTTCCGTATTTGAGCTTATTAAGGCTTTCGAAAAAGTCACCGGAGAAAAGCTTAACTACAAAGTGGTTGGACGAAGGGACGGAGATACTGAGAAAGTCTATGCAGATACTTCCTACGCAAACCGTGAACTTGGCTGGCGTGCTGAGAAGGGAATTGAAGAGACCCTCTTGTCGGCATGGCAATGGGAAATGAAACTCCGAAAAGATAATAAGCAATGATGAAAACCATCCTGATTACCGGTGGAGCCGGTTTCATAGGTTCACATGTGATCAGGCGAATGATCGCTAATTATCCTGACTCAAAGATATTGAACCTCGACCAGCTCACCTATGCCGGGAACCTGGAGAATCTCAAGGATATTGAAAACGCTCACAATTACCAGTTTATACGGGGCGACATTAGGGATGCTGCATTTCTTACAACACTTTTCCAGGAATATGAGATTGATGGGGTGATTCACCTGGCAGCTGAATCACATGTGGACCGCTCCATTGCCGATCCCATGGCATTTATTAATACCAATATTGTTGGAACCGTGAACCTGCTAAATGCCTGCAGGGCCACCTGGAAGCATATGAGTGGCAAACTCTTCTACCACATTTCCACCGACGAGGTATATGGGAGTCTGGGCCAGGAAGGCCTCTTTACTGAAGAAACCGCCTACGATCCACGCAGTCCCTACTCAGCCTCCAAGGCCAGTTCCGACCACCTGGTCAGGGCCTATCACCACACCTACGGGATGCCGGTGGTTATCTCAAACTGTTCCAACAATTACGGGCCCAACCAGTTTCCTGAAAAACTGATTCCCCTGGCCATCCATAACATTCTGAATATGAAACCCATTCCTGTCTACGGGAAAGGAGAGAATATAAGAGACTGGCTCTTTGTGGAAGATCATGCTTCGGCCATTGAACTAATCTTTTCCAGGGGGGTTCACGGGCGTACATACAATATCGGGGGACTGAACGAATGGACGAATATTGACCTGATAAGGCTGCTTTGCCAGATTATGGATGAGAAGCTTGAAAGGTCTTCCGGCACATCGGAAAAACTCATCACCTTTGTGAAAGACCGGGCGGGTCATGATCTCCGCTATGCCATCGACAGCAGCAGGATCGAGGAGGAGCTGAACTGGAAACCCTCTCTGACATTTGAGCAGGGACTTGCACGTACCGTGGACTGGTACCTCCGGAATAAAGATTGGATGGATAATGTCACCTCAGGTGCTTACCTGTCTTACTACAAAACGCAGTACGAGGACAGGTAGCAGGGAGCGCTTCCTACTCCACGGTCACTGACTTGGCCAGGTTTCTGGGCTGGTCCACATTGCATCCCCGCATCAGGGCAATGTGGTAGGCAATCAGTTGCAGCGGAACAACGGCTGTCAGGGATACCAGTGATTCATCCGATTCAGGTATTTCGATTACATGATCGGCAATATCCCTGATAATGGTATCTCCTTCGCTTACAATAGCAATCACCACCCCATTTCGGGCCTTTACTTCCTGGATATTGCTAACGATTTTTTCATAGGAGCCATCCCTGGTGGCAATAAAAACCACCGGCATCTTCTCATCAATAAGGGCAATGGGACCATGTTTCATCTCTGCAGCCGGGTAGCCTTCTGCATGTATATAAGAGATCTCCTTCAGTTTAAGTGCACCCTCGAGCGCCACCGGGAAGGAGACCCCACGACCCAGGTAGAGGGCATTGGATGCATCTTTATAAATAGCTGCAATACGCTTGAATTCATCATTATGCTCCAAAATCTTCTCGATCTTCCCCGGAACACCATCCAGCTCCATGATCAGCTCTTTAAAACGCTTATCTGTAATCTCTCCTTTCTCTTTCCCGATCATTACGGCCATCATGGTCAGTACAGTCACCTGTGCAGTAAAAGCCTTTGTGGAAGCTACCCCGATTTCCATCCCTGCATGGGTATAGACCCCCGCATGGGTTTCACGGGAGATGCTTGAACCTGCCACATTACAGATCCCCAGAACCAGAGCTCCTGCCTCCCTCGCCAGCTGAATAGCCGCCAGGGTATCGGCTGTCTCCCCGCTCTGACTGATGGCCAGAACCACATCGTCGGACCCGATCAAAGGATTCCGGTACCTGAATTCGGAGGCATACTCCACCTCCACCGGTATCCTGGCCAGGTCCTCGATCAAATATTCTCCAACCAGTCCGGCATGCCAGGAGGTCCCACATGCAATAATCACTATCCGCCTGGCATTTACAAGCTGATCTTTGACATCATGAAGGCCGCCCAGCCTTATTTCATTCGTGTCGGGCTTTAGTCTTCCCCTGAAAGTATCCATTATGGACCGGGGCTGTTCGAAGATCTCCTTTAACATGTAGTGTTCATAGCCCTGCAACTCCATCTCGGAGATTTCCATTTCCAGGGTCTTGATATTGACCTTGGTAGTCTCGCTAACCAGGTTCTTTAATACCAGCTCGTCTCTTTTAATGAGGGCAATGTCATCGTTATTCAGGTAGATCACCCGATCGGTATATTCCACAATAGGTGTGGCATCGGAGGCAATAAAATACTCATTGTTACCCAGGCCGATCACCAGGGGACTGCTGCGGCGCGCTGCGATCATCATATCAGGAGCTTCACTGGATATAAGCACCAGACCATAAGCACCTTCAACCTTCTGCAGGGCCAGGCTTACTGCCAGCTCTACGCTTACATTTTCAGTAGTATAGATAAACTCAATCAGGTTGGCCAGCACTTCGGTATCTGTTTCACTGTAAAACGACATCCCGTGCTCCATCAGTGTCTGTTTTAAGACTGCGTAGTTTTCAATAATCCCATTATGAATAATGGTAAACAGTCCCTTCTCAGAATGGTGTGGATGCGCGTTCAGATCATTTGGTTCGCCATGGGTCGCCCACCGGGTATGACCCATCCCGATAGAGCACCTGGTCTCTTTTCCCCTCACATGATCTTCAAGTTCAGATACCTTTCCCTTTCTTTTATAGATAGTTATATCGCCATTTAGCAGTGCTACACCCGCAGAATCATAGCCACGATATTCCAGTCGCTTTAAACCCTTTATCAAGACAGGGTAAGCATCTCTGGTTCCGATATACCCAACAATTCCACACATAGAAAAAAGATTAAGATATTAACTAATCAAAAGCAATGCTATTGCTTAAGGTACACAAGTTCTAACCTTATACGTCTTTCATTGCCAGGAAGGTTACTCCAAAGCTTGGAAAATAATGGATTTACGTTACCATCGTCCAGCTGAAGTATAAAATCATTGTCTGTTTTTTCCCCATCCACCATGTATTGAAAATGGAGACCGATATTAAAGCGGTAGGTATAGGTAGTATCGCTGAACAGCCCCTGTGATTCAGCTTTTTTATATCCCCCAAACCTGGCGGCTTGCTGGGTGGGATCATTTGAATACAACACTAAAAGGTCGTAAAGGACTTCGTAGCTGTCATCTTCCAGTATGGTCCTGGTCATCAATCTGTTTGGCAAATTTTCGTAGAGAATTCCACTCTCCTCCTGCGGAATCACATCAAAGATAAGTGTGGCACTGTTAATAATCAGAGGAGTCTGATCCATCCACTCCTGCAGGCTGGCAAAAGAAAAGCGGGTATTCACCCCTGCCATCCCCTGAACATAACAATAGGGCGAACTGGCATTCTCATCATCGAGTATTTCGGATAGGTATGTTCCCGTGTAATCGTGCTCAAAAATATTGATTTTCTGAGAGGAGAACTGATTGATGCCAAAATATGCATAAGCAAAATCCCGTTCAACTGTGGAGTCAACATCAGTGGAATCATTGGCATATCTCATGGTTAACCTGGACTTCGTGTCGGAAAGTTGAAGCCTTGCGACGGTCCCCTCGGCTGAAAGTGGTTCGGCAGTAATATAAAACCCATTGAAATAGTCCTTGAAAATGGAATCGTTGTAAAAGATGCTGGTATCATCTTGAACGGACAGGAATTTGTCGATGAAATCCTGGTCCTCGATAAGCAAATCATAGGTAGAACCATCTACGGGAGTGATGGTCTGCTGTACCAGGGGAACCGGATCATATTTCCCTTCCATATCATAGTCGGAATAGTAGGTGTGGGTAGTATCCAGGTATATCCTCTCGGTAAATTCAAACAGACTCAGAGTCATATCCTGGTCTGTATCCCCCTTAAAATCATGGATATAGACGGACAGGTACATAGAATCAATCTCCAGGTTGTTAGCAGGCTTATAAGTGCTTGAGATGTTATACTGAGTGACGACCGTAGCTTCTGACCGGCCCATAATGGTATCCTCGGTGGATCCCAGCATCATCAGCCTGGTAGGGGACGGAGAGAAGAGTGATTCCGAACTCACCACAGGTTCTCCGCTTATAGTATAGGCATCAATCTCAAATATGGTATCCAGATTCATATATATATTGTCACTTTCAGGCAATATATCTGTACCCAGCTCCTGATTAGTTATATCGCACGAGGTCAGTAAGCCAACCAAAGCAAAAATGATTGCTACACCCCACCGTTCTTTCTTCTTCATTTAAAAATTGTCTTATTCGTTGATGATTCTGTCATAGAAAACGGAAAACTCCTCCACATATTTCTCCTCGCTCACATAATTCAAATAAGGTTTTCCGGATTGTTTCAGTACTTCGTCAACATTAGCAGGCAGGCTTTCACTCCCCTGGATCAGTCCATCCGAATAGGTGGCAGCCAGGCTGGTCAGATTTTCATACCCAGGATTTTTAAGCATGGAAAGATATTCTTCCGAAACACCATCCACGAGAACCTTCTTCGAGAAAGAAGAATCGAGGGCTTTATCAAAACCATTATCATAAAAAGAGAACACCACTTTAGAATCGGCAAAAAGCGGATCTTCCCTGTAAGCTTTTTTAATATAGAGGGGCACCAGGGAGGTAAACCATCCATGACAGTGTACCAGGTCGGGCGACCAGCGCAATTTCCTGACCGTCTCCAGCACGCCTCTCGCGAAAAAAATCATGCGTTCATCATTGTCACTGTAGAACATTCCCTTTGAATCAGCCACCGTATGTTTCCTTTGGAAATATTCCTCATTATCAATGAAATAGACCTGCATCCGGGCTGCCTGAATGGAGGCAACCTTGATGATCAATGGATGGTCAGTATCATCAATAATCAGGTTCATACCCGACAACCTAATGACCTCATGTAACTGGTTCCTTCTCTCATTAATATTCCCGTATTTAGGCATAAAAGTCCGGATCTCCTTCCCGGTTTCCTGTATAGCCTGAGGAAGTTTTCTGCTGATTAAGGAAAGTTCAGATTCGGGCAAATAGGGTGTAATCTCTTGAGAAACAAATAATACCTTTTTACTCTCCATTATGCAAGCCTCGTTAAAGAAATCATGCAAATTTACTAAAAATAATTGATACCATTTTATCTATCTTTGTTCTCTTACATGGGGTATGATAGTATACAGAACCAAAAACGATCTGAGCAGCCACCTGCTTTCCTATCGAAATGAGGGTAAGACCGTAGGTCTGGTTCCTACCATGGGTGCACTTCACCAGGGCCATATGTCTCTGCTTGAAAAAGCGACTGCTGATAATGATGTGGTGGTGGTAAGCATTTTTGTGAATCCCACCCAGTTCAATAACCTTTCGGATCTGAACCATTATCCCAGAACACTTGACCAGGACCTGGAGCTGCTTCGCCAGATGGAAACCGACCTGGTATTTGTTCCATCTGTCAGGGAAATGTATCCCCAGGAAGAAAAGCAGATCTTTGATCTGGGAAACCTGGATAAGGTAATGGAGGGCGAGCACCGGCCGGGCCACTTCAACGGGGTTGCTCAGATAGTCAGTAAACTTTTTCTTCTGACGCGCCCGGACAGGGCCTACTTTGGACAGAAAGATTTTCAGCAACTGGTAGTGATCCGCAGGCTGGTTGAGATTCTGGGACTGGACATCACCATTGTACCATGCCCCATTATCAGGGAGAAAGACGGACTGGCCATGAGCTCCAGGAACATCAGGCTCACAAAAGAGGAACGAAAACTGGCCCCATTTATCTATGAAACGCTTGTTCAGGCCAGGGAGCTTAAGGAGACCCTCACACCAGGTGAATTGAAAGAGTGGCTTAGCCTCCAGTTTGAAATGCAGGGCTCACTGGAAATGGAGTACTTTGAAATTGTTGAAGATAAAGGGCTTACAAGCATTGTAGAATGGGATGAAAAGGTGAACAAAGTAGCCTGTATAGCTGTTCAATTAGGAGAGGTGAGGCTTATTGATAATCTTAATTTTGATTAACTTTACAAAGTAATTTAGAAGCCATGCACATTGAAGTTGTCAAATCGAAAATACACAGGGTTACAGTCACGGAGGCTGATCTGAACTACGTTGGTAGCATTACCATTGATGAGGATTTGATGGATGCTGCTAACCTGATTGAGAATGAGAAAGTTCAGATAGTCAATATCAACAATGGGGAACGTCTGGAAACATACGTTATTACCGGCCAGCGGGGAACCGGGCAAATCTGCCTGAATGGTCCTGCAGCCAGGAGGGTTGCCGTTGGAGATATTATAATAATTATCTCCTATGCTTCCATGGATTTCGGAGAGGCTAAATCCTTTAAACCGAAATTGATTTTCCCTGATACTGCCTCCAATAAGATAAACTGATCCTTCATTTGAAAAAATACCTTATTCAAGTTCTGAAAATAGCTGCATTCCTGGCACTTGGAATACTCTTGCTGTTTTTTGCTTTCAGGGGTGTAGCTTTTAATGAGTTGGCCACCACACTCAAAGAAGTCAATTTCTGGTGGATCGCCCTCTCACTACTTTTTGCCGGCATTTCTTTTCTGGTCAGGGCAAGAAGGTGGATGCTTCTTATCGAACCCCTGGGCTTCAATCCATCTTTTAAAAACACCTATCTCTCTCTGATGGTAGGATACCTGTCCAATTATGCATTGCCACGACTGGGAGAGGTGACCAGATGTGTCACCCTGGGAAAAAGGGAGAAAATACCGGTTGACTCCCTGTTCGGGACCGTTATTATTGAGCGGGTAATTGATATGCTGATGCTCATCCTGATTCTCCTGGTCCTTTTGTTTAGCTGGATGGACAAGTTTGGAGCCTTTTTCAGTGAGCAGGTATACGAACCCCTGCAGGGAAAATTTATGGAGATCTTCGGGGGAACATGGGTCTTCTGGTTAATCATCGTCGCTGCTGTACTGCTAATATGTTTACTTATCTATTTCTTTAGAAAAAAACTGTCTTCCTTTTCTCTTATCCGTAAGATCAAGGATATTCTTTCCGGTATTCTGGACGGACTGAAATCCATCTTCCGGATGAAACAAAAATGGGAATTCATGCTCCTGTCCTTCCTCATCTGGTTTCTCTATATCCTGATGACCTGGGTGGTGGTCTATGCCCTGGAAGAGCTAAGCGGGCTGACTTTTATAGATGGAATGTTCCTGCTGGTGATCGGCGGACTGGGTATGTCGGCTCCGGTAACGGCTGGTTTCGGTGCATATCACTGGATTACCTCAAGGGGATTGATGTTTGTCTATGGTTTCTCATTGGAGACCGGAACAGCCTATGCCATCCTGGCCCACGAATCAAACTCTCTGCTTACCATACTCCTGGGAGCTTTGGCCTATATGATCCTGATGCTGTCACGAAAACGAATACCTGCTACTAATAAAGAAGCCTGAAATGTTAAGCTACGAACAGATCATACAAAAGACCATCACACTTGATGATGCCCTTAAACGCTTCGACACCGAATTCCGAAACAGGCATAAGATAATATTTACCAATGGCTGCTTCGATGTGCTGCACAGGGGGCACATCTATTATCTATCCAGGGCAAGGGAGCTGGGCGACGTGCTTGTTGTAGGGCTGAACAGTGATGAATCGGTTCGCTTGCTTAAAGGTGAGGGCAGGCCCGTAAACATGAAGGAAGCCCGCGCTGAAGTACTTGGTGCTCTGGCATTTGTGGACTATATCATTGTGTTTGAAGAGGAAACGCCCCTGAACCTTATTAAGGCCCTTGAGCCGGATATACTTGTTAAGGGTGGCGATTACAGGCTTGAGGACATTGTGGGCTACCGGGAGCTAAATTCCAGGGGTGGCAGGGTTATAACCATTCCCCTGCTGGAGGGATACTCAAGCACTTCGATTATTGACAGAAATAATCCATAAATGGCAAAGATAAAATCAGTTTACGTCTGCCAGAACTGCGGTGCTGAATCGGCCAAATGGATCGGCCGCTGTAATGCCTGTGGCGAGTGGAACACCTATGTGGAACAGAAAATTCAGAAGGGACCTGGTCGCTCGCTGGCCACGGAACGGAACGAGTATGCTCAACCACAGAAGCTGGAAGAAGTAGCCTCTGCACCGGTTCCCAGGATAGATCTTAAAAACGGTGAGTTTAACCGGGTGCTGGGTGGTGGAATTGTTCCCGGATCCATGGTACTCATTGGCGGGGAGCCCGGAATCGGGAAATCGACCCTTGCCCTGCAGGTGGCCCTGCAGATAGATAAGCAGATCCTCTATGTTTCCGGTGAGGAGAGCCCGCATCAGATCAAACTGCGGGCCGACCGGCTGGGAGGAGATAAGGGGAATTGCCAGATACTTGCTGAAACGAGCCTGCAGGCCCTCATCACGCAGCTCAAACAGGTCAGGCCTGAGCTGCTGATCATCGATTCCATTCAAACCCTTTATTCAGAAGCCATTGAATCGGCACCAGGAACCATATCACAGGTCAGGGAGTGCGCGGCTCAGTTACTTCGCTTTTCCAAGGAAAGCCATATCCCTGTAGTCCTTATCGGGCATATTACCAAAGATGGAAGCATAGCCGGCCCTAAAGTACTGGAGCATATAGTCGATACAGTACTACAGTTTGAAGGGGATACACACCATCTGTACAGGATTTTGCGCTCCATTAAGAATCGTTTTGGTTCCACTTCGGAAATCGGGGTCTTTGAAATGACGGGTGAGGGGCTGCGGGAGATTCTGAATCCTTCCGAATTACTAATCAATCAGCAGCCTCCCGATCTGAGTGGTTCTGCCATTGCTGCCAATGTGGAGGGTATCCGTCCCATATTAATAGAGGTTCAGGCCCTTGTCAGTTCAGCTGTTTATGGTACTCCACAACGCACCTCCACGGGATTCGATACGCGCCGGCTGAGCATGTTGCTTGCTGTACTGGAAAAAAGGGCAAACTTCAAGTTGGCCAGTAAGGATGTGTATATTAATATCGCAGGTGGACTAAGAGTGGATGATCCGGCCATAGATCTGGCAGTAGTGGCTGCCATTCTCTCCTCCACGGTGGACATTCCCATAGATCCTGACAGCTGTTTTGCCGGGGAGGTTGGCCTTTCCGGTGAGATCAGGCCGGTAAACCGGATCGAACAGCGACTGGGCGAAGCGGATAAACTGGGTTTGAAAAGAATCCTGATGCCGGCTTTCAACCGGAAACGCCTTGATCCCTCAAGGTTCAAGCTTGAGATTGTCGAAATTAACCGGGTACAGGATCTGCCTAAATACCTTTTTGGCTAATAGCAATTAGAAATCGTCATACTCACTGTTACTGGTAGATTCCAGGATATTGGGGCAATCCATATCCACATAGAAATCCACTGGTCTTTTGAATTCATCCTCGATGGTATAGCCCAGGGTGGAGTCTGCATAGACCCGCGTCAGAAATTCGGCATAAATGGGCAGGGCCATATTGGTACCAGAACCCATGATCAGGTTATCAAAATGAATGGAGCGGTCCTCTCCCCCCACCCATGCTGCTGCAGTAAGCTTCGGAGCAAGACCAATGAACCAGCCATCACTCTGATTCTGAGTAGTACCCGTTTTCCCGGCCAGTTCACCTCTAAAACCATATCTTCCGCGAAGCCTGCTGGCTGTACCATAATAGGGCTCACCCATATACCTTCCTGCCATATCCACCACATTCTTCAGCAGGGATAGCATCAGGTAGGCTGTTTCCTGACTGATCGCTTCTGACTCGTAGGGGTGAAATGAAGCGATCACATTGCCATACCGGTCCTCAATACGGGTAACATAGACCGGGCTCACATAGATTCCACCATTTGAAAAGGTGTTAAATGCTCCCACCATCTCTTCCAGGGAGATATCAGCAGGACCATAGATCATGCTGGGAACCGGATCGATGTGGGAGGTCACCCCCATTTTACGCATGAGACTGATTACATTATCCGGGTTGAAATTTTTAAACAACCAGGCGGAAACCCAGTTGTGAGAAGTGGCCAGCCCCCATTTCAGGCTTACCATTTTGCCCGCAAAAACATTACGGCCCGGAGCTGTAGGGGTATAGGTGGTATCCTTGTTATCTATAATGTTCCGAAAGGTAACTGGTACCAATGGGATCATCTGACAGGGTGAATAGTTCTCCTGCATGGCCAGCATGTAAAGAAAAGGCTTTACGGTTGATCCCACCTGGCGTCGGCCCTGGTAAACATGCTCGTACTGAAAATAGCGGTAGTTATGCCCTCCCACAAAAGCCTTTACATTGCCATTGGCAGGGTCCATGGCCATAAAGCCGGCCCGAAGAATATGTTTCATATACCTGATGGAATCCAGGGGAGACAGGGTGGTGTCGACGGTGCCGTTCCATGTGAATAATCTCATATCAACGGGCTTATTGAATACCATCATTATGGAGTCCCAGGGAGTACCCCTTCCTGCCATATTCCTGTAACGTTCTGTCTGCCTTACAGTGCGGTTAAGTATAAGCCTGCTTTCCTCAGTGGAAATATCTTCGAATGGTGCATTGGGCCTTCCCTTCTTTTCCTTAAAAAACTCAGGCTGAAGATAATCTTTCAATTGTGCCTCAACAGCCTCCTCGGCATACTGCTGCATCTTGTAGTTCACCGTAGTAAAAATCCTCAGTCCATCTGTATAAAGATCGTACTGGGTGCCATCGGGTTTGTAATTCTTATTGATCCAGCCATATAGCTTGTCATCGGCCCAGCGTATTGAATCCCTCCTGAATCTTTCCCAGGCCAGTATCCCTGCATCTTTGCCCGGAGGCGTCGGTTTGGATCTGTTCATGAATCTCGAAAGGAAGGTTCTGAAATGCTTGGCATGACCGGTCAGGTGACTGGCCAGGTTATAATCAACACTGATGGGCAAGAGCTTTACCGAGTCGGCCACCTCCTGAGGAAGGGCTCCGTACTTCACCATCTGGTTGATTACCGTATTTCTCCGGACAATGGAGCGGTCGGGGTTAATCATGGGGTTATAAGCGGTGGGAGCTTTCAGCATTCCCACCAGGATGGCGGCCTGGTCAATGCTCAGAGAATCAGGTGTGGTATTAAAAAAGGTTCTTGAAGCCGATTTGATCCCCACGATGGATTCACCACCGAAAGGAACCGTATTCAGATACATGGCTATGATCTCATTCTTGGAATAGCTTCTTTCAAGCCTCACCCCCGTATTCCACTCCTTGAACTTATTAATGGCCAGGTGGCCGATCCTCCCGATCTTTGTTTTATTAACAGTGGTATCTCTTGGAAATAAATTTTTTGCCAGCTGCTGAGAAATGGTACTTCCCCCTCCTTCATCCTGACCCAGCAAAACTGATTTCACAGCTACACGCATCAGGCTTCTGAGATCAATGCCCGAATGCCTGTAGTACCTTACATCCTCAGTGGTCACAAGGGCCTCCACCAGGTGAGGCGCCAGTTCTTCAAAGTCAACATAGGAACGGTTCTCAATAAAATACTTTCCCAGCAGTTCGCCATCTTCGGTAATCAGTTCGGAGGCCAGGTTGGATTGTGGATTCTCAAGCCTCGCAAAATCGGGCATAAATCCTATTTTACCATTTCCAATTAAAACCATGATAACAATGAACAATAGCACCGCAATAGTGTATAGTGTCCAGAGGATGTATAAATATTTTGTAGTTTTGCCGGGTTTAGTATCCATGGCCAGCTTTATTTTGGGTCAAAAATAGTAATTATTAGGTTATTTTGTGTTTTAGTTGGTAAAGGAAGGAAAGAAGGAAAATGATAGAGAATCTAGTTATAGTTGAATCACCTGCCAAGGCCAAGACCATAGAGCGCTTCCTTGGAAAGAATTATACCGTAAAATCAAGTTTTGGCCATATCCGAGATCTGGCCAAAAAAAATCTGGGTATCGATGTTGAGGGAAGCTTTGCGCCGCAATACATCGTTCCCACCGATAAGAAAAAAATTGTCAAGGAGCTGAAGAGTCTGGTCAAAGAATCTGAGCTGGTCTGGCTGGCCACTGATGAGGACCGCGAAGGAGAAGCCATTGCCTGGCACCTGAGCGAGGAACTGGAACTGGATAAGGACAAAACAAGGCGGATCGTATTCCATGAAATTACCAAAGATGCCATAATGAACGCTCTTGATAATCACAGGCATATAGATACGCACCTGGTGAATGCCCAGCAGGCCAGAAGGGTCCTTGACCGTCTGGTGGGCTTCGAGCTTTCTCCCCTGCTCTGGAAAAAAGTGAAGCCTTCGCTTTCTGCCGGAAGGGTGCAATCGGTAGCAGTAAAACTGATTGTGGAAAAAGAGCGGGAAATCCAAAATTTCAATCCTAAAAAGTATTTTCGTGTCACCGGCATGTTCTCAGTGCCAAACGGTAACGGGGGAGAAACCAGGTTAAAAGCCGATCTTTCCAAACGACTGGATAGCTTTGAAGAGGCACAGACCTTTCTCAAGAAGTGTCAGAACAGCGAATTTACTGTCAGCTCGGTTGAGAAGAAACCCCTGAAAAAATCTCCTGCACCACCCTTTACTACTTCTACATTACAGCAGGAGGCTAGCAGAAAACTGGGTTTTTCAGTAAATCAGACCATGTCGGTAGCTCAGAGGCTATATGAATCGGGAAAAATCACATATATGAGGACCGACTCAGTAAACCTCTCAAAACTTGCCATTGGAACTGCCGCTGGAAAAATAAAGGAAAGTTTTGGGGAAAAATACCTGAAGACCAGGAGCTTTACAACAAAATCCAAGGGGGCCCAGGAGGCTCACGAAGCCATCAGGCCCACCTACATGGATCAGGCTACTGTTGAAGGCAGCAGGCAGGAACAGCGGCTTTATGAACTAATCTGGAAAAGAACCCTTGCATCACAGATGAGTGAGGCTCAACTTGAAAAGACCACCATATCAATTTTGGTATCAGGTGCACCTGAGAAATTTATTGCCACTGGGGAGGTCCTCATATTTGATGGTTTCCTGAAAGTCTATATGGAATCTACCGATGATGAGCAGGAAGAGGAGGCCAGGGGCTTGCTGCCACCAGTCAGGAACAATGATAAGCTAAACCGCGAGCTCATTGAAGCCACAGAGAAATCTACCCTCCAGCCAGTCAGGTATACAGAGGCCAGCCTGGTAAAGAAAATGGAAGAGCTGGGTATCGGACGTCCCTCCACCTATGCCCCGACTATTTCCACAATTCAGCAAAGAGAATATGTGGTCAAGGAGGATCGAAAAGGAAAAGAGAACGACATGGTGCAGCTGGCCTTAAAGGGAGATTCGCTGTCGGAACAGCTCATTAAGGAAAAATATGGATTTGAGAAAGGCAAACTGTTTCCCACCGATATCGGGATGATTGTAAACGACTTTCTGGAGCAGAACTTTGATAACATCATGGATTACAATTTTACCGCCTCTGTTGAAGAGGAGTTCGATGAAATTGCTGAAGGAAACAAAGACTGGCCGAGCATGATTAAAAGGTTCTACGCACCCTTTCATACCAAAGTAGATACTGCCACACAAACTTCCGAACGATCGAAAGGGGAAAAGCTTCTTGGAGAAGATCCCAAAACAGGGAAGCCCGTGAGTGTGAAAATTGGCCGTTTCGGGCCTATCGCTCAGATCGGGGAAGCCAGCGACGAGGAGAAACCCCAGTTTGCCAGCCTCCTTAAAGGCCAGAGCCTTGAAACGATCACACTGGAAGAAGCTCTTGAACTCTTCCGCTTACCGCGCACCCTGGGAATCTTCGAAGATGAAGATCTGGTGATCGGAATAGGGAAATATGGTCCTTACGTTCGCCATAAAGGCAAATTTTACAGTCTGGGAAAAAGCGACGATCCCCTCAGTATTGAATCTGAACGTGCCATCGAGATTATTATCGAAAAACGCACCCAGGAGGAAAACAGGAATATCAAACAGTTTGACGAAGAACCCGGACTCCTGGTTCTTAATGGTCGCTATGGTCCCTATATATCTTTTAATAAGAAAAACTACCGGATCCCTAAAAGCAGGAAGCCCGAAGAGCTTACTCTTGAGGAGTGCCGGGAAATAATTGAGAAAGCTGCTTCCCGTCCCAAAAAATAAAATATAAAACCCAGCATCGCATGGACCTGAATGGATACTTTTATCCCGTTAGCCTGGAAAGACCCGAATTCGAGTACCTGGACAACAATGAGTCTTTCAGTCACCACATTTCAGTCCATACACCCGATCAACCCATTCGCGAACTGGATAAGCATCAGGTAGCCATTATAGGGATGCCTGTAGATAGCAATGGATTCATCAAGGGAAGTAAAGAGGCACCTAACCAGATTCGCAGCAAGCTCTATCAGCTTCGAAAAATCAACAGGACCCTGAAAATCTATGACCTGGGAAATGTAAAAAACGGTGGCTCCATAAACGATACGTATTTCGCATTGAGGGATATCCTGCTGGAACTCAGGGAAAGGGAGATCGCTGCCGTGATATTCGGAGGCTCACAGGATTTGGGTCGTGGTGTCCTGATGGCTCTTGAGAAGCTTGAGGGACTGCACCAGATTCTTACCGTCGATTCCATGCTCGATTTTTCCATGAAGGAGGATGATCCATTGACTTCACGAAACTACCTGAACCAGGCAGTTCGTAATACCGGGCTCAAAAAATTCAGTCTAACAAACCTGGGCCATCAGGCCTGTTTTGTCACAGAAGACCAACTCCGGCAGCTGGATAAGTCCTTCCTTGAAAGTATCAGGCTTGGAGAGGCCAGAAAAGATATCAAGGAGGTTGAGCCCCTCATTCGCGATTCCGAATTTATCAGCATCGATATGGGCGCCGTAAGGCATGCAGATGCTCCGGGAGCTTCAACTCCTTCACCCAATGGGTTTTTAGGAGACGAGCTTTGCCAGATCACCAGATATGCAGGATTAAGTGAGCATGCAAATATTCTCGGTTTTTTTGAACTCAATTCATCATTCGATATCAATGGCCAGACGGCCCACCTGGCAGCCCAGTCTGCCTGGTACTTCCTTGAGGGACTCACCCATCGCATCCGCGAAAATCCAGTAGATACACCCGAGCACCTAAAAAAGTTTATTGTCACCCTGAATGCACCCGGACATGACATTATCTTTCATAAAAGCACTCTTTCAGAGAGATGGTGGATGGAAATTCCTGTAAAGAATCCGGTCACAGGGTATAACTTTTTTGTTTCATGTTCGTATGAAGATTACCAGCAAGCCTGTAATCAGGAGATACCGGACCGCTGGTGGCGCTTTTTGAACAGATTGGGTAATGAAAACGATTAATACACGTTTTAATTAAGTGGAACAGGCGAATTTATTAGGCTAAATGACCCGAAACCCTTGATTTTGTTGATATTACGGTATTGATAAATTTTTGTGAACTCGAACTATTTTTACTTATTTTAAACTAGTTTTTTGGCTATAAAGCAAGAAGCCCTGGAAATAGATAACCTGACGATGAAGAGATTGGTGTATATACTTATTTTAGGAGCAGTTTCACTGAATGCCCTGTCACAGCAGGACCCGAAGTTCAGTCAGAATATGTTCCTTGCGCCATATTTTAATCCCGGGGCCGTTGGAAGTTCAGACAAGATCTGCCTTGCAGCTGCTTTTCGCAATCAGTGGACGGGACTGCCTGATGCACCAATTACAACAATTTTTACAGCCGATATGCCCCTCCAATTCCTGGGAAGGGATCATGGAATAGGAATCACATTTATGAATGACAACCTGGCTTTTAACAATGATTTCCAGTTTAGCGCCTCCTATGCCTTCAGGTTTGACCTGGGACAGGGAAGCCTGGGAATTGGAGTGAATGCAGGCATGGCCAACCAGGCGCTGACGCCAAGCTGGAATGGAGCCGACATTATTACCCCGGATACAGATGATGCCATCCCAAAAAATGGAGGAAGCGTTTTCGGATTTGATATGGGGCTTGGAGCATATTACAACACGGATAATTTATATGTGGGTCTTTCAACCACTCATCTGAATCAAACCACTTTTGATTATCCTGAAGATGTTGCCGAATCAAAATTGATCAGGCACTACTATTTGATGGCAGGATACAACATCCAGCTGTCCAATCCAATGTTTGAAATCATACCTTCTTTGATGATCCAGACCGATGCAAGGTCTCATCTTATCTATCTGAATACCAACATTCGATACAATAAAAGGTTCTGGGGTGGAGTTTCCTATTCTGTGGGGGGCGCATTATCAGCCCTTGTTGGTATTGAAATGATGAATGGGATAAAGATTGGTTATTCATATGATTTTGAACTTTCACCCCTCTTAAATTACAATAGCGGGTCTCATGAAATCACGGTTCGGTATTGCTTCGATCTCGGTGTTGACAGGAGCCCCCAGAAGTATAAGAGTATAAGATTTTTATAATTATTTATATATAGATCAAGATGTTTTTTTTAAAGAACAGTATGTATAAAGTTTGGTTTGCATCTAATAAGCGATATGCTATGAAACGATTAGTGATATTTGTTGTTACTGCGACCCTCATTGGAGGTTGTGGTTCATACAACACAGGAGAATTGGTCGGGGTTGAAGGAAGGAAAGCTTTTGCTGAACCTGAACCTTTTGGAATGGTTGCGGTTCCTATGGGATCCTTTGTTATGGGTGCTAGTGATCAGGACGTAACCTGGACCCAGAATACCGTGACCCGGACCGTGGCAGTTGATGCCTTCTGGATGGACGAAACAGAAATCACAAACAATGAATACAGACAATTTGTATACTGGGTTCGTGATTCCATAATCAGGAAAGAGCTTGCCATACAGGGAGTGGATGACTTCATCAGGAAAGATTCTGAAGATCAGCCTTTTGAAGACGCCAATGGCGATCCCATCATTGACTGGGAAACTCCTCTGGATCCATCCAAGGACAAGGAAGGAAATATTCAACTGACCATTGAAGATCTTGGAATTTACTATTCAGGTGAAGATCGTCTGTCTCTTTATTTCCAGGAGATCAATCCTACCAAACTTATTTATAACTATTACTGGATAGACCGTGTTCAGGCGGCTAATCCTGCCAATGGCTTCCGCCTGGAGTATTCAGGTGGCAACGCAGAGCCGGTGGTCCAGTACCAGGGTACTATTACCAGGCCCAATGGTGAGCAGGAGGAGATCACAGATCGTTCTTCCTTTGTAAATAGGGATTGGGTACTTGTTTACCCGGATACTCTTGTCTGGGTGAAAGATTTTACATACTCATTCAATGAGCCTATGACCAACCTCTATTTTTCAGCTCCCTCCTATGATAATTATCCGGTGGTCGGGGTTACCTGGAAGCAGGCCAAGGCCTTCTGTGTATGGAGAACCAACTTGCTGAACCAGGCGCTGCTTGGTAGCGGGGAACCCATTGTTCAGGACTACAGGCTGCCCATCGAGGCAGAGTGGGAATACGCGGCCAGAGGAGGTCTCGATCACAGCATGTACCCATGGGGTGGAGTCTATCTGAGGAACAAACTGGGTTGCTTTATTGCCAACTTCAAACCACTTCGCGGTAATTATACAGACGATGGCTCCATGTATCCTGCCAGGGTTGCATTCTACGGAGTACCTAATGAATATGGTCTTTACGACATGGCGGGTAACATAGCAGAATGGACGATTACTGCTTATGATCCTTCAGCCTACGTGTTTTCACACGACATGAATCCTTACTATAATTATGAGGCTACACCCGATGATCCTCCGGTAATGAAACGGAAAGTGATCAGGGGCGGATCCTGGAAAGACGTTGCCCGTTTTCTTCAGGTAAGCACCAGGGATTACGAATACCAGGATTCAACCAAGTCCTACATCGGATTCAGATGTGTACGTTCATATTTAGGTGATCAATAATTAAATACTTTTCATAATGGGAATTACAGAAATAGTTCAAAGTTCGGGCTGGAAGAGTTTCACGGCTAAACTCTATGGCTTTGGGGCCTCCATTGTAATTATCGGAGCACTCTTTAAAATCCAGCACTGGCCTGGAGCAGGTATTGCGCTGACAGCAGGTCTGTTAATCGAAGCAATTATCTTCTTTTTCTCCGCATTCGAACCGCTCCATGAGGAACTGGACTGGACCCTGGTTTATCCGGAACTTGCAGGGATGTCCGATCCCGATGAAATAGACGAGTTTAAGGAGCAGGCCATAGCAGACAGGAATGTCGGACTGCAGAAGTTTGATGAGCTTTTTCAGCAATCCCAGATCAATGCTGAAGATGTTAGAAGCCTGGGTAAGCACCTGAACACTATTTCATCCACGACAGAAACCATCGGTGATATCACTTCAGCCTCTCTGGCTACCAGGGAGTACTTTGACAAGATGGGGACTGCCGCCGAGAAAATGGACAATGTGGCCACAGCATATGGCACCAATACAGGTGATTTAAACGAGTCGGTATCTACCCTGGCTGAATCCTACAAGAATACTGCCAGCCTGATAGATGCTAAAGGCAAAGATATTGCCGATAAATTTGCCAACTCAAGTGCGAACCTGACTGCAACCTATGAAGCCATGTCGGGCGAAGTTAAGCAGGAGCATTCTAATATTTCCCAGAGCCAGAAGCAATTCAACGAGCAGCTTGAAGTTTTGAATAAGAATCTTGCCGATCTGAATCTCTCCTACACCGACCAGGTGAAAGGAAGTAAGGAACACCTGCAGGGAACTGCCGGGGTCTACAGTGGCTTGAATGAAATGATTACCAGCCTGAAAGCCTCGGTCGATGAGACACAGAAATACAAGTCAGAGATAGTGAAACTAAGTGAGAGTCTTTCTGAACTGAACAATGTATACGGCAATATGCTCACAGCCATGAGCATTAGAAAAAAATAATAATACTTAATCCTGCTCTATGGCACACGGTAAAGAAACACCGAGACAAAAAATGATCGGCATGATGTATTTGGTGCTGACAGCGATGCTGGCACTGAATGTATCAAAAGAGGTACTGGATGCCTTTACTCTGGTGGATGGTGGTCTTACAGTAACCACTCAGAATTTTGCAGCCAAGAATGACGATCTGTACAACAAATTCAACATAGCCTTTGAACAGAATCCGGCAAAAGTTGGTGACTGGAAAACAAGGGCTGAAGAGGTCAAGGCACAATCCAATGAACTCTATGAGTTTATTAACCTGTGCAAGATGGAGATCGTTTCAAAAAAGGATGAGGATGCCATTCATGACGGGGAAGTGCACCTGGCAGATGTTAAAGTTAAAGATGATACCAACTTCCCTGGCGAAGTCATGATGGTTAATAAGAGGGGAAGCGAACTCAAAGCAAAAATTGAAGAGTATCGGGATTTCCTGCTGTCCATGATTGATGACAAGGAAACTTACGCCTCCACCGTGGAATCCATAGAGGGAATCCTGAGCACAGAAGTCCCCGAGTCCATGTATCATAACGTGAAAAAAGGAGTAACCCCCACCTGGGAATCAACCTATTTTGAGTACCTTCCGCTAGCTTCGGTCATCACAATACTTTCCAAAATGCAGGGTGATGTACGAAACGTCGAAGCTGACATGCTCAACTTCCTGCTGGGTCAGGTGGATGCGGGCGATTTCAAGGTAAATGTGATTGAGCCGGTTGTCATTACCAATTCAAACTACGTTTTCAAAGGGGTGCCTTATCACGCCGAAGTTTTTCTTGCGGCCTATGATTCAACCAATATCCCCGTGGTGAAACTGGAGGATGGAACCATCCTGGAAACCCAGGGAGGTAAAGGAATTTACGAAGTATCCTATAACAGCACCGGCCTGAAGCGCTGGGGCGGAGTTATCTCCATTGAGAAAGACGGCCAGGTAACCAGTAAGCCTTTTACAGCTGAGTTCGAAGTGGCCGAATCCAACGCCACAGTATCAGCCACAGGTATGAATGTATTTTACCGGGGTATTCCAAATCCTGTTGAAATCTCTGTTGGTGGTGTAGCTGAAAGAGATGTAGTCGCGCAAATCTCTTCTGGAAATATTAGAAGAGTCAGTGCCGGAACCTACAGGGTCAACCCTGGTGTCCAGGAAAATGCTACGGTTAGCGTATATGCCAATATCGAAGGCCAGAGAAAACTCATGAGCCGGGAGCGGTTCAGGGTTTATGCCCTTCCCAAGCCTGACGCGGTTGTGGAAGGAATCCCAGGTTCATCGGGAGCGCTTACCGTTGGTGCTATGTCCCGCCTGCAAAATGTCAGGGCCGAAGCAAAAGACTTTGTTTTTGAAGTAGATTACAAAGTGGAATCATTTGAGGTGGCCTTTATGGGTCAGGGTGGAATGTGGAGTACCCTGTCCTCCAGCAACGATCGTTTTACTTCTCAGCAAAAGGATCTGTTCCGTCAGCTGCGGTCAGGACAACGAGTTATGATAGAAAAAATCAAGGCCTCAGGGCCCGATGGTGTAATAAGAAATCTAAATAGTATTACCATAACAGTTAGATAAGATGAAGGCAAGAAGGTATATTTTTGGAGCAGTTATTCTGGCGATGTGGACATGTTCCACCTCAGCGCAGAATGTGAATACTTCCGTTACCCCGGGTAATGCGCCGGTAATCACCGCCTATACTCCCTCTACGGATGTATATAAATCTGAAACCATAATCCCGGAAAAGAAACCGGTACCATACAGCTACATTCGTGAAGCCGACGTTATGTGGGCAAAAGATGTATGGAGGGCCATTGACCTCAGGCATCGTCAGAATATGCCCCTGCGTTACCCCCTGGAAGGAACCATGAGCGATGGGGAAAGGTATAGCCTGTTTGGCCTCCTGATGGAGGGGATCAAAACTGAAGAGGTTACCCCCTATGAATTCAATGTCATTACCAGCTGGAAAGATCCCTTTTCAAAGGTATCCAACCTGGAGGAAGTATACCGCCGCTCGGGTGGTGATACCATCTCTGATAACGAAGGTAATTTCCTGGCCGTTGGGCAGGATATGACAAATATTCTTCAGTTCCAGATCCAGGAGCAGTGGTTCTTCGACAAGAAGCATTCCACCATGCAGGTTCGTATCGTGGCTATTGCTCCGGTATACTATACCTACTATGATGAGTTCGGCCAGCCGCTGCCATCACCAAGGCCGGGAATTCCCTTCGTGGTTCATTTCCCGCAATGCCGCAGGTTATTTGCCACCCATTCGGTTTTCAATCCGAATAACGATGCACAGGCCATGTCATTTGATGACCTCTTTATGCAGCGCCGTTTCTCCAGCACCATTATTGCTGAATCCAATGTATTTGGAAACCGCATGCTAACCGATTACAAACTGGGGCAGGACGTATTACTCGAGGCCGAACGGATCAAGGAAGACCTGTTCATCATGGAGCATGACCTCTGGGAATACTAATAAGCTCAGCAAATCATATAAAGAACCGCATCCAAACGATGCGGTTTTTTTTATTCCTCAACGTATCATCAGCTCGTATAAGTGTACTCTGGTCGCTCAAATCCGCTTCGCTGATTATAGGCGCCCTTTTACACTTATACTTCACTATTTATAATTGCTGAGACAATAAAAAGAGGGGAAAGAAGGAAGCATAATTATTGAACCATGCTTCCATATGCGAAGGTATTTCGGGGGCCGAAACCTATGCGGGTAGCGTAGCGATAGCAAGGACACGAAATACCAGGCGAGCTACAACATATTATCCCCGATCTCTGTCCTGATATCGGTGACGTACTGCTTGATCTTCTGCTCATCCTCACGTTTGCAAACCAGCAGAATATTTCCATTCTGAACAACGATGTAATCGTCCAGACCCTGAAGTACAACCAGCATATCATCCTGGACATTTACCAGGGTCCCCGAGGATTCATAAAGAAAAACATTTTTCCCTGATATGGAATTCATGCGCTCATCCTTATTCAATTGCTCGTACAGCGATCCCCAGGTTCCCAGGTCTGACCAACCAAAATCTGACACAAGAACAAACACATTGTCCGCTTTCTCCATGATTCCATAATCGACGCTCATATTCTTGCAGTTCCCGTAGGTTTTATGTATGAATGCCTTTTCATGTACCGTCCCGTAAGCTTCCATCCCCTCCTTAAACAGCGAGTGGATCTCCGGAAGGTGTGCCTCAAAGGAGTTCATGATGCTTGTTAGTGACCAGAAGAAAATTCCCGCATTCCAGTAAAAATCACCGCTGCTGAGAAATACCTTTGCAAGTTCAATATCCGGTTTTTCTGTAAAGGTCTTCACCTTTCTAAGATGAAGCGATTCATATCCCTTCACCTTCTTCTCAATGGATTGTATATATCCATAGCCTGTTTCCGGACGACTGGGAACGATCCCAAGGGTCAACAGCGCATCATTGTTTGCCACAAACTCAAGGCCCTGCTCCACAGACCTCAGAAACTGCTCCTCCTTAACAATCAGGTGATCGGAAGGTGCGACAACAATCTTTGCATCGGGATCCTTCTGCTGGATCCTGAAATTGGCATAATCAATACACGGGGCCGTATTTCGACGCAAAGGCTCCAGAAGTATGTTCTCTTTTGGTATTTCAGGCAATTGTTCAGCTATAATCTCTTTATACTCCAGGTTGCTCACCACATAAACATTTTCAGTTGGCATAATCTTCTGAAATCTATCGAAAGTCTGCTGCAAAAGGGTTCTTCCGGTTCCAAGTATATCCAGAAACTGCTTGGGGCACTCAGATTTGCTCAATGGCCAGAAGCGACTACCAATGCCACCTGCCATGATTACACAATAATAATTTTTGTCCATTATCTTAAGGGAAAATTTACATGTCCAGATACGTATATACAATAAATATAGTCCCTTTTTAACGAATAGTTCAGACAGTAAAGATGTTTTATACAATAATTAATATATTACATTAAATTGCTCAGGGCTTATGAAGTTGCTTGCACAAATTGGAACCTATTTTCTGCTGATGGGCAGGACATTCAGCCGTCCTGAGAAGCACTCCATATTATACCGGCAGATTATGCGGGAGATTGAAAAGGTAGGGATCAACTCTTTTGCCATCGTGGTGATCATTTCACTTTTTGTGGGCGCAGTCATAACCATTCAGGTCAATTTTAACATTGAAAATCCGCTTCTTCCCTCATACCTTGTTGGCTTAACAGTACGGGTTTATTTGCTGCTGGAGTTTTCCTCTACCATGATGGCATTGATCCTGGCCGGTAAGGTGGGATCCAGTATCGCTTCCGAGCTGGGCATGATGCGAATTACCGAGCAAATTGATGCCCTGGAAGTGATGGGGATTAATTCAGCTTCCTACCTGATTCTTCCCAAGATAATTGCCTCTGTTGTTTTCTTTCCCATTCTTTGCCTGCTCAGTATTATAGTTGGATTGTTAGGGGGATATCTCGTATGCCTTGTGGGCAACGTTATTCCTCCGTCCGAATATATCGAGGGGATCCAGTATTCCTTCTATCCATATTACATCAGTTATGCGCTGACCAAAACAGTGTTCTATGCCCTTATCATTACCTCTGTATCCTCCTATTTCGGCTACAATGTGAAGGGGGGGGCGGTTGAAGTGGGACAGTCCAGTACCAAGGCTGTGGTGCAGAGCAGTATTATCATCCTCCTGGCAAACCTGATCCTTACAAGAACTATCCTGGGATGATCGAGGTTAAAAATCTATATAAAAGCTATGATGGGGAGTTTGTTCTCAATGATGTGAGTGCCAGATTTGAAAAGGGCATGTGCAACCTGGTTATTGGTCGTAGCGGATCAGGAAAAACGGTTCTGCTCAAATCCATAGCCGGGCTTATCGAGACCGATGAAGGCGAGATCTGGTACGATGATCAAAAATTCAGTCACCTGGATGGCCTTAAAAAGCAGATTATACGCAAAGAAATGGGTGTCCTGTTCCAGGGGGCTGCCCTTTTCGATTCACTCACAGTGGAAGAAAATGTCCTCTTTCCTCTTGATATGTTTACCGGCAAGAACAGGAAAGAAAAACTGGAACGGGCCAACTTTTGCCTGGAACGGGTCAGGGTGGGGGGTACCAATAAACTATACCCTGCCGAGTTAAGTGGGGGTATGAAAAAAAGAGTTGCCATTGCCCGTGCTATTGCCCTGAATCCAAGGTACCTGCTTTGCGATGAACCCAACTCCGGACTGGACCCTGAAACAGGCATTGTTATTGATAATTTGATTAAAGAGCTTACCGAGGAGTTCCAGATGACCACCATTATTAATTCGCACGATATGAATTCGGTTCTGGAAATCGGGGATAAGGTAATTTTCATCTTCCAGGGATGCAAGAGTTGGGAAGGATCCAAGGAGGAGGTTCTTCAAACCAATAATGATGCTCTGAATAACTTTGTATTTGCCACCAATATGGCAAAGCAAATTAAGAAGTCTTAATCCACGGGAATTATTAATATACCAGCGGTCTGTCCAGCGAACACTTCTTGTAGCCAAAAACCAGGTTCATCCCAAACCATACATTTACCGATTGTGCTTCTTCAGTCCAGAAAATGGCATTCAGTGTATTATCGGAAACGAGATAGATATTTACGGGTCCTGCGTTGAGTGAGATTCCTGCTCCTATATTTTTCCAGTAGCTGTTCATGATAGTATAGCTCAAAGTAAAATTAAGAACCCGGCCGGCAGCGAAATTTGCCGACGCAGTAAGCTGTTCAAAAATAAGCTCTTTGAGAAAATCAGTCCGGGAGAGCAATCCGAAATTGATACTCGGGGTCACCCACCAGGAAGCTCCCACAAACAACCTGGGATTGAGGCGGCTACTATAAATTCCCCCGGGGGTAAATACAAGACCTTCTGCCAGAGAATCGGCCAGCGCAGAGAAAGAGCTGTCCACATAATCACCAAAGGAAAGATCCCCCGTAAAATCAAAGGGATTCACTTCCAGACCATTATAATCATAATCGGTCTTGAAACTCATTTTATGAACCTCATCTGTCCAGCGAATATAACCGATATCCAGAACACTGGCACTGAGCAGCCAGCGATCGCTTGGTCTGTAATCAACTCCCAGATCCACGGCTAAGCCAAAATTCTTCGCATTAAAAAACTGCTTGAACAGGGCCGCGGGACGCATGTTACTTACATCGTCTTCGATGATAATATCCTCAATCTCCCCGTCTTCATTATATACGACCTCAGCAAAGGGTAAGGAGGCATTAAATACCATATCTGCATCAATATTCCACAGCTCCTCAGAAGTGCTGATTTCAAACTCCGATTGGGAAATGCTAAGGTTCCCAAATCCAAACAAGGCTTTTCCCCTGACTCCTATTTTCCAGTCGCTTCCAATGGCTCCTGACCAGCCCACTGCTATTTCATCAAAGCCTGAAAAATCTGCTCCCATACCATCCATGTTATAGACACCACCATCATCGGCACCCTCAAGTACCAGGCTGGCCAGGGCGCCCGGGAAATAAAGTGTTTCCTCTGCCCTGGTAGTGAGATCAAATGTGAAAAAGCCAACCTTGGTAGCAAACCCAATGGATAAAGCAGAAGTTCTCGTATCGCCAAACACAACATTTAAGGGTTTCAGTTTATCCAGAAAGGCCTCCTGATCACCCAGTGGATGAAGGAAGGTTATAAGGGAATCCCCTGTGGGATCAGGATAGATTATATCATCATAAGCCAGGGGATTTGATGAGAATTGAGTGCTCAGTGGAGAAAGTATGGGTATCCCAATATAGAATCCGCAATCGGGATTTCGAGCTGGATTATTGCGGTTCACCTGCGGAATCCCATTCATAAAATAAAGGGAATTCTGGGTCTGAGCCCTTGTCTGAAATCCAACTCCTATGAGTAATGACAGACTAAAAATGATTTTGTAGCTTAATCTCATAATTCCCTGTTATTTATTCTTAGTTCAGCATAAAAGGAAATCTCAAAATCCAGTGTATAATTGGAATAGAATTTAACAAATTGGCTTCCCGATTCAGCGGTGACCATTCGTGCCTCGATCCATAGAAATTCTGTTTGCTCCAGTATTCCCAGTTTTTCAGCAGGAAAGTCAATGTTGAGGCTGGTTTCACTTGGATCTGAAAGTTTCCCTTCACTATCCACTTCCGATGGAGCTAGAAAAACTGGATCGCCATTTAACAGAGAATCAAGCACCGTATAATTTTCGTCCAGCATATATACCTGTAATCCCAATTCTATTGGCAGTTCGTTGACCAGGGAAATAGAAACCACCACCTCTTTTATAATAGAGGTGTCAATGCCATCTTCCCCCAGCGCAAACTCCAGGGTGTCTGCCAGAGAATATTCTGTAAATAACAGGTCCAGAGGCAACAGAAACTCCGTCTCGGTCATAAACCTGCTGGTATCTAGCAGGAAGTGGTTCTGACTCTGTGAACCGATGTCGCCGATCACTTTATAAGATAGCGTATGGGGAGCAATATTCAGTAAATCCTGAAAATTGGAGGTCTGGTTGTTGATGTAAAATTCTCCGTACGCTGTTTCACCCACCATATCTATGCCCGGGGCAGGAATGATGAATGGATTCCCTTCATAAATTTCAAGAGTTTCGGTGCTGCCATCCTCCGCAGTGGCAATAACACTGTCCAGTGTTAGTTCAAAGGGTATCCCCATTGAGCTCTCAGTATATATGTTGATTCGCGGATCGGCAAGTTTCAGGTGTGATAGTTCCGGAAAATCTGCATATATAGGTATATCCAGCACTCCGCTTTCTGTAACTACGTCTCCAGGGTCTATAAAGCCAAACAGGCTGTAAAATCCCATATCCAGGAAGTTGGAGTTTATTTCACAAAAATCTCCGGGGTTTACCGGATTGCCACTGTTGATCAAGGCCAGGTCATAATCCATTCTGAATATGCTGGAATCGCCCTGCTGATCAGTTTTCAGGAAATAGCCATCCAGGTCCAGGCTCTCAGACCAGGTAAAGTTCCCTGAAGGGTCACTGATCTGAACGGTATAGGTATATGGGTTCCTGTTAGCGTCTAAGATATATGCACTGCTGATGGTTAAAAACCCGGCGTGCAGAAAAGTGCTCTCCATCTCGGTCAGCAATTCACCCCCCTTAAATGCTATACTGTCCAGGCGGTTATTGCCACTTGTCTCGAATCCAAAGTTCTGGCTTTTCTGAAAGTGTATGGTATCACCAATATTGCTCCCAATGAAATTGGGGTCCCCTCCTACCTCCGTATCATAATAGATTTCCGTGTACAAACCATCAATTACCAGCTCGAGGGTATCAACCATCACATCAACCACGGTATCCGCATAGGTCAGGTAGATAAGACCATCAGGAAATTCTTCTACATAACCTGTCGAATCAAGCTCTGCCACGATTTCACCCATGCCCATGGATCCATAAATCAGCGGAGCCACCAGGTCCGTATGAATCTCAATTTCATCAGATAATTTATCCATGTCAAAGTTCTCCTTGTTGCAGGAAGCCAGAAAGAGGCCTCCCAACAGAGGGAATAACAAACTATAGTATATGTTTCTCATCATGGCTATTTAATTGAATAATTGTAAAGGAAACTGTTTTCACTTCCCACAATAAGGTTGAATCTGCTTTCAGAACCTTTAAAATTCCCGATACTGAAACGTGTTGAACCCTCCAGCGGAAATCCTTCATAAAGAGATCCATCCGAATTTATCAGGTAGATCCTGTTCCTGGAACGGTCGGTAATACCGATTTTAACATCCGAAGCAGAAAATTTATAGATGTCGGGCATATCACTAATATGCTCCTTCACTTTATAATTAAACAAGCGCTTGCCATCCTGTCCGACTACATCTAATTCACCGGCATCGGCAAAAATAAATTCAGGAACCCCGTCCCTTGTCATATCCACCATGGTAAAATAGTGATCCGGTGAAAGCTGTCTGGATAGCAAAGTGGTGACCGATCCATCCATATATATGGCTCTAACACTCCCCGAGGTATCTGTAGTAATCCACCTGGGTCTCTCCTCCCTGATATTCATATCCAGTACAAGCGGATTTTGTGGAGAAAGAAGCACTCGTTCTTTCAGTCTGATCCTGTCCCTTCCCTTACGGTCAAGAAAATAAGCCCGGTTCTGATCAAGGGCAACAATATAGTCTCTTTCGTTTACCCTGAAGTGTTCTATTTTCCCCTTAACCATGGATTCCGTTTTCCCAAATTTCCATCCAGTAATCATATTCCCCTCAATATCATATACATAGATCTTTCGGTCCATTGTAGCTATAAATATTCGGTAGTTCCTCCTTTTATCATAGTCAAAAAGAGCAAGGGGATTGGTTGCATCAGACCTCAGGGTAATCGGGTAGCGTTCCACATAATTACCGTTCCTGTCAATCAAATGGATCTTTTTTGCTGTATTAAAGAGGTACTGTAATTTACCATTCTTGTAGAAATCCACCTGTTGAACTTGTCCCAGTATGGAACCCTCCACAGCCTGTTTCCATAAAATCCTTCCGGTACTGTTGATAAGGTAGACTTTATTTGCCTGATCCTGAACAAAAATCTCCTTCTCCGAGGTGTTGTGATTCGTAACCAGTACCGGTTTGATAAGCACTGCCGTATCCATCAGGCTTTCCCATACAGTGAGTGCTTTGTCCTTAATCTGATGGGTATATTTGCTGCTGATGCTCTGATAAAAAAGATCCCCTTCCCTGGAATACTGTACAACCACCCCGGGAATCCGGCGAAAAAAGAGCTCCATATTTTCCACCTGATCCGCCATCTTTTCATTCAACATCTCCTTCTTGTAGTCTATAAATGCATAGGGCCTGATGAAAAGTGTAAGATTGCTGCGGTTGGACAGGTAATCTGAGATCTCCTTGTATACCGGGTCACTGACAAAAGTCTTGTGAAGGACATTCTGATAAATTACCCTGGAAAGGGCTTCCACAGAGGGTCCAAAAATGAGGTAATTTTCATAAAGAGTGAAATGGCTGCTAAACAGTCGTCCTGCCGGGCCTCCTTTAAAGAACTGATCGGGGAGAGTGTATATGTTAAAGCTTGTCTGCTTATCCAACCTGTAAACCTTCCTGACCGACTGCATATCGAAGGCATTTACCCGGAGATATTGCTCAACCCATCTCATCACCACCTCCACCGACTCACTTCGACTCCTGGTCTCGATAAGCAAAAACTCTTCATCCGCTTTCTTTGTCACACCTTCAAGGGCAAACCAGGCCAGCTCATTAGCCACAATCCGGGAAAGATCATCCAGAGGATCTATCCCATACTTCCGATCAATGCGCTCTGATTCTGCCTCTATTTCAGGTCCCAGGCCCAATCCTCCCAGGTAGGAAATAAACTGATCCTTAAACCGTGACCTGTCGCTAAACCCCAGGTGTAAAAAATAGCTCATCCCGGAAGGAAGGACCTCGTGTAACTCCATTTTTACCGGACTCTGATCCTTGAAGGCTCCCAGGAATAAAGGAAGATCCGGATCAGCGTAAGTCATGCCATTCAGAGTGACTGCTTCCTGTTTCACATCCAGGTCAAATTCTCCCCAGGAAGAGAGCACAGATAAAATATCGAGTTGCCCCCACCAGGATTCTTTGAGAAAGGGGTGAAACAGTTCACTTAGCTTATTGTAGTTGACATACAAGTTCGCATGCACGTATCTGCCTTCTGTTTCCCTTACCTTTTGCAATCCGGCCACCGAGGCCAGGCTGGTCTCTGCATGGATGGTCCGAATGGCCTCCTCCACCAGCATGGATGAAGAGCTTAGCAGGCACAATCCCTCCACACAGGCAAAAGTGAACTTCCCGGGTACAAATCCGGGTCCCCCTGAAACATCATACACTTCTTCGGCCTCATATTTCCGCTCATTGACCATAGCACTCTTTTCAAGCATAGCCAGGATCAAGTGTCTGAAATCATTATCACTGTGGGAAGAGGAATACTCAAGATAAATAATTCCCTTAAGTTGATCTTTGCCTACTTTGTGCAGTGAGAGACCCATGCCCCCGTCCAATAAAAGCTTATTCAAAGGTTCTGAGGAGCGAATATGCCCCAGTGCAATGTTCAAAACAGAGTCCAGCTCCCCCCGATCAATAATGTTCACAAAGTCAATCCAGATCCGGCTTTCAGGCAGAAATTTTTCTGTCAGGTATTCAAAATCAATATCCTCTGCAAAAAGAATAGCACCACGGGGAACAGCTCTGTGGGCCTCAACCGGCTCTACTTTATCAAGCTTTTTAATTAGGAATAAGGTGATAAGTCCCAAACATACTACCGCAAATAGGCCACCGTATATTATGCGTTTTGCCATTAAACTCCTGTTTAAACCAAAAATATGAATTTCAAAGGCAGGAAAATGGGAAAATTACCAACACTGAAGATTGGTATAGTTTTTGTAATAATAATGCGTGTTTTCACAGGGCATGGTATATCGTATTTTTCTAATAATAAGCATATTAACCTCGTCGGCAATATTAAAAGGCCAGCATATTCAGGTAATTAACTCCTCCGACGGCAGCCCCATTGAAAGTGTAGCAGTATTTAATATTTCCCGGGAGAAGGCAGCAATTACCGACTCTCTGGGCATGATAGATCTATCTATCTTCCCTGCCACTGATACCATAATCTTTCAGCACCCTTCCTATCTGACAAAGACATTCAGACAATCTGATATTTCTACTCAGCAAGAGCTTCAGCTGCAAAGAAAAAGGGTCCAGATTGATGAGTATATTATTTCCGCATCCAAATACAGGGAAAGCAGCCTGATCATTCCTTACATGGTAGATGTGCTTCAGGATAGTGTACTGATGGTTTCAACCGGACTTACTTCCGCCGACATCCTGGAAGAGACAGGTAATATTATGGTTCAACGAACACAGGGAGGTGGAGGAAGTCCAATTCTTCGGGGGTTTGAAGCCAATAAGATCCTTTTAGTGGTAGATGGAGTAAGATTGAACAATGCCATCTACAGAAACGGGCACCTGCAGAACTCCATTACCATTGACCCATCCATCCTTCAGCGGACCGAGGTCATCTTTGGCCCCACATCCATTATGTATGGAAGTGATGCGCTGGGCGGGGTAATTCACTACTATACAAAGGATCCGCGGATGGGCACCGACAGCACCTCCATATTCGATGCCCAGGCCTATATGCAATATTCTTCGGCCCTGAAAGGACTGTCGGGTCATCTGGATTTTTCAGCGGGGAAAAAACACTGGGCCTCCCTCACCAGTATCACATACAAGAACCTTGGGGATATCAGGATCGGGAGCAGAAGAGATTCGGATCTGGGAAGCTGGGGAGAAACCTTAGACTACGTGGACCAGGTGAATGGTGTGGATTCAACCATCAGCAACGAAAATCCCTTGATTCAACCTTACAGTGCCTACAGCCAGATGGATATTCTGCAAAAAGTCCGTTATGCCCCATCTCCTTATGTGGACTGGATCTTAAACCTTCAGTATTCCACCTCCTCGGATATCTCCCGTATGGATATGTTAAACGACTACAGCGGGGAGAATCTGAAATATGCCCAATATTACTACGGACCACAGAACAGGTTCCTGGCCTCTTTGAAAAATGTGCTGAAGAAAGATAACGCGATCTTCACTAATATGACCACTCTGGCAGCTTTTCAGCGAATTGATGAAGACCGCCATTCACGCAAATTCAGGAACGAAGACTTGCTCAGCCAGCAGGAAGATGTGATGGTATTCAGTCTGAACCTCGACCTGGTCAAGATCTGGGGAGCCAGGCATAAGCTTCACTACGGGGCAGAGCTAAACCATAACCAGGTGGATTCAAAGGCCTGGTACGAAAACATAAATACAGGCGATCGGCAGGAAGCACAAACCCGTTATCCCGAGGGGGGTAGCCACACCTGGAATGCTTCGGCTTATACCAGTTATAAATGGATCAGGAGCGATAAAGTGGTTTTGAACCTGGGTTTCAGGTATAACTGGGGATCCATGTACTCTGCCTTTGAAAACCCTTTGCTTCCCTATGATCAGATCTCTATGCACTATGGCGCACTCTCCGGCGGTGCAGGATTGGTTTATTCTCCGTCGGACCGCTGGCAATTGAACACCATTTTTTCAACGGGTTTCAGGAATCCCAATGTGGATGACTATGGGAAGGTGAGGGCTAAGGAGGACTACGTAACTGTCCCCAATCAAGATCTCGGTCCGGAATATACATACAATGCAGAAATCGGGATAAGCAGGTTTATAAAAGATTATCTGAAAATCCAGCTGGTGGCTTTCTATACCTATCTGGACGATGCCATTGTCCGGACCAACTACCAGCTGGATGGGGAAGATTCCCTGTTGTATGATGGCGACCTGTATAAAATCACAGCCAATTACAATGCCGGACGGGCCTATATCTATGGAACCTCCATAGGGATGACCATTAATCTGAATAATCATTTCGGACTGAAGGGGACCTTTAATTATACGAAGGGATACAACCTGAGCGATGAAGTTCCCCTCGGACATATTCCTCCCATATTTGGAAGAGCCTCCTTCAGCTATCGGAATAAGCGCTTTTTTGCTGATACCTATTTTGTTTACCAGGGCTGGAAACATACGGCTGATTTCTCTCCTTATGGTGAGGACAATGAAGGGGAAGCCATGGAGGATGGATTTCCTTCATGGTGGACTGCGAACATTAAATTCGGTTACAGGGCCGGCAGATATGTTGACCTGATGCTGGCCATTGAAAACCTCCTGGATCAGTTTTACAAACCTTACGCTTCCGGTGTGAGTGCCCCTGGACGAAATTTCATACTATCCGTTAGATTTACGCTTTAAAGCATTGCACTACTCCCCCACTTTGTTTACTTTCATTCCATGCAGTCAATCGATCCGGTAATTGAAGAGGGGTGGAAGTCGATCCTTATGGATCAGTTTCAGTCACCCTATTTCGGAGCACTCAAGGAATTCCTGGTGGAGGAGAAGAAAACGTATACCCTCTACCCCCCGGGCAGGCTAATTTTCAACGCCTTCCAGCGCACTCCATTTGACCGGGTCAAGGTAGTTATCCTTGGACAGGATCCCTACCACGGCAAAGGTCAGGCCCACGGACTGTGTTTTTCAGTCCCTCACGGCATCCCCAAACCTCCTTCGCTGGTCAATATATTCAAGGAGCTGCAATCGGACCTGGGCATCCCCATCCCTGCACATGGCAACCTGGAAAAATGGGCCGATCAGGGGGTATTATTAATCAATGCCACCCTGACTGTAAGAGACAGCCAGGCAGGCTCCCATCAGAACAGAGGCTGGGAATCCTTTACCAACCGCGTTATTGAAGTTGTATCCCAAGAAAAAAGCGGGGTGATCTTCCTGCTCTGGGGACGCTTTGCGCAGGCCAAGGAATCATTGATTGATGGCAGCAAACATCTGGTTTTGAAGGCGTCCCACCCTTCACCATTATCCGCTTATAATGGCTTCTTCGGCTGCAGGCATTTTTCAAAGACAAACGAATACCTTGAAAAGGTGGGAAAAACAGGGATTGACTGGACGCTGTAACCTTTTTGGCACGCAATTTGTTTTATACTAAACGACAGTTCATCCAACATATCCCTGACAATACAGGGCCAGGTCCGTCTCCACAGGCGGACTTTTATTTTTTTATAGCCCGGGCAGTACATTCCAATCTACTATATCTTCAGGATACTCATCTCACAGCTTAAAAACGGCAAAATGCCGTTTTGTAGGCTTGTTCGCTGAATATCCTTTCGATATAGAAATTGATGGGAATAGAAGTTCCCGGGTGTTATAAAAAAGGGGGAGGGTGAACCTTGCAAATTAGTGGGGTCAATATAGCTTAGTTTATGATAAGCTCGTCGCAGAAGATCCATGATGGATTGCCAGATGCATGGTGCCATGCCGGGGCTGCTTTCATATTCTTTGCACTGACTTTGACATACCTGGCCTGAACAGGTGTAAATCCGAAATCAAAGTATTCGATGTCATTCACTTTGTCTCCGATCTTCAGCGGATGCTCTGTTTCCTTTACCGCTATTTTATGAAAACTTATACTGTCTGTGGAATAAGAGATTTCCACCTGCTCCGGGAAGAATACAACATGGTTGGTGACCTTAAGGAAGGCTGTATTTACATGGCTTATGCTTTCAGCCTGACCCAGGTCAACAATGGCCTCCATATCATTTCCTTCGAATCCAAGCCAGTTCGAATAAAAACTATTTCCTCCAAGGCTCCCGTCTGTCAGCACTTGCGGATCCTCGCCGGCATATTTTTTTGGCTGGGTTAACAGATATACAGTCCTGTTTGCAGCCATATTGGGCAATGAGGCTCTGTCAAGAGTCCTCTCATAGGATAAAATATACTCATCCACAGAAAATCGCATCTCATTCATCATGGTGATCTCCCCGGACTCGCAGATGGATTGAAATTCTTCAAGCCTGGACCGGACCTGGGGCGACAGACTGTATATCTCGGTCAATCCTTTCCTGGAGGCTTCCAGAATGGCGTAAAGGCTGCTGAGTCTGGCTAAGCTCACCCTGTCAAGCACCTCGGGTTTATCCCTTACAGCATCCTCTGCCTGACTGAAGAGTTGGTCATAGGTATCAAGTAATTCAGGCCGCAGAAAGGAATCAAAGCCCTGTGAAGGATCTCCGTACAGAAAGAGAAAAAACTCCGGGACCTTCTGTATTTCTTCGTGGATCGTACGGATATATTCCAATATGAATGGTGCTGCTTCCTGGTAATAAGCTTCACTGAAACGGTCCATGATCTGATCCGGGTCCTGGTCGGGGTTCCATAATAGCTGAGCTGTCAGGTAAGATCTTAGCTCGAACAACTCACTGGGCTGGTGACTGTGCTGTTCAAAGATCCACCTGGCATGGCTATCCCTGAAAAGATGGATGTTGGGACCGATGGTATAAAGGTTGGGGAAGGGTGCCAGGAAATTGGTGAACTGGGTGGTATAATCCCAGATCCTGATGTTTTCGGTAAGCAGTTTCCATCCTTTGAGATCATTGGCAAAATCTGAACAACCTTCTTCAATGGGCTTACTTCGGTCACACTCAATGGAACAGAGCGTAATCAGCACATTGGAGGCTGGCCTGGTCTTACAGGGTGTTCTTGTATACTGATAGGCAAGGGTGGAAATTGTCTTGTCAGGAAATTGCTCTGCCACGGCATTTACAAAGCGTATCATGGATCCGCTTGGCGAACCCTCTTCCTCGTCAATAGCCGAACAATGCTCGCACATGCAATACAGGGTATTGTCATCCTGACTCACGGAAATGATATCCGTTTCAGGGTGCCTGTCAAAGCAGGCATCTACAGAATCAATCAGAATTTGAAGCACATCCTCGTTGGAGAGGCATAACTGTGTGGTCAGGCGCCTGCCCCCACGAAGTGCATAATATTCAGGATGATCCTCATAAAAAGAAGCTTCGGGCATGAAACGATGAAAGGTATGAACACCGTAGCCGGGCACATATCCGGGGAAAGCTTCGTAGGTCACTCCCAGCTTGTCAGCAAAAGCATGATTCTCATAAAAGAGCCTGGAATGCACGGTCCGGGTCGTAATATCCGGGGTATAGGCATAATTGGTTCCGTTTTCGATCCTGATGTTCGTTGTTTTTGGGATCAGATCAGCTTCCGGACTTAAGTACATACAGCCCAGTTCCTGCTCAAGAAAACGGTATACGGCATACAGTGTGCTCCTGGCATTTCCTCCTGAAATATACAGATCATCTCCTTCCAGATAATATGTAATGGTATGTGGTGTAAACTCTGTGTTGCTTGGTTTAAACCCTACTTTAATGGAGTTTAAATCCGGATCATGAGCCTCTTCAGAAGTCACTGCCAGTGCAGCACCTGAGCTTTGCCTGATATAAGATTTTAGTTCCTCAGCCGCATGCAGGATCAGGGGATCGGCTTCTGAGGGGATGACAATTTCATAGCTGCTATCCCCATCCCTGACTATCACTTTGGATGAACGGAAACATCCCGTAAGCGTTAAAAATATTACAAAGCAGAGTAACAGATTACGTAAAGTGGTCATTGGATGTGGGTTTTTAAATTTATGCAATATACCACGAAGATAAAGATGAGTCAATTCAATTAAACCTGACTATTACCAATATCCTCTTTTCGGCATTCTTCCAGGTCACAGTTCTCCATGTGGATCCGTGTGGCAGGTTCAGACATGAAATAATATGTATGAGGGCTTTCTTAGAAGGGCCTGTAACCCAGAATTTCACGAACATCATGAAGGGTCTTCGATGCGCTTTCACGGGCCTTCTCAGCCCCCATATTCACAACCTTGGCCAGATAATCCGAATCATTATAGATTTCGATGATCCTCTCACGGATGGGATTGGTGAAAGTAATAATGTCTTCTGCCAGTTGCTTTTTAAGGTCCCCGTACCGAATGGTGCAGTTGTTGTAGCTATCCATGAAATATTTTACTGTATCGGGAGTGGATAAGAGTTCAAGAAGGTAAAACAGGTTGGCAATGGGCTCGGTCATGGGTGAATTTGGTTCCCGGGGACCGGCATCTGTTACAGCACGCATTACTTTTTTCCGGATGGTGGCAGGTTCGTCTGAAAGGTAGAGTCCGTTCCCCTCGCTCTTACCCATTTTCCCGGTCCCGTCAAGACCGGGAACCTTCACGAGTTCTTCCCCGAAGTTATAGGGCTCTGGCAATTTGAAATACTCCACTCCGTACAAATGGTTGAAGCGCTTGGCAAATTTGCGGGCCATCTCCAGGTTCTGCTCCTGATCCTTGCCCACCGGAACCTTGTCAGAGTTATGTATGAGGATATCTGCAGCCATCAATACGGGGTAGGTAAGCAGTCCTGCATTTACATTTTCAGGTTGCTTGCGCACCTTTTCCTTAAAGGTGGTGGTACGCTCCAGCTCTCCCACATAGGCATTCATATTGAGCATGAGATAGAGTTCAATAATCTCGGGTACATCGCTCTGGATATATAGGGTTGCGACTTCCGGATCCAGACCGGCTGCAAGGTACTCCGACAGTACTTTCCGGATGTTATCATGAAGATTCTCCGGCTTGGGATGGGTGGTCAGGGCATGGTAATCCGCCACGAAAAAGAAGCACCTGTTCTCATGTTGCATCTTCACAAAATTCTTAACTGCTCCAAAATAATTCCCCAGGTGAAGATTCCCGGTTGACCTGATACCGCTTAATACTGTGTCCATCGTGCAAAACTATAAAATGTTCTTGAAAAAATGTACTTTTGCCACAATGACCACTACCCGCCAGCATAAAATATCCAGGTTACTTCAAAAGGAACTTGGTGATTATTTTCAAAAACAGGGCTCCGCCATGACGGGTGGAAAGATGATTACGGTTACGGTGGTTCGAATAAGCCCCGATCTCGGTGTTGCAAGGGTCTATCTGAGTATTTTTCCCGGTGACAATGCGGCAGATGCTGTTCAGGCAATTTCAGATAAAACGGGACTGGTAAGGAGTGAATTAGGAAAGAAGCTGCGGAACCAGTTGAGGCATATCCCTGAGTTTACCTTTTTTCTCGACGACTCCCTCGATTATATTGACCGGATCGATGACCTTCTAAAAGAGGAATAATGCAGTACGATCCCATCAAGCATAGCCTGGGTAACGTATTTAACAGTACACCCTTCCTGAGAAAGATTTTCTACCGATTGCTGGATCTGCTCCTGCTTCGTTCCTGGCATATCAGGAGGGAGCTGAAGAAGCTCAACAGGGCAGGATTCAATCCCGGACAGATTACCGATGCAGGCTCCGGATTCGGGCAATATGTCTACTACTTATCAAAACTCTACCCTGAATCAAGGATTACCGGACTGGATATCAAGCAGGAGCAGGTTGATGATTGCAATCATTTTTTCGCCAGCATCAAAGGACATAAGAAGGTGAGTTTTCAATATGCCGATCTGACCAAACTTGAAGAAAAAGAGGTGTGGGACCTGGTCCTCTCTGTTGATGTGATGGAGCATATCGAAGATGACCGTACGGTTTTCCGCCGTCTATACGATGGCCTGAGGCCAGGTGGAATCCTGTTGATCTCCACTCCTTCGGACCAGGGTGGATCGGATGTTCATCATGAACACGATGAATCTTTTATCGATGAACATGTACGGGATGGATATGGGGTGGAGGAGATGGAGGAAAAACTGAGGGAAGCTGGTTTTTCTGATATTAAGATCAAGTACTCCTACGGCGCTCCGGGTAAAATTTCCTGGAAACTCTCTATGAAATATCCCATTTTACTGGCCAATTTCAGCAAGCTGTTCCTGCTGGTACTGCCATTTTATTACCTACTTGTCTACCCCTTCTGTTATTTGCTGAATATGGCCGATGTAAGGGGTATACACTCCACCGGAACCGGACTTATCGTGAAGTGTAAAAAGTGAATCTTCCCTTTTATATAGCAAAGCGTTACCTCTTAGGGAAAAAATCCCAGAATGCCATCAATATCATCTCCGGAATTTCGGTTCTGGGTATATCAACCGGCACCATGGCCCTTGTCATAGTGCTATCTGTTTTCAATGGATTTGATTCCCTGGTTAAATCCCTGTATAACACCTTCGACCCGGATATCCAGATCTCATCGGCGGAGGGCAAAACATTTATCCCCGATTCCGAAGATTTAAAGGCTATTCAATCCATTCCTGGGGTCATAGCTGTTTCGGAGGTGATGGAAGAGAATGTACTCTTACTCTATAACGACAGACAACATATTGCCACTGTCAAAGGTGTGGATGACAATTTCAAGAATGTAAGCGGACTAGATTCCATGATATATGACGGTGAGATGCTGCTTAAGGACCATAACAGGCCCTATGTAGTGGTGGGCCGGGGAGTGGCACACAACCTGGGAATCGGACTTAATTTTATTAATCCGCTCTTCATCTATACCATCGACAGAACTGCCAGGATAAATATGGCGCAACCGGAGGAGTCCATTCGAAGAGACTTTATTTACCCCTCGGGTATTTTTGAAATAGAGCAGGACTATGATACCCGGTACATAATTTGTCCCATTGACTTTGTAAGGGAACTGCTATTGTACCATCAGGAAGTCACCTCCCTGGAAGTGAAGCTGGATCCCGCCTTTCCTCCTGAAGAACTGAGGAAAAAGATTCTTGCCCTTATGGGAGAAGGCTTTCACGTGAAAAACAGGGAGCAGCAGAATGAAATGTTCTATCGGGTAATGCGATCGGAGAAGTGGGCCATCTTCCTGATTCTCACTTTCATACTGATCATTGCCTCCTTCAATGTTATTGGTTCTCTCTCTATGCTGATCATTGACAAGAAGAAGGATATTCTCACTCTGCGAAACATGGGAGCCGGCAACAGGCTTATCAAACGGATCTTTCTTATGGAAGGGTGGCTGATTTCGGTGTTTGGAAGTATAAGCGGACTCTTTCTTGGAACAGCCATCTCCTGGATCCAGCAACGTTTCGGAGTCATCAAACTAACCGGCAGCGGCTCCTTTATTATTGATGCCTATCCTGTTCAAATTGAGGGTGTTGATGTCTGCCTAATATGGGTGACAGTATTGCTTATCGGACTGCTGGCTGCCAGGTACCCGGTACAACAGATTTCGAAAAAATACCTGGCCGGTATCGAAAAGGGAAGCATTGTTTAAAACTTTGCAGTTCTCTTATCCCCAGAACCTCTAATTTTATGACGATCTGCAAACATGTGCTTCATGTTTGCAACCAATGAAAGGCTATTCCGGTATTATTTTGGTACAGCACGAATTTGAGTCTCTATGAAAGCATACAGGTATATCATATTTTTAATCCTATCAATTGCCCTGTCTTTTTTATCACTGTCGGCCCAGGAGCTGGCCATTATAAATGTCAGCACTACCCCCACAAGCTGTTCGGACGGAACTGACGGGACCATTTCTTTCGAGATCTCAGGAGGCACCGCTCCATATACCTGGTATATCTATGAAGGCATTGGCTTACCGGTCGATTTCGGAGGGCCCACCGCCAGTACATCCATTACCTCCGTGGGAAGAAGAAAACTGGCTGTATACAGCATTGGAGTAAAGGATGCGGACGAGACCTCCGTAATCGTATTTACATCTGTGGGTGGACCGGAGCCTATGCTAATAACTTTTATTTCATCAAACGATATTACCTGTAACAATGATAACGATGGCAGCATCACAGTAACAGCCACCGGTGAATCGGGTAGTCCGGTTTATGACCTGAGCGGTCCGGTCATTGCTTCAAATACAACAGGAATTTTTTCCAATCTTCCGGGTGGGACCTATACGGTCACAGCAAGAGACGGAGGCAGCTGTACCTCAACTGCTTTAACTCCACCTATAACAATTGTTAATCCTGACCCGATAAATAGGACCCTCGACCTGGTAACAAATGTGGCATGTAACGGGGAATCCAGCGGCTCCATTGAGATTACCCCCACAGGTGGTACTCCCAATTACACCTTCATGTGGACCGGTCCCAGCGGATTCACCGCAACATCGGAAGATATTTTTGGATTGGCTGTTGGAGATTACATTCTGACCATCACGGATGCCAATGGCTGTAATATGGTTTTTCCTGCAGTGACCATCACTGAGAATTCTCCCATCACAGCGTCATTTGTCAACACGAATCTAACTTGCGGAATGCCGAGTCCCAGTAACGATGGGGCTATCGACGCCACCGTTGCTGGAGGAAGCGGAACCTACACCTTTGCCTGGACCGGCCCCAGTGGCTTCACAGCCAACACAGAAGATATTTCAGGATTGGTGGCCGGATCCTATGTACTGGAAGTTACTGATGTTGCCACTTGTGTGGAAACATTTCCCGCCCAGGTAATCGTATCTCCACCACCCATAAGTGCCACTACCACCCAGGTAGATATTGCCTGCTTTGGAGATGCAAATGGCTCTATTGATCTGACCGCTGCCGGCGGAACACCTCCATATACTTTTGCATGGACCGGCCCCTCTGGATTCACCGCAGTATCGGAGGACATAAGCGGACTGGAGGCTGGAGCCTACAATGTTACTATCACGTATTCCGGCGTCTGCTCAACGCCATTTCCAAACATAGCCACCATCACAGAACCACCCCAGATCCTGGTGAGCTCTGTGAAAACTGATATAAGCTGCGGTGGGCTCACCGACGGAAGCATAGATATTACAGTTAGCGGGGGCGTGGGACCCTATACCTTTGCGTGGACCGGGCCTTCAGGATTTACAGCAACAACAGAGGATATTAGCAATCTGGCAGCGGGTGGCTACAGTGTCACTGTGACCGATGCCACTCTTTGTTCAGTCCTCTTCTCGAACCAGGAAACCATTATCGAGCCCTCTTCTGTCATGGCCACCTATGTTTCCCACCAGGATGTGCTCTGCAACGGAGACGCCAATGGTTCCATAGTAATTGATGTAAGCGGTGGTGTGCCTCCTTATATATATTCATGGAGCAACAGCGGGGGGGCAACAGTCTCCGTCATTGAAGATCCTGTTGGCCTTCCTGCTGATACTTATTCACTGGCCATTATGGATGCAAATGCATGTACATTCAACTTTCCCGGACTGGCCACCATCGCAGAACCTCCTGTATTAACTGCCAGCCTGAGCAAAACAGACATAAGCTGTTTTGGGGATGGAAACGGAAGCATCACTGTAGCAGCTTCCGGGGGGACCGTACCTTATGACTATTCCAGCGATGGAACTAATTACCAGGCAGGCGCCAGCTTCGGACCTCTGGCACCCGGATTCTACACCATCTGGACCAGGGATGTCAATCTGTGTGTGGTCACCGATACCATTACCATCCTGGAACCTGCTGAGATCCTGATCCAGAGTGAAACAGCCACCTACCTGTGCCATGGGAACCTGCAGGGAGAGATTTCCATCAACGGTGTTTCAGGAGGTATTGGTCCTTATACATACTCCATAGATGGCGGATCAAACTTCTTCAGCAACAATCTCTTTACCGGTCTTGCCCCCGGCTCCTACCAGACTGTTGTCAGGGATGCCAGCGGATGTATGCTTAACGGTAACCTGAACGTGCTTGTGGAGCCGCCACAGCTGCAGATTACCTCTTACAGTCAGGATAATGTCACCTTATGCTTTGACAATTCAGATGGCAGGATACAGATCAGCGGAACAGGTGGAACCGGTCCCATTCAATATTCTTTAGATGGAGCTCCGCCCGTTTCACCAGGCGATTTCCAGAATCTGACCGGTGGAACTTATATTGTCAGTCTGATAGATAACAACGGCTGTACCCATGATACAACAGTTGTGATACTTACTCCACCCGTACTTTCCATTGATAATATAAGCGTTACAGATGTCACAATTTGCGGCGGTTTTAGCAATGGCGGCCTCGTTGTAACAGGTTCAGGTGGAACAGGTCTGAGGGAATTCTCCCTGGACAATGTTAATTACCAGCCAGGAGGCACCTTCACCGGCCTGGCAGCGGGCACCTACACTGTCTGGATTAAGGATTCCAACGCATGTACTGTCACCGCCCCTGCCACCATTAACGAACCTGCTCCGGTTGATGCCCTCGTTGTAAAAACCGATGCAACTTATGGAAATCTGGGGACCATCACTATATCAAATGTCAGTGGTGGAACAGCTCCCTATGATTATTCCATCGACGGCCCTGCCGGTCCCTTTAGCGGTACAACATCATATACCGACCTGCTTCCCGCCACCTATCACGTGGTTGTCCGGGACCTGAATGGCTGTACTTATGAAGAGATGATTCAGATTCTGGATGTACCGCCCCTTGATGTAGTAGTGAATGTTACACATGTGTCCTGTTTCGGAGCCGATGACGGAAGCATTGAATTTGTGCCACAGGATGCTCAGGGAACCGTACAGTATTCTATCAATAACGGGACCAGTTTTGGTAGTGATCCTCTTTTTACTGACCTTCCCGGAAATACAACTTACCAGCTTGTGGCGCTTGACGAGGCAGGAAAACTCTTTACGGGTGCCGTCACTATCACAGAGCCTTCCGAGATCCTTTTCAGTCATACGGTAAGTCTTGCGCAATGTAATGCCTTCAGTGCTACCGGAGCAATAGATATAAATGTTACGGGAGGAGCTGGTTCCTTTAGCTACCTCTGGTCCGATGGCAGTACGGCTGAGGACCGTTCCAACATTCAGGCCGGTGTATATGGATTGCTGATTACTGATGCAAACAATTGTACAAGAACTGAATCTGTCACCGTAGGCAGTGAGGAAACGGTGATTGTAAATGCGGGAGAAGATGCCTCGATGTGTTCAGGAGCATCCATCCAGCTGCAGGGTTCCGGGACCGGAACTCCACAATGGGATCCATCGCCCTATCTTTCAGACTTAAACGTTATGGATCCCCTGGCTTCCGGGATGACCTCAGCAAGCGATTTTGTGCTTACAATAACAGACCCTGCCAGTCTCTATGGATGTTACAACAAAGATACAGTCAGGGTGAACCTCCTCCCCTTAACGGGCCTGGATGCCGGTCTCGATACCTTTGTAATAAAAGGATATTCCATTGAACTGGAAGTTACTGGTGGGCCTTTTGATGAGTACAATTGGGAACCTGTAACTGGACTCGACAATCCCATCATTCCTGATCCCATTGCCACTCCCCTGGTACCCACAAGGTATTATGTTTTCGCCCTCAATACATATGGCTGTGAAGAGGTGGACTCCATATTCATTGATGTAATCGAAGATATTGAAGCTTACAATGTGTTCTCGCCCAACGGAGACGGAATCAATGATTATTTTGAAATTAATAATTCCGAGCGTTTCCCGGAGATGCTGGTGGAGGTATATAGCAGGTGGGGCGATAAAATTTTCTCAACTGTGGGATATGATAGCGGAAGTCAGTGGGACGGAACAACACGGGGAACAGAGGCACCTGTGGGGACCTATTATTTTATTTTGGTTCCCTACCCCGGAGCCAAAGCAATCACAGGAAATGTAACAATAATCAGGTAGCATGAGAAAGGTTGCATATATCGTATTGATTACAATCGTTACAGGGGCCACCGGACTGAAGGCACAACAAATGCCCCAGTACACACAGTATATGTTCAATGATTTTGTGATCAATCCGGCTATTGCTGGTGTATATGATTACTTCCAGATCCGGACCAATCACAGATTTCAGTGGGTGGGGCTCATGGACCCACCCATGACTAATTCCATTGGCTTTTATGGTCCTCACGCCAAACTGCCCATGGGATATGGAGCTTATGTCTATAGCGATGTTACAGGACCCACCAGCAGGACGGGACTTACAGGGTCCTATGCATACAATATTGCTGTAAGCGGTGATATCCGTCTCTCCATGGGGATTTCGGCCAGCATCATGCAGTACCGGATCGATGGAACCCAGCTCAATCCTGCAGATGTATCTGACCCGCTCATCCTCTACATGGTAAGTACTTCCTACATGCCTGATGCCGGGCTGGGCTTTTACCTGTATTCCGAAAAGTTTTATGTGGGCCTTTCAATTGCACAACTTCTGAATAATAGCATTAAGATCTTTGATAATAAGGACGGACTTAACCGGCTGAAGACTCATTTCAACCTGATTGGTGCTTACATGCTCAAAATCAACGAAGACTGGATGTTTGAACCTTCCCTGATGGTAAAGGGTACCGCTCCGAAAGAGTTCACCTTTGATCTTACGGCCAGAGTGGAATGGCAACAAAAGTTGTGGGGTGGTATATCATACCGTTTCAATAATGCCGTTGCCTTCCTCATAGGATACAGTTTCGATCAAATGCTCTCATTTGGATACTCCTATGACATTGGCATCTCTGATCTCAGGAATTACAATTCGGGCTCCCATGAGTTCATGATTGGTTACCGATTTAATGATATCAAATAATGTATCGTCAACATTCCTATCCGGTCATCCTTATCCTCTTGCTGGCACTAACTATTGCTGCATGTAATAAAGAGGAACGTATTACCGGAAAAGAGTTTGCAAAACGTGAGGTGCTGATTGATGTACTGGTGGATATTCATTTGATGGATGGGGTGACCCAGGACCGGAAATTCAACAGGATTTATGATGTGGATAGTGTCGATGTGCTGACCCCAATTCTGGAGAAACACCAGATAAGCCGACAGATGTTCGATACCACCATGTATGTGTATACCCGGAATCCCGAACTGCTGGACGCAGTTTACAACGATGTGTTAATAAAACTGAATGTTTTGCTGGATGAAATAAACAAGGATGAAAATCCGGCTAGTACACCATAATAGTAAGCAGCACCACTCCAAAACCCAGCAGGAAACCAGCCAGTATACTTCTCCAGCTATCTCCCTGGGCCATCCTGGCACTGCCCGTAAGCCCCCCGGCAAAGAAGGTGAGAATAAGCAAACCCTGCAAGGGTGATTCATAGAGGTAAATTAATGCAATAATCAAGCCTGCGATTCCCCCCAGGGCAGCGGTATGAATTGAAACCCTGAACTTAAGGTTCAGGACCAGCACCAGAAAAAGTGTTCCGGTCACAGACAGTATATAAGCATGGATAACCTGGCTCAGGGGGAGCTTCTGAAAATAGACAAAGGTGATAATATACAATGTCAGTATGATGATCTGTGGTAGCAGTCGCTCCGCCCTGGTGATGGCCTGCTGGTTTTTAATAAGCAGGCTTCTGTATTGAAGAACCGGCAAAATCATTAACGGGAATACCAATGTTCCAAGTGCCATTACAAATACAATGGCACGTTTCACTGCAGGATCAAGCAAAGAGAGATAACTGCCCGAGTTCAAAATGATGAGTAGTCCAAGGGAGGGCATAATCAGGGGATGAAACAGGTAGGAGATAAGCTGGGCTGCCTTTTTCATATGCTTCGCTAAAGTTCCTTTCTCAAGCGGGCCACTGGCACACCAAGCTGCTCTCTGTATTTGGCTACTGTCCGGCGGGCAATCTGGTAACCTTTCTCATTTAAAATTCCCATCAAACGGTCATCGGTTAGCGGCTTGCGCTTGTCCTCGTTATTGATACAGCCCTGCAGGATTTTCTTAATCTCCCGTGTAGACACTTCCTCTCCGCTATCGGTTTGCATCCCTTCGGAGAAGAAATACTTCAAAGCAAAAATCCCGAAGTGCGTCTGAATGTATTTACTGTTCACCACCCTGGATATTGTGGAAATATCCAGGCCCGTCATATCTGCGATATCTTTCAGGATCATCGGCCGCATCCGGGTCTCATCCCCTTCATAAAAATAGTCCTTCTGATACTCCAGGATAGCATTCATGGTTAGCAACATGGTATTCTGTCTCTGGCGAATGGCATCGATAAACCACCTGGCCGAATCCAGTTTTTGCTTCACAAAAGTGATAGCATCCTTATCCTCCTTGCTGGCAGAAGCCTTGTTTGCATTATAGCTTTCAAACATATCGGAGTAGGTCCTGCTCAGCCTGAGTTCGGGGACATTATTGGAATTCAGATAGAGTACCAGGTTGCCTTCATTCTCTTCAAGAATGAAATCGGGAACAATCTGGTGAAAGGATTTGCTCTGGGAATCACCCATGGCACCTCCCGGCTTGGGATTAAGCCGTAATATTTCTTCCAGGGCAAGCTTTAATTTCTCTTCTGAAATATTCAAGCGCTGGATTATTTTATCATAATGCTTGTTGGTAAACTCCTCGAAGTGATTTTTCAGAATGGAATAGGCCAGTGCTGTAATTTCCTGGTCCAGGTCCTTTCGTTGAATCTGGAGCAGCAGACACTCCTGAAGACTCCTGGCCCCCACTCCGGCTGGATCGAATTCCTGAATAAGCATCAGAACCTCGTGGAGGTCTTCATAGGAGGCTTCCAGGCCCGAAGAAAAGGCCAGGTCGTCAGCTATGGCCTCCAGCTCCCTGCGCAGGTAACCATCATCGTCGATATTCCCCAGGACGTATTCGGCCAGCACCTTCTGCTCATCTGTGAGCTTTCTCAATCCCAGCTGACTTTTTAACTGTTCCCTAAAGGTATTGCCAAGTGAAAATGGGATTTCTTCCCTTTTTTCATCCGCTGAATAATTCTGTGCATTCAACCTGTAACTGGGAATATCATCGTCCTGCATGTAATCCTCGAGGGTAAACTCCTCAAGCTGGTCGCCGGTCTGATCCTCCTTTGCTTCCTCCTGATCACTAATGTCCCCTTCCTCGTTTCCCTCTTCAAGTACAGGATTCTCCTCCAGCTCCTTCTTGATCCGCTGCTCCAGCTGCACGGCAGGTATCTCCAGCAGCTTGATCATCTGTATCTGCTGGGGGGACAATTTTTGCAGTAGTTTCTGCTGAAGCCTCTGTTTAAGCATTTTTCTTATTTAAAACTCAGCACTCCTTGGAGTACGCGGGAAGGGTATCACATCCCTGATATTACTCATACCTGTAATAAACATAATTAAGCGTTCAAATCCTAATCCGAATCCGCTATGTTCTACCGTTCCAAATTTACGAGTTTCCAGATACCACCACAATTCATCTTCTGGAATATTCATCTCTTTCATCCTGCTTTGTAATTTAGCCAGCTCCTCCTCTCTTTGTGAGCCCCCGATAATCTCTCCTATTTGAGGGAAAAGAACATCCATAGCCCTGACCGTACGTCCATCATCGTTCTGCTTCATATAAAAGGCTTTAATATCCCTGGGATAATCGGTCAGTATTACAGGACTTTTAAAATGCTGCTCCACCAGGTATCTTTCATGTTCCGACTGCAGGTCCAGTCCCCAGTCTACCGGAAACTCGAATTTTTTATCAGCCTTCTTCAGGATCTCCACAGCCTCGGTATAAGTCTTTCTTACAAAGGGTTGCTCCAGCACAAAATTCAAACGTTCCAGCAATCCTTTGTCGACCATCTTATTTAAAAACTCCAGGTCATCTGTGCAATGATCCAGGGTGTACCGGATCAGGTACTTCAGAAAGTCTTCTGCCAGATCCATGTTGTCGTGGATATCGTAAAATGCCATTTCAGGCTCAATCATCCAAAACTCAGCCAAGTGGCGTGAAGTATTGGAGTTTTCGGCCCGGAACGTTGGACCAAACGTATATACTTCGGAAAGGGCCAAGGCGCCCAACTCCGCTTCTAGCTGACCAGAAACAGTAAGGTTGGTGGCTTT
>CAYWGP010000182.1:0-4827 GCA_964458155.1 uncultured Bacteroides sp.
AAAGGATGCCCTTCAGGGTAAACATCTTTGCTCTCTCCACCCAATAAAGGAATGTTGTCAAATCGGTTGTCGACACCTCCATTGTCCGAATAGAATATAAATACTGTGTTGTCGGCTACCCCCATTTCCTCTATGGCATTCATTAGGGTACCTACACTTCTGTCCACATGTTCAATCATGGCTGCATACACGGCATTGCTCGGGTAATCGGGGGCTTTTCCTTTTTTTAAATATTTATTGATCAAATCCCTGTCGGCATCCAACTGCACATGCACATCGTAATGGGATATAAAAAGAAAGAAAGGTTCGTCTTTATTCTCTTTTATAAAGTCAACTCCCATGTCAGTCAGCACTTCGCTTAATCGTTTATTCTGAGGTGCTTTGAATTCGGGCACAAACTTCGGATTGTAAAATCCTCCACCAGCATACATATGAGCCTTATCGTATCCACGGGAATTTGGTAAAAGTTTTGATTCATTTCCTAAGTGCCATTTTCCAAAATAGCCTGTTTTGTATCCAGCAGCCTGCATGGCATCTCCAATGGTGGTGATATCCTCTGGTAAATGCTGAACTTTATGTTGTGGAACTGTAACCTCCTCATACGGACGCCAATGTCCGGTGATAAAGTCAAAAATACCCACCCTTGCAGGATACTGGCCGGATTGAATGCTGGCCCTGGTGGCTGAGCAAACCGGTGCGGCATAAGCATTCGAGAACGTCATGCCTTGTGTTGCCAGTTTATCAATATTTGGTGCTTCATTGAATTGATTACCATAAACCGGCAAATCCCTTCCGCCCAGGTCATCAGCCATGATCATTACAATGTTTGGACGGTCTTGAGCCAGGAGTACATTGGAAAATAAAAATGCGATAAGCAGGGTATAAAATACTTTGTTGAGGTTGGTCATTTTGTATTATTTCAATGTTTACAATTATTCAATTTAAAAAGAGAATTCCGGTTAACTGTCCTGTGCTTACAGGGGTTAATTGTAGAAATTCTTGATTGTGATGAAATTAGTATTTTCATCTTAATTAATTCATAGCAACTCTTTAAATCTTTACCAATTTTGTCAGTTGCAACCAGCTTTTATGCGAACAAAGTTTAGTCCGTTGTTTAAAACCCGATGCGTTTACTCTGGCCACTTCATTTGAAACAAATTCTGTCTACAACCAGCCCGTCTCCCTGTTCCATATCATAAAAATTAAATCTGAAGTCGGTAACAAGTCCTTCAAATCCCTTCCGGTCACTCAGATCAAGTGTGTAAGTCTGATATGCTCCCCCACCCGTCAGGTCAACTTCCAGGGTTTCCGGTTCTGACCGTCCTTCACCTGTGATTCTAGTCCAGTGAAAAGAAAACTTTTCGGCTTTTCCCTTATAGGAAGCTACAAATTCCAGAGTCCTTATCCTGTCGGATTGTACTGATATTTGGGGTCCGACCAGACTCCACGAATCCTGATCAGCCTTTATTTCCAGGGCACCCTTGACGGGCCATCCGCTATCCCGGGCATTAATAAAATACCAGCCTTCGCGTGTGGAATTGAAATCGAAGCAGGGGATCTGTTCTCGGCCGAATTCGGTTATCTTATAAATATCACTACGAATCTCCTCCAGAGTCCCCGCAACCATCACGTATGAATAGTCATATTCAATATTGTGGTCAAGAACTGAGAACCCGATCGGACAGATGTAACCACAGGGGATATCGAAAGTGGAACCCTCTCCTTCCGTGCCGGTAAACCCACCCAGGAATCGTTGAGTTACAGGCGAGAATACTCCCATTCCTATGCCCTGATCATTAACCAGGGCTGCCCAGTTCTCGGTTGCCTGAAAACGAGACCATGGGAACTCCCCGGGCTCGACGGTACGCTTCGGGATACGTCTGAGACTGTCATATGTAAAAGGCCTTTCACCGGTATAGGTATATAGGTTGTAATAAGTCCCGTTTGAATAAACAGCCGGCAGTTCACTTGATCGGGCCGGGTACTGAGTTTTATCTGAACGCATGTTTCGGATTCCTGCTGATACAAAAACCTTGTTTCCCTTTAGTTTTATGCGGCTTTCATAAACGCATTGGCCGGGCACATTGTCTAGCGGCCAGTGCATCGGGATAAAGCTTACAAAAATGGAATCCTGTCCCATATGAAGATCCACAATCTCTGACCCATTTCCAAACACATCGCCGGCCTGAATCGGGTTCCATCCTATTCTGGTCCAGCGTTCATGTGGTTGCTTATCAGGTGAGGGAATAAAAGGATTAGGGCCTCCGAAAAATGAGATCTGAATCTGCCTGCCCAGGTCAAAATCATTCACGATGTTCTCACCGTACTTTTTGATCTCAAGGTAAGTGATCGCACCTCCCATTGTGGTGTCTATACCCAGTTTTATTTCCTCATTCTCTATGTAAAGAAAATCATCCAAACTACGCCCCTGCCGTTTGCTATTTGTTACTTCTGTACTTCCATCGGGATGAAGGAATACATCATCCTTTGTTTCCATCAGGTGGATGAACTCCGGGTGGCCTTTCTCAATGGATACTCCAGCAGGTTTCACTGTCAGCATCAGTTCACCGTCAAATCTTCTCCAGAATGAGGCTCCATGCTGCCTGGGAAGAAATACCCCTTCCGGAATCCAGGGACCTGATAGTTCACCAGTTTTTGACCTCAGTTTGAAGGTAGCAAAGGCGATCCCGTCCGGATAGTTAAAATTTGCACTGAAGAGCATCACCAGTTCACCATTCCGAATTCGGTGAAAAACCGGTGCATCGTGGAACCATCCCCCATCAGCAGCAGGTTCTGCCCCTGGAACCTGAGAGGCATGTAAAATAGTATCCGGTTCAGCAAGGACTTGTAGGAGGTCATCAGAAAGAGGTGCAGCCATGATGGCGTCCCTTCCTCCAACTACAAGCCAGGGTGATCCATCTGATTCATAAACAACCTGCGGATCAATTCCATTCATAAGAGGCTCCTCAGACCTGAGCTTGTAGGGGCCTGCCGGGTTATCAGCCTCCATTGTAAGTATACCATGTTCCTCTCTTTTGGATGAATAAACGGCACCAATCATGATGTATTTATCCTCCAGGGGAAGAATTATTGCACCCCAGGCACGGCTGTCCCACTCGCTTCCAGGAGGAGGTTCCCATGCCAGCTGTTTGTCCCACTTCTCCAAATCCCGGCTCGAGTAAACGTGAAATCCATCTGTTTTCCCTTCCCACACATTGGGTAGATCAGTAGTCCCGGTGATGTAATACCGGCCTTCTGATTCAACAGGTAGTACCATATGCATGCTCACTTCCACCTCATCAAGTCCAAGTGTTTCTCCTGGTCGTGTAGTACAGGCTACTTGTATCAAAATGCACCCAATAAAAAGAAGGTATTTTGTTCTACATCGAAAAATGATTGCTTGATTCATCATATGAATTTTTAGATAGTAGCCCCTTAAGAAGCCAAGAGTTGGTTTAGGCAGTAATTCTGAAAATTATAATGCGAGATAAATTTAAGCCAATTTTTTAGGTGCTCCAGGTAGCACCTTATCCATTTCCTCATGTTGAAACCTACAGCTGACATAATCAGGTTGTGATGATCTCCTTTTATTCCACTTAGGTAATTCCTTTTCAACCTGAAGTCGCTTTTTAAGTGTCCAATGATGGGTTCTATTCCTGCCCGTTTCCTGAACTTTTCTCTTATCTTACGTTTCTGATATTTCGTTACATTTTTCGCCGCTGGTTTTGGAATGCTGACCTTTACTCCCTTCACATCAACCTTACCCCGGAATCCTCGGTCGGTAACACATTCTTCTGGCAAATATTCATTGACCCGTTCAAACTGATCCAATACTGGCTCGAGCGTTTTACTATCATGGACATTTTCCTCGCAATTATGCACGGCCATTATTAAGCCGGATTTCCCTCCCCATAATACATTGACCTTGCTGCCAAATTCATATTTCTTCCAGTCCTTGCCCTTACTCATGCAGTAAACATGAGGTTCATCTAAACTATATATCTTTTTACTGCCTGCTTTCTGTTGAGATAATATCTTATTGGCAAGATCTATAAATCCCTGGTAAATCATCCTGTCAAAACCCTCAAGTTGCCGATCAACCTCTCTGAGCATCCTTCCTGCAATCGTCTTGAGCTTCCGCTCAGCCCGAATGGCTTTTGACTTATTTTTCGGATGGTTCCTAAAACGCTGTGCCTGCATCAACTTTGGAACAGTCCGCTTATAACTTTGACGCACCTTCAGACCACTATCCCTGGCGATTCTCCTGCACCTTTCTACTATCTTCTTATAGAGCTTGGTATCTGTTGGGAAGGTGATATCTTTTTCCTGAACTGTGGTATCACTAAATACCTGTTTCTCTTTACTTGCTTTTTTTCGCCTCTTTTGACCTGCCCCTCCCTTTAAGTCATCGTGGACCCTGATGGACTCTTTTAAAATTAATTCCTCGCCTTGCCGGCCAATACGATAACTGAAATGTACCAGCTCACTCGAAGCACAAGGCTGCCCCCACTGAAACTCTGCAAACCCACTGAAGTATTGATAGTATGGGTTTTGTGTCCATTGAGCAATCAAACCCTCATCGCTCAAATTGTACAAGTATTTCAATATCAATAAACTGCACATTAACCGAATAGGTTTGGCTGGACGGCCCATATCATTATTGTACTTCTTTGATAATGACATCTCCAAACTATGCCATTGAATCACGGCTGATAGCTTCACCAGCTCGTGCTTGGGGTTGAGAATTTGATGCAACACAGGAAAATATAAGTTTAATTGTGACTGATTTGGTAGCTTTTCTTGTAACAATTATTGCAAGGTTTATAC
>CAYWGP010000183.1:0-32419 GCA_964458155.1 uncultured Bacteroides sp.
CAGATATTCAGGAAAGGGTAAAGGAAGTTCAGGTAATTGCCATTAGCAATGAAACCAGGGCTGGCATCGATATACTGAAGGAGTCCATCATAAAAGGTCTCACCTACTGCCTGCTGGGCTCGTCCGGGGTTGGGAAATCCACGCTTGTGAACAATCTTTCCGGTAAGCAGCTAATGAAAACCAGCACAATTAGTTCCAGCACGAGTAAAGGAAGACATATTACCAGTCACAGAGAATTGCTGATCCTTGATAATGGTGGAATTTTAATTGATAATCCAGGCATGAGAGAAGTGGGGATTGCAGACTCGGCAGGCGGATTGGACATAACTTTTGAAGCTATTATTCAAACGGCCCGGAATTGCAGGTATAAGGATTGTACTCACAGGAACGAAACTGGCTGTGCCGTTTTAGCAGCAGTCGATAAAGGAGATATTGATAAGAGTAGTTATGAAAACTACCTGAAGATGGAAAGGGAAAATGACTACTTCGAATCCACAGTAGCAGAACGGCGTAAAAAGGATAAGGATCTGGGTAAAATAATAAAGCACTTTAAGAATACTAAAGACAGATAAGAACTTATGATTGCAAATACACCAAAGCCCCCCTATTATGCTGTGATTTTTAGTTCATTACGAACTGATGGAGACAATGGATATTCCAGGATGTCAGATAGAATGCTTGAATTAGCAGAGCAGCAGGAAGGATTTCTTGGTGTTGAAAGTGCAAGGGATGTCTTAGGAATTACTGTGTCTTACTGGAAAGATCAGGAGTCCATCCGGAAATGGAAAGAAAATGCAGAACATACCATAGCAAGAGAAAAGGGTCGGAATGATTGGTACCTTAGCTTTCATGTAAGAATTGCTAAAGTGGAGAGAGACTATGGACTTAATCTGCCGTAATCTTAACAATCCGTTGCGTGTAGGTCTCAGAGGCACTGGTTAATTCCAGCAAATAGGCGCCGTCTGCAAAGGTGGAAAAATCCAGGGTAAGGGGATTATCTGCATCATTCATAAAATATATATCCTGCCCCGACATATTGGTGATCCTTACAGCATCTATAAATGCGATATTGGGAAACTGGATAACAAGATTGCTGCTAACCGGATTGGGACCGTAACGATAGGGCTGACCCTCCGGTAGTTTCTGGCTCACAGTGGCTGTCTTTAGAAGATGCATATCGGGATCAAAAACGATCCTTTCCACCAGGCCATCAACTGCAACATAATACTCTTCCAGGTTATTTTCCTGTACCAGTCGCACCCGCTGCTTCTCTCCGCCGGCAAGCATAATATCAAGTTCGAAAGGTACATGGAACAGCGGGGTCACATCGGAAGCGCTGCCAATCTGTTCGCAGCTTAAAACCAGGCTGTCTCCCTTCTGTTCCCAGAAAAGTTTGAAAATGGGATAACCTTCACCATAATACCACTCCTGGAAGAAACAGGAAAAATCCTTAGCACTCACCTCCTCAAGAATGGCCTGGAAATCCGCCCCCGTAGCAAGTCCGTTCTGATAACGTGAGAGATAGGTTCCCAGTACCTCAAAAAAGAGATCATCATCGTCCAGGATATACCTTATCATATGAAGCAGAGTAGCCCCTTTTTTATAAGACAGCGCATAGCTGAAGAGCCGGAATTCATCCTCTACTTCCTCCTCCGGAACATAAACCGATCCCTCCTTCTCCCCCAGGGCAATGGACATGGCATTCTCCATCCAGTCGTCTGCAGCCTCCTGGTCCCTGAGGTGCTCGGCTGCCACATACTCCATATAGGAAGCGAAGCCTTCGTTAATCCAGATATCCTGCCAGTTGGCGCAGGTAATATAATCGCCAAACCACTGGTGAGCCAGTTCATGGGCCACCAGGGAAAACCTGAAATTTTGAATGGTTGTCATGGTCTGGTGCTCCATCCCACCTCCCATAGGTGCCATGGCATGTCCGTACTTTTCCTTCGCAAATGGATAGTCCGAAAGCAATTTTGAGAACAGGGTAATCATAGATCCGGTTTCATCAATCTGAAACTGCCAGTCGTCCAATATATCCCCGGTATCATAGAGGTAGTTCTGCACCAGTACCGAATCGCCCTCATCAGAAAGAGGAGCATAAAAAGAATATTCCATATAATCGGCCACAGCAAAAGAAAGCAGGTAATAGGCTATAGGATAATTTGTTTTCCATGTGAGTATATGCTTGTCTCCCATCTCTTCAATCTTCACCAGCAGTCCATTGGATCCTGCCAGAAGTTCCTTATCACAGATCAACCTGAAGCTTACCGAGTCGATCTTATCTTCCAGCACCTGCTTAACCGGGAACCAGTCCCTGGCATTAAGTGGCTCTGAAAGTGTATAAGTCACATCAAAGCCGTAATCATTTCCTCTTTTACTGGTAATTCCGGCAAAAAAGCCCCTGCCCTGACCTGCATCTCCTTCATATTCTATCTTAACCCTCAATAGTTCACCCTGGCGATATTCCCGGTCCAGCTCAATATATATGGCATTGCTATGATGTTCAAAGTCAAGCATATTTTCAGCCGGATAGCTTACCTCTCCAGGAGCCTCGCTAAAAAATATTTCACTTACTTCCAAACTATCCTGTAGCTCCAGCACCAGCGAGTCCATATCCCGGACCGCCTCAAGCACCACCTCCGCTGCACCACCGATATGGGTATTTGTGTTTGAAACCTCCAGGGTCAGGATGTAATGCTTAACATCATAAGCAGAGAGCCACTTTTCATAAAGGGGATTCTCATAAACATCTCCAGAAGGAAGAAGGGCAGGACAGGAGTGGTATACCTGTGACTCTGCGCTGATGAAAAGAGTCAGGAATAGAATGGCTGTGAAGATCCTGGACATCTATTTGCTGAAGCGGTAAATAGTTAGAGCGGAGTACTCTTCGCCCGGTAATAAAATGGTTGAAGGGAAATTTGGTTGATTGGGTGTATCAGGAAAATACTGGGTTTCCAGACATACTGCACTATACTTTTCATAAACCTTACCTCCCTTTCCTTTTATACCGTTCACATTGTTGGCAGTATAGAGCTGAATACCCGGAAGGGTGGTCAGCACCTCCATGCTTCTCCCCGACCCCGGATCATGCACGGCCGCTACCCGGGTAAGATCCCTGGATTTCATATCCAGCACATAGTTTATATCATAACCCGGATCTACCTCATCAATCCGCTGGCCAATCTCATTTGAGAGCATGAAGTCATAGGGAGTGCCCTTCACCGGCAGGATACGACCGGTGGGAATACTCTCCTGGTCAAGTTCTGTAATGCGATCGGCAGCAATCATCAATTCATACCCAAGACTGGTCCCTTCACCCCCGTTCAGATTGAAATAGCTGTGGTTGGTCAGGTTAACGTGGGTCGGTTTATCGGTTTTTGCACGGTAACTGAGACCCAATTCATTCTTATCATTCAGTGAGTATTCGACCTCCACATGAACTGCTCCCGGGTATCCCTCCTCCCCGTCTGCACTCTCATAGCCCAGTATCAGAGATACCTGATCGGGTGTCTTATGGCTGTAGGCTGTCCACATACGTTTATCAAATCCTTTTTTGCCGCCATGGAGCTGATTGGCGCCTTCATTGGCCGTGAGATGGTATATCCTTCCTTCCAGTTCAAACCTTGCTCGTCCAACCCGGTTGCATACCCTTCCCACCAAAGCTCCGAAGTGTGGAATGTTTACCAGGTACTCCTCCAGGGTATCAAAACCCAGTACCACATCGCCCGGTTCATTGTGCCGGTCCGGAATCCTTATTGCTGTAATAATTGCACCATATGTAATAATATCCACCTCCATCCCCTTGTTATTCTTCAGGGTATGTTTGAACACCTCTTTTCCTTCAGGTGTTGTTCCAAATAATTTCTTTTCAATGTTCATAATGATCGCTTGTGTTTGGGAATAAAGATAGAAATTATTCCAGCTGCTTGTTTTCCACTTTAAACTGGGGATAACTTTTCTCGTGATCTGCTAGGAATGCTCTAAATAAGATTGTAATTTGATTATATCAAACAATTGCAGCTTAAACCTTACCGGGTCAAGCAATGCATATTTGACGCTTGGGGTTAGCATAGACTCTAAAATTACCAACTCCAAACTGCTCCGGGAGGCCGTCTCAACCAGACGGCCTCTTTTATGCTTAGTAGATCGTTTTAAGATCACTGGCTTTGCGGTCCTCCCGTTCAGGTGCAGGGGTCATTTCTGGCGACTGGGTTTCCAGGAGCTTCACCACCTCCTCGACAACCCTCTCCAGCTGAGGATCACGATCCTGCATAAGAATATTGGGATCGTCCCAGACCTCTATGTCCGGAGTAACACCTTCTCCCTCCCAGAACCAGTGACCATCGTTGTCATATAAGCGGGCTCCCGGAACTGTGATTCCACCTCCGTCAATTAGCTGGTGTCCTGTTGCGGGTCCCACAAGGATACCCAGGGTTCGCTCACCTACAATGGGTCCTGCCTTAAGCTCCTGGAAGGCCCATGGGAGTCCGTCCCCCCCTGAACCGGCCCACCCGTTAATCAGCATGCCCATAGGACCGGTATTGGTCTTGACGGGGTGTGTATGGTCCTTACCGTGTCGCCAGTGAAGGTTGTATACCACCGGACGCTGAAGTAACTCCAGGAAGCGGTCGGCAAGGGAACCTCCCCCATTGAAGCGTTCATCAATAATAAATCCATCCTTATCTAACTGGCCGTAAAACATCTGTACAAGCTCAAGTGTACCATTGTAGGCTGTATTTGACATATAGATGTACCCCAGCTTACCTTCCGAAAGTTCATCCACCCGCAGGCGGTTGATCTCAATCCACTCCAGGTAGCGAAGATTGACCTCTTCCCCCTGGCTCAGACATTGAATCACCGTTTGAACCGCCTCCTGACTATCTCCTGAAGCACTTGTGCTAAGGGAGACCGTTTTACCAGCCAGACCTTCAAAGGCTGCATAGGGATCCCTGGCAGGGTCAAGCGGAATCCCATTTACCGAATGAATATAGTGGCCCGCTTTGATTTTAATCCCGGGCTTATCGAAAGGTGAACGCACATCTGTATCCCAGGCCGCAGGTTTAACTATTCTCTGAATGCGGTAAGCCCTGTCGGTAAGCTCCCAGTCGATCCCCAGAAAGCCTGTGCTTATACGTTTCACCTGGTCAGGACCCCTCCCCCGGGTATAAGTATGCCCTGCACTGAGCTCTGCAAGCAGGTTGGAACTTATAAAGCTCAGGTCCCACCTGGAACGTGCATCTTCAACCAGTTCCCCGTACTGAATCCGCATGGCGTCCCAGTCAACTCCATGCATTTGTGAGTCGTAGAAAAAATCACGGTAGCGTCGCCAGGTGTCGTCAAAAATCTGCCGCCACTCCTCTTTGGGTACCAGCTCCATGGCCAGGTCACCTGTAGGAACGGGCTTCTCAACTTTCTGTTTTTCTGCAGCCTTGATCACTCCATATTTGCCAGCTGCCCGAACCAGGATCATTTTGCCATCCGCAGTTGTTTTAGCGCGCTCCACCCCGGACATGATCGATTTCTCCTCGCGCTCTTCCATATCATAATAGGCCAGTGATGCCTCACGCGAATTAGATCCTGAATTGGGATAACGAAGGAAAACCAGCTTCCCTTCAAAGGGTGCCAGCCAGCCCAGGTTTCCTGCTTTGGGGGGCAAAAGTTCCACCCTTGATTCCAGCCCCTCAGGGTCAATCTTGACCTCTGGCTTCTTTTCGCCGGATTCCTCTTTATCATCTCCCTCCTTCTCTTTTCCCTTCTTCTTCTTATCAGCATCTCCTTCATCCTTTTTATCCTCACCATTTTCCTCTTCTTTCAATGCATCATTTTTAGCAGAAAGCAAAGAAGGTGTTTCAGCTGTCAGAGCCATTGCGGCAAGCTGGGTGGCATTGGGATATACCCAGGTGCCATCATCCATATCGGAATATACCGGCTGCATGCTCCTGTCGGTCAGGAAAAAGAGATATTTACCATCGGTGCTGAAAACCGGACCTGAATCATCATAGAATCCCCCTGTTACCTGAAGTTTCTGCTTGTTCTCCACATTATAAAGGAAAATAGCATTGTGAGAATTATCCATTCCCTCCGTAAAAGCCATCCACTTTGAATCGGGCGACCAGCTGATGGTATATCCGAACCTGCTGCCATGCCCCAGGTTCCATTTGTAATTTCCCGCAACGATGCTTGTCTTGCTCTCCACATCCATAAGGATGATATCGTTGGTTTCATCAATAAAAGCAATCTTCTTGTTATCGGGCGACCAGAACGGCTGGTAGCCGAAGCCCTTTCCCCTGCTGGTCAACTTAACCGGCTCCTTCTCCATATTGGGATCCTGCAAATAGAGCTCGTATTCACCTGAGCGATCACTCCAGTAAGCAATGCTCTTTCCATCGGGCGACCAGGCAGGCAGCATATCAAAGGCCCCGCTGGAGTGAGTCAGATTCAATACATAGCCTTCCTTAACAGGGACATTGAAAATTTCGCCCCGTGCTTCAAACAACACTCTTTTGCCTTCAGGAGAGGCAGCCATGTTTCTTATGTCTTCTCCCACCTTAACCGTTCTGGGCATTTCCAGGGAAAGGTCGCTTGTCACACTTACCTCCACAGCCTCATATTCCTTTGAGGCAGCATCCATCAGGTAGAGTGAGCCGCCCGCTTCAAAAATCAACTCATTGTTGCTTGCGGCCAGAGATGAAACATCAAAATCTTCAAAGAAGGTCACCTGCTGTCCCTTAAGCTGATCCAGATCATACTGCCAGACATTGAGACGCATGTTCTCACCCGCATCCGAAAGGTAGAAGAGCTGATCTCCCACCCAGGCCGGCTTGCCATCAATGGCATGGCTATTTGTCAGATTCTCGGCCCGCTTCCCCTGCATGTCATAAAGCAGGATATCGGAGGAGAGTCCGCCCCTGTAGCGTTTAAAGGGATAATTCTCTGTTATCTTGGTAATATACGCCAGGCTGTTGCCATCGGGTGAAAAGCTTGCCAGTTCTCCATAAGGGAGTGGAAGTTTCTCCGGCATTCCGCCTGTTTTATCAACGAGGTATAACTGCGAATAAGACTGTCTGCCACTCTCTCTCCTGGAGGCAAAAAGTAATCGTTTGCCATCGGGGTGCCATTCCACCATCCTGTCGTCAAAAGAGTTATAGCTTACCCGGGTGGGTACTCCGCCACCAACCGGCATTACAAAGAGATCCGTATTCCCGTTGTAACTGGCCGAAAAGGCTATCTCTGTTCCATCGGGCGAAAACCGGGGCCAGGATTCCTCTCCCGGAGAGTGGGTTAATTGTTGTGCAATTCCCCCGGCTTTAGTCATAATCCAGATATCTCCCCCGTAAACAAAGGCTATCTGCTTATCCGAAACATCGGAGTAACGCATCAGGCGGGCACTGACCTGGCCCGATAAAAGTTGAACGACCATGATGGCCAACAAAAACATAAGTACTTTTTTCATGGAGTTATAATTTGTATTGCTTGGAAAATTGAAAATCTAAGATACTAAATCGACTCGTTTTATCTATTTTCGTCTGAAAAGAAAGGATTATATGATCCACGAGCTGGTGATCGCATTGATGCTTGGATTGATCGGGGGTGTTATACCCGGTCCGGTTATCACCGCAGTATTCACAGAGATTCTGCAATCCGGGTATCTAAAAAGCCTCCGAATTATATTCATAGCCCTGGTCACAGAAACTATCGTAGCCCTCATAAGCCTGCTGGTTCTCGGTTCCCTGGGTTTTAATGAGTCCTTTTTCCGGGGCCTGTCGCTGGCAGGTGCCTTTATTCTGATATGGATCGCCATTTCCATATGGAAGGTTCGAAGCCTTGACAGTGGCGAAAAGGTTCACTTTGGACTCTGGAAAGTAGTGCTTATGATCCTCTCCAACGGTATCCTCTGGACTTACTGGATCACCATCTGCATTCCAAAAGCTATCCTGCTCAGTGATACGGTTTACCTGGGTGAGTACCTCTTTATGGCCCTTGTCCAGCTGGGCTGGCTGATCTCTACCCTGCTGGTGGCCTTTATGTTTTCACGCTTCCGGAAAGCCCTTTCGCGTCCAAAGGTTATTCCTGTACTTTTCAAGTTATTTGCACTGGCATTTGCTTACTTTGCCATCGATATGATCTATAAATCCGTCCTTTATTTCATACAATAATTGCTATGCTGAATCCCAAAGACTTTAAGAAAGAGGCCCGACCTGTGGTGGATTGGATCGACCGCTACCTCAACAATATCTCTTCCTACCCGGTGAAGTCAAGGGTTTCGCCTGGTGACATCTACAGGGCCATTCCTGATGAGGCTCCATTAAATCCAGAGTCAATGGAAAAGATCATGGAGGATCTTGACAGGATCATAATGCCCGGTATAACTCACTGGCAGCATTCCGGGTTTCATGCCTATTTTCCTGCCAACTCCTCTGTGGAATCGGTACTGGCCGAATCTTTGACTTCGGCCATGGGTGCCCAATGCATGATCTGGGATACCTCTCCTGCTGCTGCTGAACTGGAACAGAGGATGATGGAGTGGCTAAGAGATACCATGGGGATTCCCGGCAACTTTGAAGGGGTGATACAGGACAGTGCCTCCTCCGCTTCGCTGGTTTCGCTGATTACCGCACGAGAGGTGGCCACAGGATTCCGTTCCAATGACGAAGGAGTTCCCACTGGTCTCCGGGTATATTGCTCACAGGAGACTCACTCTTCTATTGAAAAGGGAATGGGTGTCAGTGGCATGGGCAGGAAAAACCTGGTGAAAGTAGGAGTCGACAGCAGGATGCGTATGGATGCTGCTGAGCTGGAAATCAGGATTAAAGAAGACCTGGAGGCGGGATTCAAACCCTGTGCTGTGGTGGCGGCCATTGGTACTACGGGAACTGTGGCCGTGGATCCTCTGGAGGAGATTGCTGGCATTTGCAAGAAATTTGGGATCTGGTTGCATGTGGATGCAGCCTACGCCGGCACCGCCCTCCTCCTTCCCGAATACCGGTGGATGATCAAAGGAATAGAACAGGCCGACAGCTTTGTCTTCAATCCGCACAAGTGGATGTTCACCAATTTCGATTGTTCGGTTTACCTGGTAAAAGATGCCGGCTTGCTGATCAAAACCTTTGAGATCCTGCCCGAATACCTCAAAACCAATACGAGGGGAGCGGTAAATGATTACCGGGACTGGGGCGTTCCCCTGGGTCGCAGGTTCAGGGCCCTGAAACTCTGGTTTGTTATCAGGAGTTATGGCCTGGAGGGAATCCGGGAAAAGCTCCGGACACATATACAGATGAACAAACGCCTCTCAAAGGCATTGGAGGAGACGGAAAACATACATCTTCCCCTGGAGCCTTTCCTGAACTTTACCTGTTTCAGGCTGCAACCCGACGGAATGGAGGACCCCGATGCACTGAACCGGCTCAATGAAGCCTTCCTGGAAGAGATTAACCGCAGTGGTAAGCTTTTCCTGACCCATACCAGGATCAAGGGAATATTTACTTTGCGAATGCTTATCGGGCAGACCTATGTGGAGGAGAGTGATGTGGAGCTGGCCCTGAAGATGACCAGAGAGGCCGCCACTGAAACTCTCAAAAAAGAAATCATCTAGCTAACATGAAGGCGCCCGTCCCCTTGCAGCTATGGAATGTCCGGGAAAATATACTCCGGGAGGTGATGCAGCGGTGGAATATACATGCGGATGAATCAGGAGAATAAAACTCGATCAATCTTATGAAAACGATGGGACATCAGCTACCAGAACAAATGACCGCCATCCGGCTGCATAAACCGGGGGGCGCTCTTACATTTGAACAGATTCCGGTTCCCCTTCCGGGTCCCGGTCAGGTGCTGATAAAGATGGATGCTTCCCCGGTGAATCCGTCCGACCTGGCACTACTGGCAGGTGGCTACCTGGAACGCTCCTACCCCTTTACCCCGGGTCTGGAGGGAAGCGGAACTGTGGTGGCAGCCGGAAGCGGAATCTTTCCCAGGCTAAGAATGGGAAAGCGGGTGGCCTGTTCGCCCCCACATGGAGCTGACGGATGCTGGGCGGAATATATGCTTACTTCAGCCATGAATGTTGCTCCCCTTCCTTCTCATATCTCCGGCGAGCAGGGAGCGATGATGCTGGTAAATCCCATGACCGCCATGGCCTTTATCCATCTTGCCAGGGAAGGAAAGCATCGTGCCTTGGTAAACAATGCAGCAGCCAGTTCTCTGGGAAAGATGTTGGTTCTGCTTACTAAAAGCAGGGGAATTCCACTGATCAATATTGTCAGAAAAGACGATCAGGCTGATGCCCTGAAGGCCCTTGGGGCGGTCCACGTATTAAACAGCAATTCTGAAACCTTTGCTGAAGAATTGAAAGCCCTGGCTGAAGAGTTGGGGACCACCCTGATCCTGGACGCAGTAAGCGGAAGCCTGAGCTCCATCCTGCTTGATGCAGCACCTCAGGGGTCTACCCTGCTTGTCTATGCACGACTTTCCGGAGATCCCATTCCGGCAGATCCCGGCACATTGATCAAAGAGGAGAAAAAAATTTCCGGATTCCAGCTGGGAAACTGGCTGAATTCCAAAGGCCTGTTATTTAAACTCCGGTTCATTAGAAAAGTAAAGAGTGCACTGGATGGCGAGCTTTCCTCCCGGATCAAGCGGACTTATCCCCTGGAAAGTGCCGAAGAGGCCATTGCATATTACAGGGATCATATGTCTGAGGGTAAAATCATTCTTAAGATTGGATCCGATTGATTACTTTTGATCTATCACCCTAAATACTTCAATAATGAGACTATCATTTGTTCCGGTCCTTGTGACAGGCTTTGCCCTGTCAGGAATTTTTGGATCCTGCCGTAACTCCACACCAGGAGAAAATACTCCAGAGGTAGTACCAATGGAAGAATCCATGGATGTTCCCTTTCTCTGGGATAATGCCAATATCTACTTCCTGCTTACCGACCGCTTTAACAATGGAGATCCCTCCAACGATATCAATTTCGACAGAACAGGTAAAACTGCTGTGCTGCGGGGTTTTGAGGGGGGGGACATCAGGGGGGTCATTCAAAAAATCGAAGATGGCTATTTCGACCATCTGGGAATCACAGCCATCTGGACCACTCCCTGGTTTGAACAAATCCATGGAGGTACCGATGAGGGAACCGGAATTACCTATGGCTTTCATGGATACTGGATCAGTGACTGGACCGTCATGGATCCCAATTTCGGGACCGAAGAGGATCTGGCCAGACTGGTTGAAACAGCCCATGCTCATGGAATCCGCATAGTGATGGATGTAATCGTTAACCATACGGGTCCGGTTACAGAGATGGACCCGGTATGGCCCACGGAATGGGTTCGGACCGAACCCCAATGCACCTACCAGGATTATGAGAGTACTGTCACCTGTGCCCTGGTGAAAAACCTGCCCGATATCCGGACTGAATCCAACGCGGATGTGGAACTTCCGCCCCGGCTTCTGGAGAAATGGGCCAGGGAGGGCCGGCTTGAGCAGGAAATGGAGGAGCTGGATGCCTTTTTTGAACGTACAGGCTACCCCAGGGCTCCCAGGTTCTATATTATAAAGTGGCTCACCGACTATGTCCGAAAATATGGCATCGATGGATACAGGATCGATACGGCCAAACATACGGAAGAAGGAGTCTGGAGTGAACTGGGCAAAGAGGTCCGGCTGGCTTTTGAAGAGTGGAAAAATGCCCATCCGGACAAGGTTCTGGACGACAATGACTTCTATATGGTGGCCGAAGTGTATGGATATGGAATTTCGGGAGGAAGAATGTTTGGATTCGGGGACCGGGAGGTGGATTATTTTGCCCATGACATGAATGCCATGATTAATTTTGAGTTCAAGGAGAGTGCAAAGATGCCCTATGAAAAACTGTTTAGCTCTTACTCAGAGCAGCTGCAGGGTCCCTTAAAAGGTGTCAGCGTATTGAACTATATCAGTTCACATGACGATGGCGACCCTTTCGACAAGGAGCGTGAAAAGGTCCTGGAAGCAGGTACCAGACTGCTGCTCTCACCCGGTGCTTCCCAGGTCTATTACGGGGATGAAAGCAGCAGGGAATTAATCATTCCCGGAACAGAAGGAGATGCAACACTTCGCAGTTTTATGAACTGGGATGAGATTGAATCCAATACTGTCAGGAATGGAGTACCCATTGCTGAGGTGCTGCTCCATTATCAGAAACTGGGGCAGTTCCGAAAAAATCATCCTTCGGTGGGTGCAGGCATACACCAGATGATCTCAAAATCGCCCTATACCTTCTCCAGGGTTTATGAAGCTGACGGATATGCCGATCGCGTGGTGGCCGGACTGGATCTGAAACCCGGTAAGAAGCAAATTAATATCAATGGCCTGTTTGCAGAGGGGAGTATTTTAAGGGATTATTATTCTGGAAAACAAGGGACGGTATATGATGGCAGGGTTACTATCGACTCACCTTACAAGATCGTATTATTGGGAATGTAAAGTCAGCTCCGATGAAGCCCTATTCCATCGATCCGTCCTTGCTGAGCCTGGAGGAGTTCAGGCAGCTGACTGCAGGAAAAAGTATGCTGCCAGGCCGGGTCATACTAAAGGAAAATATGAAAGAGCGCTTTGGAATTCTGGAGCAACATGGAATAGGCAATCTGGAGGATTTGCTTTCCATCCTGGCTTCTAAAACAAAAATAGAAAGCTTTGCAGTTCAAAGCGGACTCTCTACCGGGTACCTGGTTCTGTTAAAACGGGAAGCGGGAAGCTACCTGGCCAGGCCCTTCCCACTTTCGGATTTCCCCGGGATTCCTTTCGAGTATACGGAATTATTGAAATCCAGGGGATTCAGGAATACAAAGGTTTTTTTTGAGCAGCTGCAGGAAGATGAACTGAAGGTGGAGTTATCCTTAAATACGGGAATACCGGTATATCGCCTGAAGGAGATGCATTCCCTGTGCGATCTTTCCAGGATTACCGGAGTGGGAGGAATTTTTGCACGCGTGGTCTATGAAGCCGGGATCAGCTCCACCCCGGAATTTGCAGGTTCAGAAATCGCAAGCCTGCTGAGCAGCTGTCGGGCTGTTATCGATAAGCATGGATATAAGGCAGGTAAGCTTGGGGAGAAAGATATCCGGTATGGAATCAACTATGCGAATGTAGTAATGGAATGTGATCAAAAATCTGAAAAAATATGAAACAAGCAGGCCCAATTCTCACTCTAGTTCTCTTACTCACCCTTCAACCCGCAACAGCTCAAAGGGATTTTTCCGATTCGGACATCACCAAACTTGTCCTGCTGGGAACTGGTAATCCCAATCCATCACCCGATCAGTCTGGTTGTGCCCTGGCCCTTGTGGTCAGGGATACTCCCTATATCATTGATTTTGGTCCGGGGCTGGTACGCAGGTCAGCCAGAATGACTCCCCGCTATGGAGGAGACATAAGCGGTCTTGAGACCCAAAAACTGAAAACTGCCTTTCTTACCCATCTGCACTCCGACCATACTGCCGGCTATGCCGACCTGATCCTGACTCCCTGGGTGATGGGAAGAGATGAAGCCATGAAAGTATATGGCCCGGTGGGAATCAGTCATATGACCGATCATATACTGACAGCCTACCAGGAGGATATCCGATACCGGGTATACGGGGACGAACCAACCAATGATAAGGGATGGCGGGTCAACTGGCACGAATTTGATACAGAGGGAGAGATATACAGGGACAGCAATATTGTAGTGGAGGCTTTTCCTGTAATCCATGGGTCCTGGCCCAACGCCTGGGGCTTTCGTTTTACAACACCCGACCGGATAATAGTGATATCGGGCGACTGCAAGCCCTCACCCAAGGTGGTGGAATATGCCAAAGGAGCCGATATCCTGGTCCATGAGGTCTACAGTCAGGCAGGTTTCGAAAGCAAAAGTGATGCCTGGAAAGCTTATCACCGGGAACACCATAGCTCCACCCTGGAACTGGCTGAAATTGCAAATAAGACAAGTCCCGGAATAGTGGTCCTCTACCATATTCTCTTCTGGGGAAGTTCTGAAGCCGAGATGCTGGAGGAAATCAGTTCTGTGTACAAGGGGGAGGTCAGGCTGGGTAAGGACCTGGATGTCTTTTAAGATATACTGAAGCACCGGATATATCAGGGTCCATAGCTGCTTACCTGCTCGAAGAGGTCCCTCCATGCCCAGTCAGCAGCCGTATAATAGAGGGGCGGATCCAGCCTCTCTCCATCATGTCCCCCGTCTACTCCTTCCCCGAATATATTCCAAAGGGTACCGGTTTCATCTTTCATTATAAAGGGAAATACTCCTTCCACAGGCTCCATCATATAGGTGGTGCGGAAGGCGAGCATATAACTGTACTGAGCGGACCCGGCTATTACTACTGCGCCACCGGGATTAACAATACTTTTATGCAGGGTGATTTCCCCTGGGAACATCTCAAGCGTAAACGTTTCAACACTTTGATTGCCTATAATGCCGAGTTCTTGTTCCAGTGGAGCAAGTGCGGCCGATTTCATGTCGTTTTTGCTGGTATAAACGCCTGCCCCGGGGAAGTGAGTCTTTACTGTAAGCCATGTTGTTTCAACTAAGGGAAAGGTGGAAATTTCTCTGAAAGCAAAGATCTCTTCCATTCCTATATTTCCCTGAAAGCGTCGCATAAGCATCTGGGACCAGATATGGCCCGAGTTTACATCAAGAGGCATAAGGTTATCCTTATAGAGATATCCGGAAGCTGTCAGCAGCAAAGTATCATTCCCCAACTGCCTGTTCCATGCAATACCGCTCCGGGTAATGGGACAGTAAGTAATGGCGAAATAAATATCATTCTCTTCGTCATTAACCACCTCCACCATCATGTCACGGTGCGGGTAGACCAGGAGCTCATTACCGGCTTTCAGAATAAACACCCTGTCATTATCCCTTAAATAGTCAATTTCTCCGGTGGTCATATAAAGAGGATCCTGAATCAGTTTAAAAGGATTAAGTGAGCCCCTTACATGCTCCTGATCATTGAGCTGTTTTATTATTTCATCAGGAGATATGGATTCATCTGGGGGGGGCGCCTCAGTCTGACATCCCATCAGGAATAAAAGCATGAACACCAGGGTGAAAAATGAGTTCGTTTTCATAATTTCAAAGTATTGATCTGTTCCTTTGGTCGGGGAATCATGAAATAGCTTACAAGCATGTGTGGAAGGAACATTTTTGTTAGATTTGTTCTCTGCAAAAACCAAACTGGAATCTTATGAGAAAAATTTCTGTTGCCTTGCTTCTGGTCCTGATGACCTTCACCCTTGCTGCCCAGAAAAAGCAGTACGATTCTTTAATGGAAGCCTTTATGAGCGGCGGTGCACTTCGTGGCGACCGTGGTCCTGCTGGTGTGGAATGGATCCAGGATAGCGATCAATACTCCTTCACCAAAAGAGAAGGGAGAAGTCAGCAGATATGGACCTACGACATCAAGACCGAATCTGAAGAGCTGGTCTTCAACGAGGGGGATTATAATTTTCCCGGTACGGAAGATCCTTTCCGTTATCGCTCTTTTCAATGGACCAGGGACTATAAGTACCTGCTCTTCCAGACCAACTTCAAACGTATCTGGAGATACTCCGGCAATGCCGATTACTATCTTTACTCCCTGGATGACAATACCCTGACATCCATAGTGGATGGCGCCTTCACAGCAGAGGTAAGTCCCGACGGCCGGAAAGTGGGATATGGAAAAGATGGCAATCTGTTCACCTTTGATCTCGCCAGCGGCTCACATGACCAGCTTACCGATGACGGAGCCGATAAATTTTATAATGGTCGTTTTGGCTGGGCCAACGAGGAGGAATTTGGACTGGTGCAGGCCTGGGTGTGGTCCAACGACAGCAAATACATTGCTTTCTGGCAGACCGATGAACGGGAAGTACCTGTCTATCAACTGACCGACTTTGCCGGCGTACATCCCGAATATATGGAGCTCCCCTACCCCAAGGTGGGAGACAATCCACCCATTGAGAAACTGGGAGTAATCAATACCACCGATGGCAGCAAAAAGTGGCTTGACTTCGATCCTGAAGGCGGCTACATGCCAAGAATCTACTGGACCTCCAGAGAGAATACCCTGGCCGTGGTATGGATGAACCGAGCCCAGGACCAGATGAAATTGTATCTCTTTAACGTACTTACCGGTGAGAAGTCCATGATCCTGGAGGAGAAGAATTATGCCTGGATTGATATCTTTGATTTCTTTGCCGGGGAGCTTCACCTCTTTAATTTTCCGGAAGAAATGGATTCTTTCTTCTGGATTTCAGATCGTGATGAATACTCCCACGTGTATCAATACGACTACGAGGGAAATGTATTGGGACAACTTACCGGTGGGGAATATGATGTTGTCTCTGTCAAGGCCATCGATCCTGCCAAGAAAACCCTGTATTACCTTTCCTGCGAGGTATCACCCATGGAGCGCAACCTGTACAGTGTAAAATTCAACGGGAAAGGGAAAAAGCAGCTCACCTCCGCTCCTGGCAATCACCGGGTAAATGTGGCTCCGGAAGGTCGCTACTTTATCGATTCTTACTCAAGTACAAGCACACCTTCAAGCATAGACCTGTGCGATGGCTCAGGAAAGGTGATCAAGAACCTTGCCGGGCACCAGGGAGCCCTGGAGCACCTGGAAAAGTATGTATATGCTCCAAAGGAACTCTTTACCTTTACTACTTCGGACGGACAACAAATTGATGGTTACATGATAAAGCCCATGAACTTTGATCCTGAGTTTTCTTATCCCCTTCTTCTGGCTGTTTATGGCGGACCTGGCTCACAGGGGGTTTACAATACCTTTGAGACCAGCGGGTGGAACCAGTGGCTGGCTCAGCAGGGATATGTAATTGTAAATATCAACAACCGTGGTAATGGCGGATATGGAAGTAAGTTCGAAAAGGTGGTTCACAAGCAATTGGGCAAATGGGAGACACACGATTTTGCCGAGACTGCGCTCTACCTTTCTGAGAAGTCATGGATCGACCGGGACCGGATCGGGATCATGGGACACAGTTTTGGAGGCTTCTCGGCAGGTATGGCACTGCTGCTGCATCCAGATGTATTCAAGGCAGGCATCGTAACAGCTGCCATCTCGGATCACCGGAATTACGATTGCGTCCTGACAGAAAAATATATGGGCCTGATTGACGATAACGAAGAGGGATACAAGAACAGTTCCATGGTGGCTCTGGCAGGTAATCTGGAAGGCAAAATGCTGCTGGTACACTCCCTGTTGGACGACAATGTGCATCCCCAGAACACTTTTCAGCTCACAAAGGCAATGATTGATGCAGGGAAAAATATCGACCTGAAAATTTATCCTCCCGGTACCCATGGTGTGGCCTATGATATGAACAGCCAGATGCACCTCTATACCACTTACCTGGAGTGGCTCAATAAAAATCTTAAAGGGACTGAATAATTTCAGGCTTATGAAATACCGGATTCTGCTGTTTATCCTGTTCTTCCTTGCTGCCGCTTGTGTTTCGGTAGAGGTATGTGATGAAAGCAACGATTCGGAACTTGTGGCAAAGTTTAAGACCCTGCATGACGGTGTGGCTGCAGATAGCACGGTTGCTTCCCTTACCCTTTATGGAATCAGGGAGGGAATGAGCGACAGCCTGCTGTATAATGCTATAGCTTCATCTGGTTTCGAGGTGCCCCTGGACCCCCACTACGATTTTTCCAGGTTTGTTTTGCAGATAAACGAGCAGACAGATACCCTTACATTCTACCATAAGCACGAAAGCTATATGATCTCCTATACCTGTGGTTTTGGAGATCTGTTTACCCTGGAGAATATCGGGCTCGGTAGCGGAATCATTAAAAGTGATACCATCCTGAATGATATGATTGATGTTGAAAATGAAGAAAACGAAGAACATATCTGGCTCTATCTCTAAAGCGGTCTTTCTGCTGCTTCTCCTCATGCTGGTGGGTGAGGTAAGGGCTCAGGACACCCTGAGGACCTATGGTCCCCGCTTCGGCATTGATCTGGCCCGTTTTTTTTATCTTCTTGCCGATCCTCCTCAGGCGGGTGCCGAGGCTTCGGTTGATTTTGAAATATATAAGAATCTGTATCCGGTTTTTGAGGTAGGATATAATTCCATGGACGATACGGAAGAGCTCTTTGATTACTCCTCAAGTGGCCCCTATGGCCGGATTGGCCTGGATTACAATATTCTGCCCGCAAAGAACCGCTCTCTGCAAAACAGCATAACAGTTGGGTTCCGCTATGGAATGTCGGTATTCAAGCACAGCAGTGAAAACATACTGATTCCGGGCTACTGGGGCGACTACGAGCCCGGGCCCTATGAAAACAATCTGACCGGACTATGGCTTGAAATGGTGCTTGGAGTCAAAACCGAATTGTTTTCCAATTTCTTCATGGGCTGGTCTGTTCGCTACAAGATCCTTTTGAATCCGGATATGGATCCGCTTTTGATCCCGGAGCTAATTCCCGGCTATGGAACTGGCGGAGGGAGCAGTGTGTTCGGATTTTCCTATTCTGTATTTTATATGATCCCGCTTTTAAAAAAATAAACACTTACTGTTATGGCCTATTTTGCATCCAAATCACGCTACGAACAAATGAAGTATAATCGTTGTGGTAAGAGCGGACTCCTCTTACCTGCTGTCTCACTGGGACTCTGGCATAATTTCGGAGGTGAGGGAGATTATCAGAAGATGAAGGATATTCTGCTAAGGGCCTTTGACCTGGGCATCACGCATTTCGACCTGGCCAATAACTACGGTCCGCCTCCGGGCAGTGCCGAGTCTAATTTGAAAAAAGTCCTGCAATCGGAGCTGGCCTCACATCGCGACGAGCTTATCGTCTCTACCAAAGCGGGCTACCTTATGTGGGAGGGTCCATACGGGGAATGGGGAAGCCGGAAATACCTGCTGGCCAGCCTGGATCAGAGTCTGAAGCGAATGGGGCTTGAATATGTGGATATTTTTTATTCTCACCGGCCCGATCCAAACACACCGATGGAGGAGACCATGATGGCACTTCATTCTGCTGTGCAGCAAGGGAAAGCTCTCTATGTGGGTATCTCGAATTATGATGCTGAGCAAACAGATCGAGCAGTGGATATTCTGGAGAGCCTGGGAACTCCGTGCCTGATCCACCAGCCCCGTTACAATTTGTTCGATCGCTGGGTGGAGGACGGACTTCTGGATGTACTGGAAAAGCGCGGTGTAGGCTGCATACCTTTCAGTCCACTGGCCCAGGGGCTGCTGACCAACCGATACCTGGATGGCATCCCCAAAGGTTCAAGGATAGACAGTGACAGTATTTTTCTGGGTAAGCAGCACCTTGATCCGGCTACCATGGTAAAGATTAAAGCACTTAACCAGCATGCCGAACATCGTGGACAAAGCCTGGCACAAATGGCCCTGGCCTGGATCCTGGAAAGGAAAATAATTACTTCGGTCCTGATTGGAGCCAGCTCTGTTTCGCAACTGGAAGCCAATGTGGCCACCATTCAGAATCTGAAATTCACCAGGGACGAACTGGCCTACATAGACAATATCCTGGTCTGATCTACTGCTGCTGCATGGGATTGGATCTTCCTTCTCCCCGTCTGCCCGAGCTTCTGAAGAGCTCAAAACGATTCTCTTCTATCCGGGGCGGCCAGTGATTGTTGGATAAATCGCAGTCGGCTGTCTCCAGGAAGGGATCCAGGGTAACTCCTGTCAGCTCCTTCTCCAGGAAAAACACTTTGGAAGTCTTCAGCTTGTTCTGGTTCCAGATCTCTGCCGGAATTCGAATCAAATCGGTGCTTCCGTCGGCAAATTCAAGCTGTATCACCAAAGGCATAACCATGCCTCCCACATTGGAAAAATCAAGCTGATAAATGCTACCCTTTTGGGACCTCCACTGTTGCTCTATATCGGACATCGATCTCTTATACCGGATGTAGGCTTCCACATCAGATTGATCTGCAGCATAGGGATCATAATTGTCGTAGAAATCTTTCATGGACGGATCTCTTTCCACCATGGATTTCACGGAGTCCCTGTTCCGTTGTACCGCAATGGATTCAGGCTTAAGCTCCTCCTCCTTCTTCTTAAGGGATTTTTCTTCAGCCGGATTCCCTGAGGCCATCTTCATGGCAGTCACCTTATCCACGGAGATATCAACATGATCGGTGCCATAAAACCAGCCCCTCCAAAACCAGTCAAGGTCAACCGCAGAAGCATCCTCCATGGTTCGGAACAGATCCTCCGGGGTTGGATGCCTGAACTTCCACCTCTGTGCATATTGCTTGAAGGCAAAATCAAAAAGCTCCCTGCCCATGATGGTTTCCCGGAGTATATTCAGACCGGTGGCAGGTTTGAGATAGGCATTGTTCTGGAACTGCTTTATCAGATCGCCCTGAATCATGATAGGTGCAATGTTTGATTTATCCCCTTTCATATAGGGTACAATATTTTCTGGCCTGCCCTTGGGGGAAGGGTGATTGTGATCCCATTCCCGTTCGGCAATTCCCTGCAGAAAAGTGTTGAGTCCCTCGTCCATCCAGGTCCACTGGCGTTCATCTGAATTTACAATCATGGGAAAGTAGTTGTGACCCACCTCGTGAATAATGACCCCTATCATTCCCCATTTGGTGCGCTCAGAGTAAGTACCATCGGGCAGCGGTCTCCCCCCATTGAAACAGATCATGGGGTACTCCATGCCAATCTGGGCGGTATGGACTGAATAGGCCACCGGATAGGGGTAGTCAAAGGTATGACGGGAATAAACCTGCAGGGTATGCGCCACCACCCGTGTGGAATACTTTTCCCAGAGAGGATTTCCCTCTTTGGGGTAAAGGGAGGCAGCCAGTGCTTTACGCTCCCCGAACTCCACAGCCATTGCATCCCAGATAAATTTCCGGGAAGTAGCAAAGGCAAAGTCTCTTACATTGTCGGCATGAAATTTCCAGGTAAGCCTGGAAGATGCCTTCTTTTTCTCTGCACTTCTGGCTTCCTCCTCTGTTACGATGATTACCGGCTTATCCAAAGAATTAGAGGCTTTCTCTAAGCGTTTTAGCCTGGCTTCTGACAAAACCTCTTCAGCATTCACCAAAACACCTGTGGCTCCAACCACATGATCGGAAGGAACCGTAATCTCCACGTCGTAGTCCCCAAAAGGAAGTGCAAATTCAGACCTGCCGGTGAACTGAAGGTTCTGCCAGCCTTCTTTCTCGCTGTATACAGCCATCCTGGGAAAGAACTGTGCAATAGTATAGATGTAGTTATCATCCTCTGCAAAATATTCCATTCCCGAGCGACCACCCCCGTCTTTCATGCGATCATTTATTTTATACCACCAGCGAATCTCCAGATTCACAGTTGCACCAGGCTCCAGCGGTTCCGAAAGATCGATCCGCATCATGGTATAGTTAATGGTATAGGGCAGTTCAGCTCCTGCTCCGTCTCCCACATGTTCAATATTAAATCCACCATCAAAGTCACTCATAAACATGCGCATAAAGTAAGGATGCATGGTTTGATTCAGACTTACCGGCATTGTAAGCCTGCTCAGGCTCTCCTGCTGCCTGACATTCTGATCCAGCTGAACCCAGAGATAATTTAACCTGTCGGGTGAGTTATTGATATATTCAATTTGCTCCTCTCCCCTGATTAGCTGCTTCTCATCATCCAGTTCGATGACAATATTATAATTGGCCTGTTGTTGCCAGTAAAGTTGTCCGGGTGCCCCGGAACCGGTCCGGTAAGCATTGGGTGTGGCAAATTCATTTCCCATCTGTCTGAATGGATTCCTGGAAGGGTCTGGCTTCTCCTGGGCAATCACTGATACTGCCATTAGAGCAATTAAAAGAAGGGAGATAAATCTTTTCATGTATAGCGCTATTTTTTGAGTCCTAAAGTTAACAAAAGAATTGCCATATTTGTTTGAGCAAAACCTGCCTATGTTACTAAGAAAGAAGATAATCCTCACTGGAATAAGCCTCTTTGTCTTGCTTATCTGTGGAAGTTGGCTGATGCATAAATTCTATGTGAGCCTGACTGAGATCCGCTACAACGAGCAAACAGAGCGCTTTGAGGTATCCATGCGGATTTTCCCCGACGATCTTGACCTGGCACTCCTGGAAAGATCGGGGATCCATACCCGGCTGGCCACCGAGCTGGAACATAAAAAGGCCGACAGTCTCCTGATGAACTATTTACTTGAGGATTTTAAACTCAGGTTTAAGGGAGAAGCGCTTGAACTGAATTACCTGGGAAAAGAACCGGAATCAGATGCCATCTGGTGTTACCTGGAATCATCAAAGGTGCCGTCACCCGATACAATCACAATACATAATGCAATACTAACAGAGTTCTTCCCGGATCAGGTGAATATAGTACAGGTCTACCACGGCAAATGGAACAAGGGCCTGTTGTTAGACCGCCATCAATACCAGGATATTTTGATTCTGGGACAGTAATTACTCCTCCAGGTCCAGATTGAGCTTTTCCAGACTTTCATTGATCATAATCAACTCATCATCAGACAACTGTACCTCAAGTGCCCCGGCATTCTGAATTAGCTGCTTGTCGTTTCTTGCTCCTACCAGAGCCACGGTGATCCCTGGTTGACGAAGGGTCCAGGCAATCACTAACTGTGAAAGCGTGGCTCCTTTCTCCTCTGCCAGGGGAGTGATTTTCTCAAGGAACTCATTGGTCCGGATCAGGTTATTAATCTTAAAATGAGGAGTTTCGGGCCGGTTATCTCCAGGAGCAAAAGGATAATTGGGGGTGATTTTACCGGTGAGCAGTCCGCGCTGAAGCGGACTGTAAGCCAGGATTCCACAGTTGTTATCCATGCACCAGGGAACCACATCCTGCTCAATACTCCGGCGAACCATGCTATAGGGGACCTGGTTGGAAGCGAGTTCTATCACAGACTTTGCCTGCTCCATCTGTTCCACAGAGTAGTTGCTCACCCCTGCTGCCCTGATCTTTCCCTGTTCCATCAGGATACGAAAAGCTTCCATAGCTTCTTCAATGGGAGTGGTTTGATCGGGCCAGTGAACCTGATATAGATCAATATAATCGGTCCCCAACCTCTTCAGGCTGTCCTCACACTCGGCGATAATACTGTCACGCCCGGAGTATGTATAGATATCACGCTGGACACCGCTGTTGTCATTGGTGGTAAAAAAATACCCTCCTTTTGTGTCCTCCCAGCGCATTCCACACTTGGTCATAATTTCATAGCGTTCACGATTCCCTTTTATGGCCTCACCCACCAACTTTTCAGAGTAACCGAAACCATAGATAGGTGCTGTATCCAGGGAGCTGATCCCCTTGTCAAGACAGGCATGGATGGCTCGTAATGAATCTTTTTTTTCTGCTCCGCCCCACATCCAGCCTCCGATGGCCCATGCTCCAAATACAATTGGTGAAACAAGCAAACCAGAATTTCCTAAAGCTCTCTTTTCCATTTTATCTGTTCTCTTTTAAATGTAAAGCATATCCGATGGGAAGGTAATTATCGTAACTCAGGCAAACTTCACGGGAAAACTGAATGGCTGTGGCAATCAGCCCTTCCCATGTATCCCGGTCTAATGTCTTAATCTGTTCTCTTTTAATGCCGTTTTTCCATAAACCATAGAGAAGCCCGGCATTAAAAGTATCCCCCGCACCAATAGTACTTACAGGCTCAATGATTTCCACCTCCGCATGAAAGCTGAGGGAAGAGCTTCTCAGGTAAACCCCTCCTGCATTGGCTGTATAAACCAGGATATCGGCATGAGAGCTGATCCTTTCCCAGGCTTCATCGGGACTCCTGACATCAAATATATTAAGCAGGTCCTCATCGGAGGCCCTGACCATGCTGGCATATCCAATGTTCTCCATTATCACGGGAACCAGTTTATCTCTCTCCGGCAAATGAGAGCTTCTGAAATTGGGATCGTACACAATGGTGACCCCGGCTTTACTGGCTTTCTCCAGCAATTCCCTTACCCTTGGACGGATACCCGGATTCAGGGCATAAAAAGAGCCAAACATCAAAAGGTCATCCTTTTGAAATTCAGGAAATTCAATTGCCAGGCGCTGAGCAGGATAATCTTTATAAAACTGGTATTCCGCATCACTTCTTTCATTGAGGAAAGCAAGAGCAATGGCCGATTGACCCTGGTTATACCTGGATATGAAATTAGAATTCACGCCATTCTCTTCCATAAAATTCTGGATCAGATCCCCTACTTTATCGTCTCCCATTTCACTGATGAAATTGATGGGGGCTCCCAGCCTGCCAAGCGTGATGGCGGCATTAAAGGATGAACCGCCAGGTTTGGCTGCCTGTGGTTCCACTCCTTTAAAAATAATATCCAGAATGGTCTCGCCAACGGCGTATATCCTCATAGTGTATCTATTTAATTAGACGAGAAATAGCTTTAAATTCTTCCGTCCCGGCCACCCTGGCAATCTCAAACAAAATCGATTCGCTGGTGCTTATCACTGCACCTTCCGCACGCATCCGGTCCACCGCCACCCTTTTATCTTCCGTCTTACGTGATGAGATGCAATCCTTCACCACCACAGCCTGGTAGCCGGCTTCTATGAGATCAATCACTGTTTGCAGGACACATACATGGGCCTCAATTCCACAAATGATAACTGTATCGCGGCTTTGCATAAAAGCATTCTGCATTAGCGCTGGCTCATCGCAGCAGGAGAAAGCAATTTTTTCAATTACGGGCTTTTGTTCGTGTAAGGCCGAAATTTCAGGGACTGTAGCACCCAGTCCCTTTGGGTACTGCTCGGTAATTACCAGTGGAATATCCAGTACCTTTAATCCCTCGATCAGGATGGTGCATCTCTTGAGAAGTGCTTCATGCTGATCCATATGGGGAAAAAGTTTCTCCTGGATATCAATGATGAGACCCAGCGAATGCTCTCGTTTAATTCTCATTTCCAGCCTCCCTGCTTTTCTCTCCCAGATAGCCACCATGATGACGGCGGGCATAATCCTGGGGGGTAAACCCGATACGTTTCATCATAAGAACTACCAGAACATCACTAATCACTGTCATGGCCGTAGCCGAAGTGGTGGGTGTAAGTCCCAGGGGACATACTTCGCCTGGATTTCCGGTATAAAGAACCAGCTTTGATTTCCTGGATAGAGGGCCATCGGGATTTCCCGTGATAATCACAACAGGAATCCTGGAATGCAAAGCCTGGGTCAGCTCCACAAGTTCAAGGATTTCCCTGGTTTTTCCTGAATTGGACAGCACCAGCAGAATATCATTTTCTCTGATAATCCCCAGGTCGCCATGCTGAGCCTCGCTCGGATGAAGAAACAGCGCAGGAGTTCCTGTAGAACTCAGGGTAGTGGCCATATGATTGGCGACATGACCCGCCTTTCCCATTCCACTTGCAATTATCTTACCTCCCCGCTGATGTACCTTTTCATATATCAATTCTACCACACCCTCATAATCGCTGGTAAGAGGAATAGACCTGATGGCTTCAGCCTCCTGATCCAGCACCCTTCTTATATCTTCTCTGAAATTACTACTCATTTCTTCAGTTTTCTGGAAAACCAAAGTTAATATAAAAGCACATAATTGATAATCTTACTGATCCGATTGAGAGAACTCTCTGATAATGGCATCTGAGGTGATCACCCTTGCATAACTCCCCTGCAGGGTCTTGAGAGTGGAGTAGTGAACATTCTTTGCAGGTATGATGAATTCCTCGTATTGCAAGGCTCTGGTAGCACAGGCATCTGAAGCAAGCAGACAGGCGAAGCCATAGTCATGTGCGGCCCTGACTGCAGCTTCCACACACATATGGGTTTGCATCCCGCAGATCACCAGTTGTTCAATGGAATCGACCTGCATCATTTCAAGCAGACCCGTTCCGTAAAAAGCATTCACCTGGTCCTTTGAGATGACCGGCTCATCCGCATTGGGCTTTACATAGGGATGTATATCTCCACCCGGTTCAAAATTATGACGAACATGATAAACAGGCATCCCATTTTTTCTGAAATGATCGAGCAGCAGCCCTGCATTCATTCCTGCCAGCTCCGGATTCACCAGCTGCATCCTGCCACCGGGAAAGTAGAATTCCTGTACATCAATAATAAGAAGAGCCGTTTTCTGTCCAATTAAGGAAACAGAACTCCCGGCTAGCACCAGGAGCATAAGAAAAGATAGTCGTCGAAGCATAGGCGGGCAATTTACGGATTAGAATTAAACCAATCAAGCAAAAAGGAGGACTTTAAGCCTTATATAAATAGGGGGTCTGTTTATTTTTTATACAATTTTGAGCTTTATACCCCCTATATATATGGGGGTCTTATTTATATTTTATATAATTTATCATTATTACCCCCTATTTTTATAGGGGTGTAAATAATAATTCTACTTTTGTTTCGAATTATAATTAATTAAACCCTAAAACTTACAGTTATGAAGAAAAAACATCTAGTAGGCGGAGTAATGACACTCCTGTTGGCAACCATGATATTCTCCCCCATGCAAGTGAATGCTCAGGATGAAGATTCAGAATCCTTATTTGATGTGGGATTGGATTTTGTGAGTAGTTATATATGGCGAGGTACAAAATTCGGTACCGGTCCCGCCATTCAACCAGGCATTTCTCTTTCAACCGGAGGCTTTACTGTTGGAGGCTGGGGAAACTACAACTTCACATCCGACGAGGGAGCCGAAGCGGATATCTATTTAGCTTATGATTTCAATTTCGGCTTAAGTATTGGAGTTACTGATTATTATTTTCCGGGAACCGAATACTTTGACTATTCCGATTCTACTGGCGCACATGCCTTTGAGGTAAATCTCGGATATGCCTATGAGGGTTTCTCCGTGGCCGCAAACTACATGGTGAACCAGGGAGGTTCAGCTGGCAATGATGGGGGTGATCTTTACTTTGAACTCGGGTATGCCTTCAAATATTTTGCTATTCACCTGGGCGCAGGTGATGGCTGGTATACAAGCGAAGCTTCGGAAGATGAATCAGATTTTAATGTTTGCAACATCGGGATTACTTCTTCCAAGGATATTAAGATTACCGAAAATTTCTCTCTACCAATATTCGGAGGCGTGATCTGGAACCCCGATGCCAAACAATTCCATGTTTTAGCAGGCGTGACATTTTAAGACTAAAAACTTGGTAATAAGATAAATACAAAGCTCATGAAAAAAATTGAAGCAATTATTCGCAAAACAAAATTTGAAGAGGTGAAAGAGACCCTTCATGAAAATGGCATAGAATTCTTCTCCTTCTGGGATGCCCGCGGTGTGGGAATGGCCAGGGAAAGCAGGGTATACCGCGGTGTTGCCTATGATACCAGCAGTATAGAGCGTCTCTATTTACAAATTGTGGTAAGGGATGTAAACCTGGAGCTTACCATTGAAGCGATTTTGAGCTCTGCAGCCACCGGGGAAGTGGGAGACGGAAAGATATTCATTTCCACCCTGGATGAGAGTATACGAATACGCACCGCCGAGAAGGGCGATGAATCGCTATATATAAAAGACTGATAAGCTGAATAATAACAGAGAAAAAATAATATTATGGAAGATTTAACAACTGTCGTTTCTGAATTTGCAGTCTCCATTGATACTGTATGGATCCTGATTGCAGCTGTCCTGGTGATGTTCATGCAGGCAGGTTTCGCCCTGGTAGAGGCAGGGTTCACCCGGACCAAAAACACCGCTAACATACTGATGAAAAACATGATGGACTTTTCCATTGGTTCCCTGATCTTCTGGATCCTGGGATATACCCTCATGTATGGAGAAGATCTGGGTGGATTTTTAGGTAAAATCTCGTTCTTCTATGGAAGTAATGAGATCAACGGAGTACCTGATAAGGCATCTTTGATGTTCCAGACCGTATTTGCTGCCACGGCGGCGACCATCGTATCGGGGGCAGTGGCCGAGCGTACCAAGTTTTCGGCCTATATCGTGTTCAGTATTGCCATTACGGCAGTCATTTATCCCATCTCGGGGCACTGGGTATGGGGTGGTGGATGGCTGTCGTCGATGAGCACACCGTTCCACGATTTTGCAGGGTCCACTGTAGTCCACTCAGTGGGTGCATGGATCGGACTTATGGGAGCTATGGTAATCGGTCCCCGGATCGGGAAATATACCAGTGATGGAAAAGCAAGGGCAATCCCCGGATCCAACCTGGCCTTTGGCGCCCTGGGTGTCTTCATCCTGTGGTTCGGATGGTTCGGCTTTAACCCCGGATCCCAGCTGGCCGCTGCCGGAAGCGAAAATGCCTCTGCCATTTCTCACATTTTTATCACCACTAACCTGGCCGCCGCAGCCGGTGCTATTACTGCTATGATCATTACCTGGAGCAAATACAAGAGACCGGGTCTCTCCCTGACCCTGAACGGTGCACTGGCGGGATTGGTAGCCATCACTGCCGGATGCGATGTTGTAAGTCCGGGTGGAGCGGTTATCATCGGGATTCTTGCTGGCATAGTCCTGGTATTTGGCGTGGAATTTATTGATAAGGTGCTGAAGATCGATGATCCGGTAGGTGCAGTATCCGTACACGGTCTGAATGGCGCACTGGGCACCATTATGGTTGGATTTCTCAGTACTGACAACGGTCTTTTCTATGGCGGTGGTGCTGCTCAGCTGGGATCACAGCTAATTGGTGTGGGAGCTGTTGCAGCATGGGCCATGGGGCTTGGCTTCCTGGTCTTTTATATATTGAAGAAGACCATTGGTGTCAGAGTGAGCAAACGAATTGAAGAAGAAGGGCTTGATATTTACGAACATGGCGAGTCGGCTTATAACTAAAGCTTATTGCTCTGTGCTTTAAATGAATTGTTGCGATTTAGTAAATCAGAAAGGGGCAGTTTCAGACGGAACGGCCCCTTTCAATTCATAAGTTATTAACACGATTCTCTTGCAAAAACACAATAACAAATGGGCAGTATGTTTTGATTCGTAATTATAATGCATATCTTTGCATTAGAAACGGAAAAATGCATAACCATTCAAACTCCATCAATAGGCATGTGACAAAGTTGATCACTGGATCAGGATGAGAAAGGTATGAACCCAAAATATTAAGGCCGTTCTCATACCAGATTGAGAACGGCTTTTTTTACAATCACCCTCAAAGCAAGGCATAATAATGGATAAAGTTAGACCTGAACAGGCCGGATTATACAGAGGCGCATTTGAACATGACAATTGCGGGATTGGCTTTGTGGCGCATCTGAAGGGAAAAAAATCCCACAGTATCATTCAGCGGGGACTGGAAACGCTTGTGAATATGACTCACAGGGGAGCGGAAGGAGCTGATAGTAAAACTGGCGATGGTGCTGGTGTTATGATCCAGATACCAAGGGATTTCTACCTGATGCAGGGTTACTCCATTCCTCATGAAGGTCAGTTTGGGACAGGATTGGTCTTCCTTCCCCGGGATGCAGGGGAAGCTAAAAAATGTGAGGAAATCCTGGTGCAGATTGTCAACGATGAAGGAGTAAACCTTATCGGATTCAGGGAAGTACCCAGAGACAATAGTGTTATTGGTGATATCGCAAGGGGCGCGGAGCCCAATATGAAGCAGATCCTGCTGGGAGCCGATTTGCCGCAGGAGGAACTGGAGCGCAAGCTCTATATTATCCGGAAAAGGGTCGAAAAGTATATTGCCGCGTCCAAGTTGAAAGAAAAAGCGCTGTTTTACCTGCCCAGCCTGTCAACGAAGATCCTGATATATAAAGGGATGCTCACCTCTGAACAACTGGGAGAGTACTTCCTTGACCTCAAGGATGAAAGGGTCCAAAGTGCCATTGCGCTGGTCCACTCACGCTTTAGCACCAATACTTTCCCTAGCTGGGACCTTGCACAGCCCTTCCGCATGCTTGCCCACAATGGTGAGATAAATACCGTGAAGGGAAACCGTTTCTGGATGCAGGCCCGGGAATCCTTACTGAAATCAGATGTATTGGGCGACCTGGAAAAAATCTACCCTGTGATCGAGCCAGATAAAAGCGATTCGGCCTCCCTGGACAATGTGCTGGAATTTCTGCTGATGAGCGGCAAGTCACTACCCTATGCCATGTCTATCCTGATCCCTGAATCCTGGAATGAAAAAAATCCCATTTCCCCTGAACTTAAAGCTTTCTACCAATACCATTCCTCCTTTATGGAGCCATGGGATGGACCCGCGTCTCTCATTTTCAGCGATGGCAGGTATATTGGCGGTATGCTGGACCGGAATGGATTGCGCCCCTCCCGTTATATAATTACCAAGGACGACCTGATGGTAATGGGTTCAGAGGTGGGGGTTCAAACCTTTGATCCGGCTGAGATCAGGGAGAAAGGCCGCCTGAAACCTGGAAAAATCATCCTGGTTGATGTCGAGGAAGGAAAGATCTACAGAGATGAAGAACTGAAAGAGCAGCTTGCTACGGAACATCCCTATCTAGATTGGATAGGGAAGAACATGGTAAGTCTGGAGAATATCCAGATTGGTAATGTGGTAGCCCCCGGACTCGGGGATTCTTATAAGCAGTATCTCACCTCGTTTAACTATAGCAGGGAGGATATTGAGACCATAATTAAGCCCATGGCTGAATCGGCCAAGGAGCCCATCGGCTCTATGGGCAATGATGTACCCACCACTGTGCTCAGCAAAAAGCCTTACAGACTCTTTTCTTATTTTAAACAGCTTTTTGCCCAGGTGACCAATCCGGCCATTGATTCCATTCGTGAAGAGATGGTCATGACCCTGACCGGCTATCTTGGATCGCTGCAAACCAATCTTTTGAATGAAACACCCGACCTTGCAAAGATGGTCAAGTTCAAAAGTCCGGTCATTAACAATACCTATTTCCAGGTTGTCAAGAATCTGCGCTATAAAGGCTTTTCTAACAGGGTGATCTCCATTCATTTTGATGCATCACAAGGGGCCGCAGGACTGAAAGAAGCGGTGGATGATATTTGCAGACAGGCTGAGGAAGCTGTGGATGAGAATAATAACTATATCATCCTCACCGACAGAGATATTACGGAAGACCGGGCACCCATCCCCTCACTGCTTGCTGTATCGGCAGTACACCACCACCTGATCAACAAACGAAAGCGGATGCAGATTGATATTGTGGTGGAATCTGCCGAACCCCGTGAAGTAATGCATTTCGCGCTGCTCTTTGGATATGGAGCCAGTATCATCAATCCCTACATGAGCTTTGCTGTAATTGAGCAACTGGTTCAGAACAGGGTGATCCAACAGGATTTTGAGAAGGCACAGAAGAACTACATTGAGGCAGTGAATAAGGGCCTCTTAAAGATCCTTTCAAAAATGGGGATCAGCACCCTTCGGTCTTACCGGTCGGCGCAGATCTTTGAAGCCATTGGAATTCATTCAGATGTAATAGAGAAATATTTTGAAGGTACCGTAAGCCGTATTGGAGGGATCGGATTGGAGGAGATTGCCGAAGAAGTTCTGATTCCACATCGAAAGGCATATACAGAGGATGTACATGCCCTGATGCTCACTGAAGGAGTTTATTCCTACCGGAAATATGGGGAGCACCATGCCTGGAATCCTGAATCGGTGGCCCTGCTACAATGGAGCACCAGGAACAATGATTACCAGAAATACAAAGAGTATGCAATGCTGGTGGATTGTGAAACAGCCCGTCCCAGCTTCCTGAGGGGTTTGCTTACATACAAAAGAAATTCTATCCCTCTGAATGAGGTGGAACCTGTGGAGAATATCATGAAGCGTTTTGTGACCGGTGCTATGTCCTATGGCTCCATCAGCAAAGAGGCCCATGAGGCCCTGGCCATTGCCATGAACCGTATAGGTGGAAGAAGCAATACGGGTGAAGGTGGAGAAGATCCGGGAAGATTTGAATCATTGGAGAATGGCGATTCCAAAAGAAGTGCTATTAAGCAGGTGGCCAGTGGCCGTTTCGGAGTAACCACACACTACCTGGTCAATGCCGATGAAATACAGATTAAGGTAGCACAGGGTGCCAAACCAGGAGAGGGTGGACAGCTTCCCGGACATAAAGTAGATAAGATTATAGCAAAAACCCGCTATTCCATACCGGGAATTACTCTAATATCACCTCCACCCCACCACGACATTTATTCCATCGAGGATCTGGCGCAGTTGATTTTTGATCTGAAAAATGTGAATCCAAGGGCGAAGATTTCTGTAAAATTGGTATCAGAAACAGGAGTGGGAACTATTGCTGCAGGCGTGGCTAAAGCATCGGCCGACCTGATTACCATTAGCGGTGCTGAAGGGGGAACCGGGGCCAGTCCCTCCTCTTCCATCAAACATGCCGGATTGCCCTGGGAGATTGGACTTGCAGAGACGCAACAGACCCTGGTAATGAATAATCTGCGACGCAAAGTGGTACTGCAGGCAGACGGACAAATGAAGACCGG
>CAYWGP010000184.1:0-1835 GCA_964458155.1 uncultured Bacteroides sp.
TAATTAGCAACTTCCTCCCCTCCTGCTTCATCTTTTCCAGGATAAGTACCCTGCTCCCCTTCTCCGAAGCACTACCTGCAGCCAACAGACCGGCCGGGCCTGCTCCTACCACAATCACATCAAATTTATCCATGCACTGCAAAGTTACCTTTTTAACCTTCCTCCGAAACAGCGGATTCCTGCACAAGCACTTCTGGTGAAGACTTATGAATGCAAGAAAGACATGATAAGGTTGTAGATTCTGGTACTAATCTTCCTTCTTGGTCAAATCCAAATCAAAGGTCTGTCCCGCCTGTGTAAATGAACCATCGATCGTGGTGACGTCAGTAAGTTTCCCCGTATAGACAAAATCAATTCCACCTACTTTAACGGTTAACTCCTTATCTTCAAAAGTAGTGGCATCAGTTGGTATCCCGAAGGTATCCTGATCCGGACTATCCATGGTGCAGGTATAGCCATTTTCTGCTGCAGTGATATGCAATACTAAAGTGAGCTTAGATTCCCCCATACCCGTATCCGGGATGGTGAGTACACCTGACCAGCTTCCAACTATTTCCTGGCCATATAATGAGAACACTGCCAGAAGCATAACTAGAATTATTTTTACTCTTTTCATAATATTGATTTTAATTCGCCTTTAAAGATGAGAATAAATAAGTAATTAAGAAACTCTTCATCTGTACTCAATCTGCCGCACTAATCGTATCATCATTATTCCTACATTTAAAGCCAAAACGGAACAGGATGAAAAAGAAAGAACACTGGGAGAAAGTGTATGATAAACAGGAAATTAATAAGTTAGGTTGGTTTGAAGAAAACCCTGAACCCTCACTGGAGTTAATAGAGGCATGCAAGTTAGGCCGGGATGCTATCCTGCTGAATGTGGGTGCGGGTGCCACGACCCTGGTGGATGTTTTACTTCAGAAGGGGTATGAAAACATTGTGGCCAATGATATCAGTGTTTCAGCCCTGAGAAAATTAAAGGCCCGCCTGGGAAAGGACGAGTCTGAGAAAGTGCAATGGATTGTGGATGACTTAACCAAACCGGATAAGCTTAATTCACTGGGTACGGTGGATCTCTGGCACGATCGGGCAGTTCTTCATTTCTTTAATGAGCCTGCCGAGCAGGATACTTATTTTAATTTGATCCGGAAACTGGTGAAAATAGATGGCTTTGTGATCATTGCTGCATTCAACCTGAATGGAGCTGAAAAATGCAGCGGGCTCCCGGTTTTCAGGTACGATGCTGCCATGTTGCAGGAAAAACTGGGCAGAAAGTTTCAATTGTTGGAAGTTAAGGATTACACCTATTTGATGCCTTCCGGAGATACAAGAGAATATGTCTATTCCCTGTTCCAAAGAAAAGAACTTTAGTCAATGGAATTTTTTCAAATTGTAGATGTCAACACCACCGAAGAAGCCATCCAGGAGAATCTGACACCGGGGTACCTGGAAGATCTCAGGATTGGATTAACATCATACTTTTCATAGGGCCATGAAAGACTACCTGAGCAGCATTATCTCCATACTTACATCCTTCCAGCTGCTTTTTGTTGCTCTTTTTCTTATGCTGTATAAGAAGGGAAACCGTCGCAACAACAGCTTACTTGGATTGATATTCCTTCTGTTTTCAATTAGTATGGGAGACTTCGCAATCAGGATGAGCGGAATTGAGATTCCGAACCAGTTTCTGCATCTCATAGATGATGGATTCTTTTTACTTTATGGCCCCCTGATCTATTTCTACGTGCGCGGAGTGGTATTTATTGACCTGAAGCTAAAGCCAAAGCATCTTTTACATCTGATCCCCTTTGCACTTTACCTGGTATACCTGG
>CAYWGP010000185.1:0-16024 GCA_964458155.1 uncultured Bacteroides sp.
GCTTTTTGCTGTCGTCCAGAACCGGGTTGCTGAAATCGGGGGATAAAATCACTGCCGCTGCAAAAACAGGTCCGGCAATACAACCTCGGCCAGCCTCATCGCAACCGGCTTCCACTCTTCCTTCAATATGAAATGATTTAAGCATTGGCATCCAATACCTGCTGTATTGAATCCCATAGCTTCTCGGCAGTATGGTCCCAGCTGAACAACTTGCGCCTTTCCCTCCCTTTTTCGATCAGCTCATCCCGTAATCCCTCTTCACGAACGATCCTGATCATGCCATCCCTGATGCTACCCGGACTATCGGGGCTGGCATACAGCGCCGCATCACCGGCAATTTCGGGAAGACTGGTCACTTTGGAGGCGAGAACAGGTATATCACATTTCATGGCCTCCAGAATGGGAATACCAAAACCTTCAAAATAAGGAACAAAGGTCATGGCGTAAGCTGCGCCCAGAACATCATTCAGCTGATCAGGGGTCAGCCTGCCGGTAAAAATGACATCCTCCTTGTTTTTCATCTTCTCCAACTGCTCTTCCATGGGTTTGGTCAGAAAGAATTTCTCCCCTACAAGCACCAATTTATACTTACCCTTGTTCTCATCCTTAAAGAGTTGAAAGGCTTTCAGCAGGTTGGTAATGTTTTTACGGGGGTGAATACTCCCTACAAAAACAAAATAAGGACATCCGCCGGTATAAGCTTTGCGAACCTCGGTTGCCTTTTCTGCATCCAGTGGATGGTACATTTCGTTGACCCCGTTATATGCCAGGTCAATCTTTTCTTCCGGAACATCAAATTGATTAATGATATCTCTTCTTGAGTATTCAGATACCGTGACGATGCGGGTAGCCCTGTGGGCAAATCTGGGGAAATAATACCTGTAATATTTTCTCACCAACCATGGAAGATCGCCCGGACGGTGAACGAAATTAATATCATGTATGACCGAAACGGAAGGTGTTCTGGTACATAGGGGTATAAAACCGTCTGTGCTAAGAAACAGATCCGGGCTTGTTCGTTTAAGGTAATTTTTAACACGCCATTGAAACCAGATAAACCAGAGAAAGGGGTGGCGCGTCTGGGGGCCCAGAATAAGCGGTTTGACATTATCCCTAAATACGACCTCCTTACTGTACTTTCGATCAAAAAGAAAAACAAAATCAACTTCTGGATGTGAATTGGTTATCCGCTTCAAAGTCTCAAATGTAAACCAGCCGATACCATCCAATTTTCCAGGCAGCAGAAGCCGAGTGTTTACTACAATTGTTCTTCTTTTTTCTTCCTGGTTCAAAGTGTCCCTGATAAGTATGGAGCGAACTTATTACATTTGTATTGAATTAAAAAATATTTTAACTGCCTGCGCTTGAAAAAACACTTCATCACTAACCTGGCATTGCTGATCTTCCTGAACCTTCTGATCAAACCATTCTGGTTCTTTGGAATTGAGGTCGGTGTACAGAATCAGGTTGGTGAAGAGATATATGGTTTTTATTTCTCTCTCTTCAATTTCGCCTTTATCCTGAACATGTTACTTGATGTGGGGATCAATAATTATAACAACCGGGCCATTGCAAGGGATCACAGCTTACTCAGGGGAAACCTGGCGGCTGTTATCCCTCTTAAACTGTTTCTTACTGTTATTTACGCCGGGGTGGTGCTGGTCGCCGGAAAAATCCTGGGATACACCCAGGAACAGTTTCAAATGCTCTGGATCCTTGTCCTGAATCAGTTTCTGGCTTCCTTCATCCTCTATTTCAGAACCAACATCAGTGGTTTGCAGTTATACAGGACCGATAGCCTGCTTTCTGTATTGGACCGAAGCCTGATGATCCTCTTTACGGGATTGCTCCTTTGGGGAAACATCAGCTCCAGGCCTTTTCAAATCGAATGGTTTGTATATGCACAAACAGTATCTTATGTCCTGACCCTGATTACCAGTGCAAGCATCGTTCGCATCCGCTCGGGCTCATTTTTCCGCCTGATCAGTTTATCGGGTTCCATCAAGATTCTCAGGGTAAGTTACCCCTTTGCACTACTGATCCTTCTAATGGCAGTGTTTAACCGGGTCGACTCAGTGATGCTGGAACGTCTTCTGGACGATGGCAGGAAGCAGGCAGGAATCTATGCTCAGTCGTTCAGAATCTTCGAAGCAGCCACGCAGTTTTCCCTGCTGTTTGCCATGCTGCTGCTTCCTATGTTTTCCCGGATGATCCAGCTGAAGCAAAACGTGAATGAATTGCTCCGTACTGCATTGCCCCTGTTAATGGTTGCAGGGCTTTCTGTTGCGACCATGGCAAATTTCTACAAGTTACAAATTATCGACCTGCTTTACCGTGCTCACACTCCTTATAGCTCAAGCATTTTAGGCATACTGATGATAGGTTTTGTGTTTGTTTCCATCAGTTATCTTTACGGCACCTTGCTGACAGCCAATCACAATCTTCGTCAGCTCAATGCTCTGGCTGCCATTACGGTAATCATTAATATAGCTTTAAACCTGATTCTGATCCCGCGTAAACAGGCCCTTGGTGCGGCCATAGCCAGCCTTATCTCACAGGGTTTCTACGGCATAGCACAAATGATTCTTTCCGTACGCCTGCTGAACATTCCGGCAAACAGAGATATTTTTCTCAAACTAACAGTCTTCCTTGCAATTAACCTTCTCTCAGGCTACCTGACAAAACTGATCCCGGGGTGGATCCCCGGAATCCTGCTTCTGGCCGTATCCTGCATAATCACAGCCTTTCTGCTGGGACTGATCCGGCCCTCAGAGATCAGGCGTATTCTAAGCGAATAAGTTGACTTGCTCTTCTGAACTGTTCTCTTAATTGTATCCCGGGCCGGCAAATCCGGCACACTCAGCCATATTTACAGAACCAGGTATAAAATCAGGTATGTATTATCGAATTCGGGATATTACATACATTATCACATACGTTTGATAAATATATATTATTGTATATAAGGTTATTAATTAAATATATATGGTGTTTTTTACTCTTGTTAATATTTGAAGTTATTCAAATGTTAGGAAGTTGTTAATTGTAAATGGGGCCAGAAAGCTACTTTACCACAGGCTTTGGTTATTTTTGGCCAACCAAACGCAATACACAAGGTGGATCAGAACAACAACGAGAAACTCAGGAGGACCCATAGAACCTCTATTCTCTTCAATCAGAGGGAGCAGGAAGCAATAAACCTCTACTGTGAAAAGTATAAGATCAGAAATAAATCCAAATTTATGCGGGAGGTCATCATGACCGGGATCCTCAAGAAGTTTGATGAGGATTATCCTACCCTTTTCGAATTCGAAAAGCCTAATCTGTTCGTGTCGCGATAGGTTTAAATTTCTATCCCCTAAGTGCAGTAAATGCAGTTAAGCAAAGATTCAACTGGAGGATCAGATAATCTCCATGGAATAGATTATCGCTTCCAGTTGCCTTAATTTCACGCGTTTCTTCTGATTGGGATGATAAACATAGCCGTCAACCGTAACTATACGGCCCCGACTAGCATCGTAAACAGAATGACTTACAAAAGGTCCGCCCATAAAACCGTTTTCCAGATCCCACAGACCCCTTACCTCAACCATATCCACACCGTTATTCTTCAGATCGTATGCAATGGGTTCAAACATCCCCGCGATAACCATATATGAGCCTTCTCTTGGTCCTTTAACGTAGGTTTGTGTGAAGCTATTCCGTTTCTCAATTATATTGTCCAGATTCAGGTCTTCAGGGCCATTTGCCGGGTAATCATAGACCTGGATCACCTGGGAGAGATCCGAAGATTCGATAGACACCGAAGTATAATCTTCCTTGCTGAAGTCCATATTATACCCCCTTGGAATGGCAAGGCGGATCTGGTGATGAGCAGCTATATCCTTCTGAATGGCCGGATCCTTCGATTCCTTGTAGACATTCATCAATCTGTTTCTGTCATACTGAATCAGAAATCCTCTGATCTGATCCTCATTTTCACTTATCAGCTCCTTCAAAACAAGTGCCGTGGGGGCCTCTATCTGAACCATGATCTGTGGTTTGGCCCAAATGTTTTCCCTGTACCTTATCCTTGGCACCAGTCCCGATGAGACAGTAGTCAGTACAATGGAACGGTGAAACTTATAAACTCCATCAAAGGAGGATGCCGTCACCTGAATCACATCAAAAAGGGGTTCCGACTGAGGAAGTCCCGGATACTCCTCTTTAAGAATATCCTGAAGAATCTCGCCCGCTGAATTATCCCAGTTAAACTGGTCCATCACCACCAGCACCTCACCGGTACCTCCTGTCACATTGGGCATAATCCTACCAGCCATTCCTCCCTGCTGCTGTGCTGTGTCGCACGACCATGTAAGCAGCAAAAAACTAATAAAGACAAAAAAGCCTGTCCGTTTAAGCAGACAGGCCTTATAATTTCGTCGGGTTTTACTTCTTACCATCTTTGACTTTCTTAGTTTCTTCTGTATCGTCCACTATGATCTCGTCATCGTCATTCTCGGCAGTGGCCTTTTTGAATTCCTGCATTCCCTGGCCCACACCACGCATCAGCTCTGGAATTTTACGTCCGCCAAAGAGCAGCAGAACAAGCAAGACAATAACTACAATTTGCCACACTCCTATCGCAAGGGTTATAAAAGCTTCCATCTATCTCAATTATTTATAAGGTTTGTACTACAAAAATAGCAATATAATTGTTCTAATTCTTAATTAATCCAATGATGTCGTTCAGATTTGCATAAAGCAGCAGACTCAATAACAGAATCATACCAACAATCTGCGCATATTCCATAAATCTATCTCCGGGTTTCCTTCCTGTAATTATCTCAAACATAAGGAACATCACATGTCCGCCATCCAGCGCTGGAATTGGCAGAATGTTCATAATGGCCAGGATAATGGAAAGGAAAGCAGTCATGTTCCAGAAGCGCTCCCAATCCCAGGTAGGGGGAAATATGCTTCCGATTTTTATGAAACCTCCAAGCTCTTCATAGGCCTTGGTCTCAGGCTTAAATAGCATTTTCAGCTGCTTCAGGTAACTGCCTGTTATTTCAAAACCACGATTGATCCCGGCGGGGATGGATTGGAGGAATGAATACTTCACGACCACAGTTCCGAAGAAATCGTCGTAGCCCTTTCGTGCAAAGCCAAAAAATCCAATATCATCTGTGGAAGTCCGGACCTGAATTGTATCAGATCCGCGTAAGATGGTCAGATCAAAGGAGGTATTCACTTCCTTCCTGGTCAGGTCTATAAACTCGTCGTAAAACTGGATGGGGGTGCCATTGACTCCTATGATCTTGTCATTCAATTCAATCCCGGCTTCTTTCATCCGATTATCGGTAAACATTGCAACTTCGATTGGAACCCTGGGCTCCATGGTGTATTCCAATTTCAACAGCTTGGAAGTCATTCCTTCAGGAACATGGATAGTCATCAGCTTCCTATCGCGCTCCACGAGAATCTCCCGGGGATCATTCACTACGATATCGTGATGAATGGCTCCCCATCGATCCACCCTTTCTCCGTCAAGGGCCAGGATCTTATCTCCGTTCATTAATCCAAGATCTTGAAATTCCTGTACGAAGCTGTAACCATAAATCATGCGATCTACCGGAACATATTCCTCGCCCCACTTGAAAAACACCAGAATGTAGATCACCAGAGCCAGCAGGAAATTTACAATCACGCCTCCCAGCATAATCAGCAGCCTCTGCCAGGCCTTCTTGGACCTGAATTCATAAGGTTGCGGAGGCTTTTTCATTTGCTCCCTGTCCATGGATTCATCGATCATACCACTGATCTTTACATATCCACCCAGGGGGAGCCATCCGATCCCGTATTCGGTATACCCTATTTTCATTCTGAACAGGGCGAACCCCGCGTCAAAAAAGAGATAAAATTTTTCTACCCTGACTTTAAAAATCCTTGCCAGTATATAGTGCCCCATTTCGTGCAGTACTATCAGTATTGACAGACTTACCAGCAGCTGGGCTATTCTTACTATTACATCCATTCGTGCTTAAATTTGTTCTTGAGCGACCCTTCTTGCCTGCAGGTCAGAATTTAAATAATCTTCCAGCAAAGGAGCTTTGATGAAGGTGGACCTGCCCAGTGTGCTTTCGATAACATCAGCTATCTGAAGAAATCCGATTTTCTCATTCAGGAAGGCCTCCACAGCCACTTCATTGGCCGCGTTTAATATACAGGGCCAGTTCCCTCCCTTTCTCAGCGCCTCATAAGAGAGTGCAAGATTACGAAAAATTTTCGTATCAGGCTGTCCAAAAGTGAGGCTTGAATACTCTGAAAAGTCAAATCTTTTAAAATCTGATTCAAAACGATGCGGATAACTGATAGCATACTGGATGGGGAGCCTCATATCGGGCAAACCCATCTGTGCCTTGATGGAACCATCGGCGAACTGGACCATGGAATGAATAATGGACTGTGGATGAATCACAACCTCTATCTCATCCGGTCCAACACCAAATAACCACCTGGCTTCTATAACTTCCAGACCCTTATTCATCAGGGTAGCAGAGTCAATGGTAATCTTCGGGCCCATGCACCAGTTGGGATGACGAAGTGCCTGTTCCGGGGTGACTCCTTCCAGTTCTTTCAATCCCCACTCCCTGAACGGACCACCCGATGCAGTCAGTATAATCTTCTCTATCCGGTTGTTTCCCTCCCCGGCCAGACACTGGTAAATGGCTGAATGTTCAGAATCCACAGGAATAATACTTACCTTCTTTGCTTCAGCCTCCTTCATAATCAATTCACCGGCTACCACCAGGGTCTCCTTATTGGCCAGTGCAATGCTTTTGCCGGCCCGTATTGCTTCAATAGTTGGCTTCAATCCGCTGAATCCTACCATGGCGGTCAGGACCAGATCGATCGAATCAAATGCAACTACCTGAGCAATGGCATCAGCTCCACAGTAAACCTTTACCGGGTAGGCTGCCAGGGCAGATTTTACATGTTCATAGTGATCCTCGTTCCCGATAACCACCATATTTGGTTTATACCGGATGCTCTGTTCAATTAAGCGTTCAACATTATTCAGTGCAGTAAGAACCTCTACTTCGAATTTGTCAGGATGAGCGGAAATGACCTCCAGAGCCTGGGTTCCTATGGATCCGGTGGAGCCAAGTATGGCTATTCTCTTCTGCATAAACTAAAAAGCAATATAATCGGCCGGATCCAGTGGGACCCCGTTATGCCAAAGCTCAAAATGAAGATGGGGCCCTGTAGTAAGCTCACCTGAATTACCCACAATGGCTATGGCATCACCTGCAGATACTTTCTCTCCAGCAGTCTTAAAGAGGCTGGCATTGTGTTTATAGACAGATAAAATTTCATGGTCGTGCTGGATCTGGATCACATAACCAGTTTCCAGGGTCCAGTTCGACATGGTTACAGTCCCCCCCAGAGCAGCTTTTACTACCTCATCGGGTTCAGCTACCAGGTCAATCCCGAAATGGTTATCGACCGGACTGAACTCGCCGGTGATGATTCCCTTAACCGGCGTGAAAAAATGCAATTCATGAAGCTGTTTATTTACCTGACCATCTTCCAGGACACTGAGTCTGAATTGCTCCTCTGCTTCTACCTGTTGTCTTAATATTGAATCGTTGGTGGAGCGAATAAAGCTTATATCCCTGGAATCGACCATACCGGATGTATCGTTCATATACATCTCGGGCGCTTCCCCGGAGATAATCCTGTTCAGATTATCAAAGTACTGGTCCCTGACATATTGTTCATGCTCCAGGGAGTCCAGTTTCATGGCATTGGTTCGAATATGCTGACGCATGGCAGCATCAGGATAGCCCGGAATGAGTTCACGGATGTTCGTAAAAGCAATCAGGATATAGGTAATAGACACCAGCAGAATCAGAACAATTCCCACAAGAGCGATCAGGTTCAGCCTGGTCAGCCTCATATTGCCCACCTCTTCGAATGTGTCCTCATTCAAAAGGACCATCCGGTACTTATGGGTTAACTTTCGAAAAAGCTTCCTTGGTGTTTTTTCGGACATGGCACAAAGATAGTACCTTTACTGGAAATCAAACATGGGGAGGACCTCTCTTCTTATATAAGCCTGGCCAATTTCCTGTTTCAGGAATCCTTCCCTGACCATGGCTTCATCTTCAGAGATAAATAGTTCCATATGTACCAGTGTCCAAGGCCTGAATTGATAGAGCGGATTATCAGATTCCATCACATTCATGGTAATCATATAATCGGTCAGGCTGGCCGTGTAACCAACAAATATCTTGTCGTTTTGATAAGAATAGAGTACAAAAACTTTATAACTCATATGTACACCTGGTTATTATCAGTGTAATAGAAAATACGTGATTTATCAAAAAAGGTTCCGCCCCTGGAGATATTTCTAATATTTAATATGTATTCGCTGGAAGGAACGGATATGGGCAACCAGGTCGAGACGGTCTCTACCACTGAGCCGGGGGTGTTCCACATCCCCATAAGCCCATGAAGGCATGGCAGTTCCGCTTCTTCCTATGCTTATGGTAGCAAGCAGGTACCCGTTGGAAGAAGCACTCAGAAACTCCTGGTTACTCAGGGCCGGGGCTTTTAGGCCCTCACCCGAGTTCCCATGGCACCCGGCGCAATGCTTCTCAAACAGAATTGCTCCCCGGGCACCTTGTCCCGGATTACTGCCCTGGTATACATAACTCAATTCATCCCGGGCACTCTTCCTCATATGGCCAATGATATTGCTAATATCCTGTGGGCCCAGTTTCTCCTGGTTGTATAAATCGGTCGACCAGCCAAACATGGCCGTATGGGCGCGCCCCAGGGCTACGGTTTCATACAGCATGCTGTTATCCGCAACGTCCAGAAAATCCCTGTTGATAATGGCCGGACCGGTTTCACCCTCTCCAAATTCTCCATGACACCGGGAGCATAAAAAATGATAGCTCAGCGCTCCCTGTTCCAGGTCAGCCTCCGGCAGATCAACGATCCCTGATGATACTTTTCCTGTTTGCCATGATCTTATATGGGCCAGCAGATCAGCAAGTTGCTGATCTTCAAGGATGGACCAGCCGGGCATGCCTGTATTCCCCCTGCCATTCAGGATGGTCTGCAGGATAAAGTGATCATCCGCTATGTTTAAAAGCCCCTCCTGGTTAAGGGCCACAGCCACATCACCCTTGCCTGACTCACCATGACAGGCCATGCAATACCGATCATACAATTCGCCTCCCCTGATCTTGTTTCCCTGTAGCCCTGAAAGATCCCTGTTGCCAGAAGAAAGCCCTTGCTTTTTAAGCTGGTAGGCGATCCCGTCCAGCTCGCCCGGACTCATGCCTGATACAATTTGCGACCAGCTTCCCATCTGACGCAGACTACGCCCTTTTTCAATGGTGAAGCGGATATAATCTGTGGAGGCCACCCTGAGAAAATCCTTATTCCCAATGGCCGGAACTCCGGTTTTGAACTCCTCATATCCTTTTCCTTCGCCATTCTTACCGTGACAGGCAGAACAGAGATATGCAAAGCCGGATGTTCCATCCATGGCTTCCCTGTTCCCTTTAAATTCACTGAGAGTGGCCATGGAAAAATATTCAAAGGGGATATCCGGCCTGGCCAGACCCATAACAAAGGTGGCCAAGGCTTCCATCTCCCCTTCATCCAGGTTTATCTGTAGCATTTGTGAACCCGGGGATACCATTTCGGGATCTCTGAAATGCTCCTTCAGCCAATTGGAGATGCTTTGCTCTCCTTTAACATTCTGAAAGCTGTATTCATGCCTGGTTTTCTCTCCCTGCTCTGTAAGGTCCGGACCCAGTATACCCCCCACACCCCTGGCCTGGTGGCAACCCAGGCAGCCTTCAGCAGCAAAGATAGTTTTACCCTTTAGAAATACCTCCATGCCATTCATGGGCAAGGTCGCATTGCCTGTGGGCATGTCTGAGCTTAATTCACTAAAAATTGCCAGATGACACTTGCCACAGGAAGACTGGATATAGGGTTGTTCCAATAAGGGATAGGGCCAGTGTGTCTCATCGAGCCGGCCAAATGCATCCTCCCTTGAAAGAGCTCCGGGCTGTCCTCCGTGACAAATGGTGCAGCCATATTGCTGTATGGGATGGTCCTTCAGAAATTCTCCCGGGTGACTGGCATGGGGCTGTGGCATCTGCTCCATGGCTGGATCCTCCAGTCCATGGTGACATGAGATACAGCGGTCGGAGCGATTGAAATCAGGGAGGTCCACCTGGAAAATACCCCGCTCAAACGCATCATATCCTGTTTCAGCCCTCTCCTTCAGCATATGGGCATAGGCTTTCTGAACCTGTCTCCATTCTTTATTCCTCCCTTCGGTGATCCATGCGGTGAACAGCAGAAGCAGCAGGATCCCTGCCCCTGTAAGCACCAGCCATTGTGCCCTGAATCTGTATCTCTGTTCGTCCATCATATTAATTAAATAACCGGCCATTGACTAATTGACCAGAAGAACTCCCAGTTGGGCCCCCTGAACCAGATTCCGACAATGGTAAAAATGACCAGGGCCATGAAGGTACTTGTAAACAGGGCCAGGGCAGCCATCCGGGAAGATTGTGACCTTCGCCGGACCATCTCTGCCAGAAGAATAAAGAGTCCCCCGGTAATGGTGGCCGGGTTTATCAGCATCACAAACCATTGGGAAATCTCCGGGAACCAGTCCCGCAGCCATCCAAATCTGATCATAACAAAGAGCTGCAGGACCACCAGCAGAAAAGCAAATACAGCGGAACGCCAGACTACTTTTAATCCCTTTTTACCCGAGAACCATTCTCCAACATAAGAATCCTCCCTGTCTTTGTATGGAATGGAAAAAAGAAATACCAGGTAAAGCACCGGGATAAGGAGTCCGCCTGCAAAAGCCGAATAAGATACAAGCTCTTGTATTCCAAGGAAATACCATGGCGATTTGGCCGGATTTTCAGGGAAGGAAGGATTGGCCTGCTCCAGCAGGGGAGCATCGGCCACTAAGGCTATAAACAGGACCACCACTACCACCAGCAATAACAATCCCAGCTCGGTCCACATCAATACGGGCCAGGCATACCACCTGTTGGTGCTCCCCTTGTCTTCTGCATATTTCACCGGCCTGCTCAGTCCGCCATCCTTCCGGATCCTCCAGAAGTGAATACCAAGCATAATCAGCATGGAGACCGGCAGGAGTATCACATGCATGGTAAAAAAACGTGAGAGAGCTGGCTGCCCGACAGTCTCTCCTCCAATCAATATTTTCTTCAGAAAACCTCCGGGATCAAATACATTGGTGATTCCCAGCAGATCGGTCAGTTCTCTGGCCGATGCAGCGATATTGGAACCTATGGTTACCGCCCAGTAAGCCAGCTGATCCCATGGTAGTAAATATCCACTGAAATTGCTGAGCAGTGTAATAATCAGCAGAACCACGCCAATGACCCAGTTCAAAGATCGATTGCCCAGATAAGATCCGGTGTAAAAGACACGTAGCAGATGCAAAAACACCACGATGACCATCCCCTGGGAGGCCCACCTGTGCATGTTCCGGATAATACGCCCACCGGGCACCACGTTGACAATATCCTTTACCGACTGATAGGCCGTTTCCACCGATGGGGTATAGTAGACCATCAGGATGAGCCCTGTAAATAGCATGAGCAGAAACAGGAAACCAAGGATAATACCCAGTCCAAAGGTGTATGCAGGTTTCATGGAATGCACATGCACCCTGTTTGCATGTATATGCAGAAAAAAGTTGCGGTTTATGATCCCGGACGGTTTCTTAGTGTTTTCCATGGAGCCGTTCAGGAGGTTAGGAATTTTTCATCGGAGGGAACACTTTTCCCGGGGCTGATCACAATTTTACCATCGGCGGCCCTGCTGATTCTGTACCAGGCCAGATTGCGTGGTGCCGGCCCCGATTGTACCTCTCCTTCAATGCTGTAGCAGGAACCGTGACAGGGACACTCAAATCCATCCAGACTCTTTTCCAAAGTACAGCCCAGGTGGGTGCAAATGGCCGATACAGCCTTGAGGCCCTCATGGTCACGATAGACGTAAAGGCTATGCTCCTCCAGAAAAGTAAAGGTATCCACCGGAAATCTCCGGGGATCGTCCAGTACAATTCGCTTCTTCTCCCCTGCCAATCGCGGAAAGAACTGCCTTAAATAACTGATTGCCGTTATACCACCTGCAAAAGTGACCAGGCCAACTGCCGCCTTCCCGATAAAGCTCCTTCTTTTCATGGACTGTGCATAAATCACTAAATTATATAGATTCTTTTTGAATAGAACGGACATCGGAGCCGATTTCTCTAATTTATATACATTTGAAATTATGAGAAAGGCATTTTTCCCTCGCCTGATCGCAGGTGTTAGCATCCTTTTTATATCCCTTGTATTGTTGCTAAACTGTAAAGGTCCGGATAAGTCTGAAGATACTGGTAATCAATCTTTGACAAGCGAACAAACAGCCCGGTACATAGGGAGGGAGAGCTGCAGGGAATGCCATGAAAAAGAGTTCAATCTCTTCCAGGGATCTGATCATGATCTGGCCATGGACACGGCCATTGCGGAAACTGTACTGGGCGATTTCAATGATGTAAGCTTTACCCACTTTGGCGTCACCTCCAGGTTTTACATTTCCGATGGAAAGTATATGGTAAATACGGAAGGGCCGGATGGTCTTATGGTCGATTACCAAATCTCCTATGTATTTGGGGTCAGACCCCTGCAGCAATACCTGATTGAATTTCCCGGGGGAAGGTACCAGTGTCTTCCCTTATGCTGGGACACCCGCCCGGCCAGCCAGGGTGGTCAGCGCTGGTTCCATATATACCAGGAGGAGCGTATTCCTCCCGAGGATGTCCTGCACTGGACCCGGGTTACCCAGAACTGGAACTACATGTGTGCCGAGTGCCACTCCACCAACCTGAGAAAGAACTATTCCTATGCTGAGAAGGCCTACCACACCACCTGGTCCGAAATAGACGTATCCTGCGAGGCCTGTCACGGTCCCGGTTCGGAACATATCGACTGGGCCGAAAAGGTGGAAGCGGGCAGCAGTCCGGATATCTACCCCGACATGGGACTTGTGGTGCGCCTGAAAGATACCGACGATGCCACCTGGATCTTCCTTCCCGACTCGGTCACCGCCCGGCGTTCGGTGCCAAGACAGTCAGACGAACTGGTTCAGATGTGCTCCAGGTGCCATGCACGCAGGGCCGTAGCTACGGAAGATTACTATCATGGCGGATCCTTGCTTGATACGCACTGGCCTTCGCTTCTGGATGAAAATCTTTACTTCCCTGACGGACAAATCCAGGATGAGGTGTATGTCTATGGCTCCTTCCTCCAGAGCAAGATGTACAAGGCCGGGGTGGTATGTAAAGACTGCCATGAACCCCACAGTGGTAAAATATATGTGGATGGAAATGCGCTGTGTTACCGCTGTCATATGGCAAGTGAATACGGCCCCAGGAAACATCATTTTCATGATCCGGCCAAAGAAGGTGCCAGCTGTATGGAGTGCCATATGCATGAACGCACCTACATGGTAGTGGATCCCCGGCGTGACCATAGCATTCGCATTCCGCGTCCCGATCTTTCCGACAAACTGGGCACCCCCAATGCCTGCAACCAGTGTCACCCGGACAAAAGCACCCGGTGGGCCACCAAATACCTTCGTGAGTGGTATGGCGATGATTTACTGGACCAGAAGCATTACGGGGAGACCTTCTGGGCCGGCCGGTTGCGTTACCCTGAGGCACAGCAGGAACTACTCAGGCTTGGAGCCGACCAGGAACAAGCACCCATGGTAAGGGCTACAGCCATCTCGCTGCTGGGCGGATATCCCAATGCTGCCACCTCTGAGCTGCTAATAAAAACGGTAATTGATACCGACCCCCTGGTGCGCTATGCTACCATGACTGTAATAGAGTTTGCCGAGCCCGAATTTATCGCTGAACTGGCAGCCCCCCGCCTTACCGACAGCGTGAGGTTGGTCCGGCTCATGGCAGCCAACTCCCTGGCCGGAGTTCCCCAAAACCTGATGCCCGCGGGAGCTATCGGACCCCTGAACAGCGCCCTGGAAGAGTACAATGCCTCACTGATGATTAATGCCGACCACCCTAGCACCCACCTCAATTTCGGGAACCTCTACCTGAACACGGGCGACTATGAAAAGGCTGAAGCTTCTTATAAGGAGGCCATAGAACTTGAACCCGGATTGGTAGGTCCTTATATCAACCTGGCCGATCTTTACCGGCGGCAGGGGCGTGATGCAGAAGGAGAGCTTGTGCTTAAAGGAGCCCTGGAGAAATATCCGGATCTGGCCGCCATCAATTATGCCCTGGGACTCTTAAAGGTACGACAGGGCGAACATGCCCAGGCGATGGTTTACCTGGAAAACGCCATCAAATATGATCCGGACGATCCGCACTACAGCTACGTATATGCCATTGGGCTCAATTCACAACAAGAGCCCATGGAGGCTCTGAAGGTGTTGAAGGAGGCCGAGAAAAAACATCCCTTCGACCGAAATATTCTCTACAGCCTTACAACCATCTCCATGGAGAATGGGCTGGAGCAGGAGGCCCTGGCCTATGCAGAAAAACTTGTGGATTATTATCCCGAGGATCCGAACTATCAGCAGGTCTTGAGTGTTCTGTCCAATTAGTCGCTAAAATAACTTGTATCTGATGAACGCACCCAAAAAAAGGCTCTCCTTTCTTGACCGCTACCTGACCTTATGGATCTTCATGGCCATGGCCCTTGGCGTGGCAGCCGGTCATTTCCTTCCTGGTATTGCAGATTTCTGGAATAATATGAGCCGGGGAACAACCAACATACCCATTGCCATCGGACTGATTGTGATGATGTACCCTCCGCTGGCCAAGGTGCGTTACGAGGAACTGGGTGATGTGTTCAGGAACCGGAAGATCCTGATCCTCTCCCTGGTTCAAAACTGGATTATCGGTCCGGTTCTGATGTTTGTCCTGGCCATTGTCTTCCTGAAAGATTACCCCCATTATATGGCAGGTTTGATCCTGATAGGGCTGGCCCGCTGCATTGCAATGGTTATCGTATGGAACGACCTGGCCGAAGGGGATCCGGAATATGCAGCCGGACTGGTGGCATTTAACTCCATCTTCCAGGTATTGTTTTTTTCTGTGTATGCATACGTATTCATTACAGTGATGCCCCGCTGGTTCGGACTTGAAACCTTTGAAGTGAATGTCACCATGTGGCAGATTGCAAAGAGTGTATTTATTTACCTGGGGATTCCTTTCCTGGCCGGTTTCCTCACCCGGTTTATCCTGATACGTATTAAATCGAAAGACCGGCAAGAAGCAAAAAGCTGGTACCACCAGCGCTTTATACCAAAGATCAGTCCCCTTACCCTGGTGGCCCTGCTCTTCACCATCTTTGTAATGTTCTCTCTTAAAGGTGAGACTATTGTGGAAATCCCCATGGACGTTGTTAGAATAGCTATCCCACTGATCATCTATTTTGTAGTCATGTTCCTGGTCTCCTTTTTCATGGGAAAGGCCCTGGGAGCAGACTACCCAAAAACCACTACCCTCTCCTTTACTGCCGCCAGCAACAATTTTGAACTGGCCATTGCAGTTGCCGTGTCAGTGTTCGGAATCAGCTCGGGAGAGGCATTTGCTGCCGTGATCGGACCCCTGGTGGAGGTGCCGGTATTGATCCTTCTGGTAGGCGTGGCCCTGTGGTTCCGGAAGCGCTACTTTGGAGAAGAATCCAAGTAATTTTGAGATTCCTCCAAAATCTACTATATTTGCATCCGCTTAAATGTTAAGCAGCGTTCTAAACAGATAACAAATACCAAAGATATATTGCGGGGTGGAGCAGTTGGTAGCTCGTTGGGCTCATAACCCAAAGGTCGTAGGTTCAAGTCCTACCCCCGCTACTAAAGACCCTCTGAAACCATTGATTTCAGAGGGTTTTTCTTTTTTTGCTGACAAAATCGTATTTCCTGGGGCAATAGAAGTGCCTTGTAG
>CAYWGP010000186.1:0-7393 GCA_964458155.1 uncultured Bacteroides sp.
CATCCGGCGGATCAATGACATCAAGGAAGTGAATATGTTCTTCGAATCGGTCAATCTGAAGCTTCCTCACCATGGAACATTCATTTGCTGTGCGGAGACCGCGGATATGCGTAGAAGAAGGATTCTGAATAAATACCCCCCTTTAATCAACAGGGCAGCTTACACAGGGGATTACGTTATTAAGCGGGTGTTGCCAAAATTTAAGCTTACCAGCGGGTTTTATTTTTTTCTTACCCGGGGACAGAACCGGGTCTTTACCCATCCGGAGATTCTGGGGCGGCTCTATGCCTGTGGCTTTGAGGTAAACGAGGAAAGCCTGGTAAACGGACTCTACTTTTTTGTCTGCAGGCAGATAAAGGAGCCAGCCTTTGATCCCAATCCTACCTATGGTCCCTTTATAAGCCTGCGCCGTGTAGGCAAGGGGGGCAAAATGATCAAAGTGTATAAGCTGCGTACCATGTATCCTTACGCCGAATACCTGCAGGACTATGTGCACAAGCAAAACAATCTGGAATCGGGAGGTAAGTTTAAGAACGACTTCCGCATTGCCGGTACCAGGGCCTTTATGCGCAAGCTGTGGCTTGATGAGCTGCCCATGCTTATCAACCTTTTTCGTGGTGAACTGAAGATAGTGGGGGTAAGACCTTTAAGTCACCAGTACTTCAGCCTCTACGCTAAGGAGCTGCAGGAAAAAAGAATCAAATACCGTCCCGGACTTATTCCGCCTTACTATGCGGATATGCCAGAAACTCTGGAGGAGATTCAGGCTTCTGAACTGCGTTACCTGGAAGCCTATGAGAAACATCCCCTGCTCACCCAGTGGCGATACTTCTGGAAAGCCTGGTACAATATCTTTTTCAAAAAAGCCCGGTCGGCTTAGTATTTCCGGTTCTTCCGAATATGCTTATCTTCGTCAAAACCCCGTTATAATATGATATTAGTTACCGGAGGTACAGGACTTCTTGGATCACATCTGTTGTTTAGCCTGGTACAGGAGCAAAAAGAGGTGGTGGCGCTGAAACGTCCCTCATCCGACCTGGAAGAGGTGAAAAGGGTTTTCACCTACCATTCCGGTAGTGAAGATGAGCTGGCAGAGTTTTTTGGGCGCATCCGCTGGGTCGATGCCGATCTTCTGAATCAGGCAAATATGGAAGAGGCCCTGGAGGGGGTGAATCATGTTTATCATTGTGCTGCCATGGTAAGCTTTCAACCGCGGGATCGTCAGAAGATGATCCGCTTTAATACCGATAGCACAGCCTGCCTGGTGAATGCCTGCCTGGCCAGGGGAGTTCAAAAACTGCTCCATGTCTCCTCCACCTCAGCCATCGGAAGATCACCTGAGGATTCACCGGCCACAGAGTCCCTGATCTGGTCCCATTCTAAAAAAAGTACAGGCTATGCCGAATCCAAGTTCCGTTCGGAGATGGAGGTATGGCGCGGAATGGAAGAAGGCCTGGAAGCCGTGATTGTGAATCCCTCCATTATCCTGGGACCCGGTTTCTGGGATCGGGGTAGCTCCTCCATGTTCAGTCGCGTGGCCGGTGGTTTGAAATATTCAGCACCGGGTATTACCGGCTATGTGGGAGTAAAGGATGTGGTGGATGCCATGATCCGCCTGATGAATTCAGATATATCCGGCGAGCGTTTTATTTTGAGTGAAGGCGATTACTCCTATCAAGAAGTGTTTGGGATGATCGGGAAGGCACTGGGAAAAGAACGCAATCTGAAAAAGGTCACTCCCTCCCTGCTTCAAAAACTATCTCGGCTTGACTCTATGGCTGCACTTTTCAGAGGCATTCGACTTATTACCAGCGAGCATGTCCGGGCTGCATTTGGTGAGACCCGCTTCTCCTCAGAGAAAATAAAAGCGGCCTTAAATGTGGAGTTTACCCCACTGGAGCAAGTGATTGGAGAAGTTGCGGAAAAGTACAGGAAGGATCACCCAAATTAGTCTATTCCGGTGGGAAGGATCAATCAACCCCCCTCCCTGAAAACTGTGCGCTTACCCCTAATCGCCGGGAGGGGGATTGACCGCTTACACTGATCTGATTATATATGTCAGAACGCTCCCGATATCAGCCTGCAGTAAGCAAAAAAAATAGCCTGATTATTAAACTTTTCTACTATATTTGTTGCCCGATAACAAACAAATAATCAGTTAATCAGATAAAAAGCAGACAATGAAAATTGCAAACATTGTAACCAATGTGGTTTTAGGAGCAGCTATAATCGTGTTGTTCGTTTTCCAGTTCTCTGGAGGTGAAAAGAGTGAAAAAAGTGGTAAGCATGAAGCAGCAGCTCTGACAGCCAATCCTGGCGATATCAGTATTGCTTACTTTAATATGGATTCTGTAATGTCACAGTGGGCTCTCTATGACGATTACCAGCAGGAACTGTCACAAAAGCAAACCGAACTGGAAGCTGATTTTGCCGGACGCACCGAGACTTTCTACCAGAGTGTTCAGGATGCACAGTATAAGATACAGAAAGGACTTGTTACGCGCACCGAGGCAGAACAGCTTCAGCAACAACTGGCCACTGAGGAACAAAATCTTCAGGTTCTTCAAAATCAGTATGCAGGGCAGCTGCAGGAAGAAGGAATGGTAAGGAACCGTCAAATGCTCGATAAAATTGAAACGTATGTGGCTGACCTAAGCCTGGAACAGGGCTATAGCTATGTTTACTCCTACACCTTCGGAGGAAATCTGATTTACGGAGCCAAGCCCTACGACATTACTGCCCAGGTGGTAAAAGGACTGAACGAGCAGTTTAAGCCGGTCTCAGAACAGCAATAATGGGATTTGCCGATGCATACCTGCTGAAGGCCGGTTTGCGAAAGGCGCTCATCGAAGCGGAACCTAATTCCGGACTTAATATAATTGTTACCATACCGGTATATAATGAATCCGGGCTCGAAAGAAGCCTGGATTCGTTGTTTCAGTGCACCTGTGGTGAAGGCTTGGGTGGATCCTCAGACTCTGATGCAGATTTGGGCTCAGATGTTCGTGAAGATGCAGGTATTCATGCCGAGGTCCTGATTCTGATCAATGCTCCGGAGGGCGCTCCGGAAGCGGTATTGAAGCAGAATCTGGCCACCCTGGAGAGTACACGCCAATGGATCGAAACCCATAAGCATCCCTGCATCGATTTTCATGTCTGGCTGGATCATTCCTTTGGAATAAAGGAGGCAGGCGTGGGAAGCGCCCGGAAGATTCTGATGGATGAGGCGGTACGAAGGTTCTCTTTACTGGACCGGCCCGAAGGAATCGTGACAGGCATGGATGCCGATGCTGTGGTTCAGACCAACTACCTTGAGGCCCTGGTGAAACATTTCAGAGGGGATCCCTCGCGTTCAGAGCCCGACGGCTGTTCCATCCGCTTTGAACATCCCCTGTCCGGCGAAGAGTATGCACCAGAAGTATACGACGCCATCACCCGTTACGAACTTCACCTGCGTTACTACCTGCAGGCCCTTCGTTCCACTTCTTTTCCCAACGCCTACCACACCGTGGGATCTTCCATGGCCGTCAGGGCTGATATCTATTGTCTGGAAGGAGGTATGAACCGCCGGCAGGCAGGAGAAGATTTTTACTTTATCCAGAAGCTGGCCCAGCGTGGAAACTTCAGCCAGTGCAACACGACCTGTGTACGACCTTCACCCCGCCCCTCCGACCGGGTACCATTTGGTACCGGACGGGCTGTCAGTCAGTATGTAAAAGGAGAAGATTCGCTTTTAACTTACCACCCGGAACCCTTCCGGATGCTTGGCGGACTTTTTTCGGATATTAATTCCTTATACAAAGTCACCGGGGCAGGTTCTGTGCTGAAGGGCCTTCCGGGCCTGCCTGGGATTCTTCGGGAATTCCTGGAAACGCAGGATTTCGAAAAGGCCCTGGTGGAGATTCGTAGCAACAGCTCATCTCTGCAGGCTTTCAGAAAACGATTCTGGCGCTGGTTCTCTATGTTCAGGATCATGAAGTTTCTGCACTTTGCAAGAGAGAGAGGATTCCCTGATATTCCTGTGGGAGATGCGGCATCTGAATTACTCAGAGTGATTGACCCCGAGCATTACGGTATTCCTTCGGTAGGTAATGATGTACTTAAGCTCCTGCTGATCTACAGGATGCTGGATATGAGGTGATTGAGTTGAGCAGGGTGATTGAGCTGAGCAGGGTGATTGATTTGAGCAGGGTAATTGAGTTGAGCAGTGTGATTGAGTTGAGCAGTGTGATTGAGTTGAGCAGGGTGATTATTTCCTCTTTTTTTCTTTCTTGTCCTTCTCCTCGATCACCACGAACACATCCTCGTTACTCTTCTTCATCAGGAACTGTTCGCGTGCGTATTTCTCCAGGTTCTCTTTGTTGGTGGTGAGCTCGCTGAGGTTAGCCGAATCTTTCTGGATCTGCTCCAGGTAGTATTCCCTGTCGACCTCCAGACTCCTGATTTCGGAAGTCATCCTGATGCGGTCCACCAGATTGTTCTGGTCGAAGAAAAGCATCCAGATGCTAAATACCGCAATGGTCAGCACATACTTGTTCCTGAGCCAGGGCCATATCTTCAGAAAGACTTCTTTCATGCTTTAAAAATATAGAAAAATGAAACTCCCTTTCGATCTGCGCCCAAAAGACTATCAACACCTTTTAAAAAATTCCCTTCCTTTCAAACCACTTTATAAGAAAAGAGTAGTATAGTCGGTAGGCTAATAAAAGAAAGGGGGCCTATAAACAGTCATTTTTGACGGTTTTAAGCCCCCGATTTTATTAGCCTGCAGACAAGACTGCCTACTCGTCCTCCATAAATGGGTACCTGTAGTCTTGCGCGGGAACAAAGGACTCCTTGATAGTCCTGGGCGATACCCAGCGCAACAGGTTAATCATGGATCCTGCCTTGTCGTTGGTTCCCGATCCGCGGGCTCCGCCGAATGGCTGCTGTCCAACCACCGCACCGGTGGGCTTGTCGTTGATATAAAAGTTTCCTGCACAGTTGGATAATTTCTTAGTGAGGCACTCTATAGAATAGCGGTCCTGTGAGAAGATAGCTCCGGTAAGGGCGTACATGGAAGTATTGTTGAGTATCTCAACGGTTTCCGGAATCTGGTCGTCCTTGTATACATAGATGGTCAGTACGGGACCGAACAATTCCTCTTCCATGGTGATGTACCTGGGATTGCTAGTCAGGATAACCGTGGGTTCAATAAAGTATCCAACCGACTTGTCATGGCCACCACCTATGATGACCTCAGCATCGGCATCTTCCTTGGCCCTGTCGATAAAGCCTGCCAGTTTGTCGAAGGATGCCTCGTCAATCACCGCATTGAAGAAATTGGAGAAGTCTTCCGGTGGTCCCATTTTGATTCCCTTGACCATGTTCTCCATGCGCTCTTTCACTTCTGGCCACATACTTTCTGGGATATAGGCACGGGAGGCTGCAGAACATTTCTGTCCCTGGAACTCGAAAGCTCCCCTTACCATGGCTACCACCAGCGCCTTCCTGTCGGCTGTGGGGTGTGCGAAGATAAAGTCCTTTCCTCCGGTTTCGCCAACAATCCGGGGATAACTCCTGTACTTATCAATATTGCCTCCAATGGTCTTCCACATATGCTGGAATACCTCGGTTGAACCGGTAAAATGGATTCCGGCGAAATCGGGATGTGAGAAAATCTCATTCCCGGCTACGGGACCGGATACAAATACCAGGTTGATAACACCGGCAGGTACACCCGCTTCGATGAATGCATCCATCAGCACCTTGGCCGAATAGACCTGGGTATTGGAGCACTTCCATACCACTGTATTCCCCATCATGGCTGGTGCAGTGGGCAGGTTTCCGGCAATGGATGTGAAATTGAAGGGAGTCAGGGCAAATACAAATCCTTCCAGTGGACGCTGTTCAACCCGGTTCCAGATTCCTTCCGATGAGATGGGCTGCTGCTCATAAATATCGCTCATGTACTGTACATTGAAGCGCAGGAAATCGGCCATCTCGCAGGCACTGTCAATCTCGGCCTGCATGACATTTTTTGACTGACAAAGCATCGTGGCAGCATTAACGGTATCGCCATAGGGGCCTGCAATCAGGTCGGCAGCCTTTAGAAAGATGGAGGCGCGGTGCTCCCAGCCAAGGTTGGCCCATTTTTCTTTGGCCTCAAGCGCAGCGTCAATAGCCATCTTCACGTGACTGGCATCACCCCTGTGAAAATGACCCAGCACATGTTTCCGCTCATGCGGCGGATTGATGGGTGCCAGGTTATCAGTTCTGATCTCCTTACCACCAATCACCATGGGAATATCAATTACCTGTGATCTGAGTCTTTCAATCTCTTGTTTGAGTGTCTCACGCTCGTGGGTTCCCGGAGCATAATTTCTTACCCGCTCATTCACCGGAACCGGAACCTTAAAAATCCCTTTAGGCATAATTTTAATGTTTTATTATTTGAGTTATTTGACGTTCTGTTTACTTCTCTATTTTCGGCGGCAAAGATACTCCCTTCTTCCGCCTTCTGCCACATATTATACAGCAGTTCACCTGACAAGAAAATACTTTCAAGTGTCAAAAACATTGGATTTTATCATGTTTTCGTGGAAAAGGCTTCGAACAGAAATGTTGCACAACAGAAAAGGGAAAATGGCAGATTGGGAGTGAACAATATCCCAACAGGCTTGTTATTTATATCGAGTTTAAATAGAGAAGAAGTTAAATTTTTAAAACCCCATATAAAATGTCATTCAAACAAGCAGATTTAAGTTACGATTATAATGCGCTGGAGCCCTACATCGATGGAAGAACCATGGAGATTCACTATTCGAAGCACCATGCCGCATATACCGCCAACCTGAACAAAGCAGTGGAAGGAACGTCCCTTGAAGGAACCCCCATTGAGGAGATCTTTGCCGGGATATCTGCCCAACAGGCCGCTGTAAGAAACAATGGTGGCGGTTTTTACAACCATAACCTTTTCTGGTCGATGATGGGACCCAGGGCCGGTGGAGAACCTGCAGGTGAACTTCTGGAAGCCATCAATGGTACCTTTGGATCCTTTGCTGATTTCAAAGCTCAGTTCAGCACAGCTGCTGCCACCCGTTTTGGCTCTGGCTGGGCCTGGCTGGTGAAGCAGGCCGATGGTTCCCTGGTAGTTAGCTCAACACCCAACCAGGACAATCCTTTAATGGATATTGCTGAGGTTAAGGGAACACCGCTGCTTACCCTCGACGTATGGGAGCACGCTTACTACCTGCACTACCAGAACCGCAGGCCCGAGTATATTGAGGCCTTCTGGAACGTTGTCAACTGGGAAGAAGTTGCCAGGCGATTCAAATAAGAGATAAAGACAGTTAGTTAGATTTGGCAGGAGGCGCTTCAGGGCGTCTCCTTTTTTTGTGCCCTTTTTTTATTT
>CAYWGP010000187.1:0-7462 GCA_964458155.1 uncultured Bacteroides sp.
CCAGGAAAATAGCCCTCCAACTATCCAGTAACTTTCCCAGGCCCATCCCCTGACCTTATTGAAAGGCATGTAAAAACTTCCTGATGCAATCCCTCCAATGGAGTGGTACAGTACTCCCAACAATGCTTGCATATGCTACGTATTTTCAGATTTACAGAACTGTCTGGCTTTTTATTAAAGACCAAAAATACAACCTTTTAAAAATATACCCGTATTCAGCTACCAACAATACACAATATGACATTTAAGTTGCATTTTTTGGGACTGGGATTTGGCTCAATTAAAATGGAACTTTTATAACTTACGGTCAAACTTTGGATATATGAAACGTCTATTTTGCTTCATTTTACTTGCAGCTCTGGGAATCCTCACTCCTGTGCTCTGTCACGCACAGGAAGAATTGAAACCATTCAAGCTGGCTATGGCACAGATGCGTGTAGTGGGCGGAGAGCAAGATACCAACCTGGCGCACGCAGCGGAAATGATTGCTGAAGCTGCCGAAAATGGAGCACAGGTAGTGCTCCTGCCAGAAGCCATGGACCTGGGCTGGACCGATCCTTCTGCACTCACCATGGCCGAACCTGTCCCTGCTGGAAAAAGTGCTGAACTCCTTTCCACCATGGCAAAGAAATATCATATATATGTCTGTTCAGGTTTAACAGAAAAAGACGGGGAGACTGTATATAATTCTGCGGTACTGATAAACCCCGCGGGCGAGCTTATACTTCTTCACAGGAAGATTAATGAGCTGGATATTGGTCATCCCTATTATGCCCTGGGACAGAGTCTGCAGGTGGTTCAAACCGATCTGGGTACCATTGGGATCATGATCTGCGCAGATGCAAGCACTGGCGATCATGTGATACCGCGGGCCCTTGCCTACATGGGAGCCGGTATAATCCTCTCCCCCTGCGCATGGGCCGTTCCGGCGGACCATAATAATTTTGAAGATCCTTACGGGGAATGGTGGAGAAAGGCCTACAAACCAGTGGCCAGGGATTTCAGGGTTTGGATTGCCGGGTGCAGCAACGTGGGCTGGATGACCGGCGGCCCCTGGAAGGGATCTAAAGTGATAGGTTGTTCCATGGTTTTCGGCCCCGGTGGCGAAGAGGTCCTGCATGCGCCCTACGGGGTCGATGCCGATACCATTCTGTATGTGGATATAAAACCTGAACCCAGGCCCGGACAGGGAACCACCTGGCACAAATACTGGGAAAAGCTGGAATCAGCGCCAGAATACTAAACCCTGCTATGGGCTCGGAAATTTCCAGGGAGCCCTGTATGCCGGCGTCACAAGTGCATTTGCCTTCTCAGAGCTGGTAATCCTGCGATTTTCCTCGTCATAGATCACCCGGTCATTGGCCCAGTAAGCGATGTTACCCAGGTGAGCATAAAGGGCCGAACGGTGACCAATCTCGATCTCCGCATTCAGAGTGTCGCCATAGCGAATGGCCCTGATAAAATTCTCACAATGGTTTTCATGTGATTTATAATCACTTCGCTGCTCGGGCACGGCCTCCATGCGCAACTCCTCACCATTGCGTTCAGGAAAGACCCGCCACTTGTCGCGATCTGCCACCAGGGTACCGTTGCTCCCAATAAACTTCACCCCATAACTCTGGTCATAAGGTCCTCTCTCCACTCCCCCATTGTGCTCCCATATCATATTGTAGCCATCCATTTCGTATAAAACACTCAGAGTATCGGGCATCTCCAGGGCATGATCCTGACTGGCGAAATTCCCACCCAGTGCCTGCACGGATAAGGGAGCGGATTTCACATCCATGGCCCAGAGGCCCATATCGATCAGGTGCACCCCCCAGTCGCTTAATAGTCCTCCCCCATAGTCCCTGAACATTCTCCAGGATCCATGGAAACGGTTCTTATTGAAGGGACGTTTGGGTGCCGGTCCTAACCAGCGATCATAGTTCACGCCTTCCGGAACTTCCGAATCTGGTACAGGCATATTGCCTGCGCCATAATTAAAGTTACCCCAGAATTTCACCTGGCGAATGGTTCCCAGCTTACCCGATTTCACAAAATCAATGGCAGTATGCCAGTGAGCTCCACTGCGTTGCTGTTGTCCTACCTGGACCAGACTCTTATACTTCCTGGCCGCATCCAGCATCACATTGATCTCCCCCACCGAGTTGGCCAGGGGCTTCTCCACATAGACGTGCTTCCCGGCCTCACAGGCCTCCACTGCAGGCAGGCAGTGCCAGTGATCAGGTGTTCCGATAATCACCGCATCAATATCCTTGTCGTCCAGGACCACACGGTAATCCATGGTAATGTTGGGTGTTGGCCCGGCATTCATTGTAAATTGCTTAAGCTTATCGTCCAGCACATTCCCATCCACATCGCAGAGGGTATGACACCCCACATTGGGTTGTTTCAGGATATCCTCCAGGTCGTACCAACCCATATTACGGGCTCCGATCAGAGCCACATTAATTCGGTCATTGGCACCCAGCACCCGGGAAGGTGACAAAAAGGAAGCTGAAAGTGAAGAAGAAACTCCGAGTCCGACAGCTGCTGCTGCTGAAGTTTTAATAAATGATCTGCGGTTGGGCATGGGAAGATGGTTATTGGTTAGTATTTAATGGTTAATAGTCTAATAAGGGGTTTAGAAAGAGAAGGATTTGAGGTAATTGATGCTGCTGCGGGCACATTCCATTTCATTCTCAGGCTCCGGCTTATCATGCTCCACAATCAGATGCCTGAATCCGGCCACCTTCCGGAAAGAAAGCAAATCCGGAAAATCGATAATTCCAGATCCGGCACAGGCAAAGCTCTGCATGCTTTCCGATTCATAGGAGTCCTTAATATGTACCAATTCAAAACGGCCGGGATATTTTTTAAAATACTCCCTGATATCCGCCTTGCCCTTGTGTGCCCAATACAGATCCACTTCCATAGTGACCAGCTCCGGGTCAGTCTGCTCCAGCATATAATCATATATCACTTTGCCATCAAGAACCTTAAATTCCTTGTCGTGGTTATGAAATGCGAAGCGTAAATCCTGTCGCTTACACTCCTCTCCTATCCTCTGAAACTCATCAATAGCAAACAGCACCTGGTCCATGCTGAGATTTTCTCCCCCATCCATCCAGGGCCAATAGCAGATAAGATAGCGCTTATTCATCGTCAGGCAGTCCTCAATGGACTGCTTCAAACCATCACCCAGCAAGCCAGAAATGCTTGTTCCACCGGCCAGGGGGATCAGTCCGATTCCATCCATAAACTGCTTTAACTCAGAAGGGGATTCACCGTAGGTCCCGCCAAATTCAAGGTATTTATAACCCATCTCAGCCAGATCAGTCATGCATCTCCGGTGGTCCTTTATCATATGTGTCTGCACCACATTGGTGATCAATCCGAAATCGTGAAGGGAATCATGAAAAGTCGAGCAAGCTGGTAGAAGGGATGGTAACAACATCACTCCGGCTGTACCGGCCATAGATTGACTCAGAAATTTTCGTCTGTTCATAGGGAGGCTTTTGTTGCCTTTAAATTATAACAAATACTCCAAATAATTATTACTTTTAGTGCTCTTCACCTAACTAAGATCCAACATGAGCAGTTTATCTTCAAACCGACGCACATTTCTAAAAACAACGGCAGCGGCGACGGCCGGCATAACTATAATCCCCAGCCATGTGATGGGTAAAGCACTGGGATATGTGGCTCCCAGTGATAAATTGAATATCGCTGGTGTTGGTATCGGAGGAAAAGGAAGGGTTAACCTGGAAGCCATGTCCAGTGAGAATATTGTGGCGCTGTGTGATGTGGACTGGAAATATGCACAGGCATGCTTTGACGATTATCCTGCTGCAAAACGTTACTGGGACTGGCGAATTATGCTGGAGGAGATGGGAGAAGATATTGATGCCATTATGATTGCCACATCCGACCATACTCATGCAGCCATAGCCGCAACAGCTATCAAAATGGGTAAACACGTCTACTGTCAGAAGCCCCTCACCCATTCGGTATATGAATCCAGGTTGCTGACAAGGCTGGCTCAGGAGTACAAGGTAGCCACCCAGATGGGTAACCAGGGGAATTCTGCCCCGGAAGCCCGTACAGTGGAAGAATGGATACAGGCTGGTGAAATAGGAGAAGTGAAAGAGGTACATGCCTGGACCAACCGACCCATATGGCCACAGGGACTGGAGCGCCCTAAAGAGGCAATGACAGCACCCGACACCATGAACTGGGATCTGTTTATCGGTCCGGCCCCCATGAGACCCTTCCATGATATTTACACTCCCTGGAACTGGAGGGGATGGTGGGATTTCGGCACCGGTGCACTTGGCGATATGGCCTGTCATATTCTCAACCCCGTGTTCAGTTCAATGAAACTGGGATACCCCACCGGGGTCCAGGGATCATCTACCCTGGTCAATACAGAATCTGCACCCCAGTCAGAGGTGGTGGAATACACCTTCCCGGAAAGAGAGGGCCTGCCCGAAGCCAAGGTGTTCTGGTATGATGGAGGCATGATGCCATCCAGGCCTGTGGAACTGGCCGACGGAGAGCCCATGATGGAAGATTACATGGGAGGCTGTCTCTTTGTCGGATCCAAGGATAAACTGATCTGTAACCTGGGAGGAATTAATCCCCGCCTGCTTTCCGGGCGCGTACCCAATGTTCCGGAAACACTTCGCAGGGTGAAAGATTACCCTGTGGGTGGCATCCAGGATGGCCCCCACGAGCAGGACTGGGTGAGGGCCTGTAAAGAGAGCCCGGATATGCGGGTGCAGCCCTTCTCAAACTTCGATATGGCCGGTCCATTTAATGAAATGATTGTAATGGGTGTGCTGGCAGTACGTCTGCAGAGCCTCGACCGGGAGCTGAAATGGGACGGTTCCAATATGAAGTTTACCAATATCAGCAGCAGTGATGAGCTCAGGGTGGTCAAATCGGACGATTTCAATGTCATCGATGGACATCCCACCTTCGATACCAGATATGTCACGCTCAATGCAGAGGAGACTGTTAAAGAGTATATCAAGCACAACTACAGGGAGGGATGGATCCTTCCCGAATAACTGAAAACTAAAAAGCTAATAACTGACTTATGAGAACGAATATTTTGTTGTTTACTGCAATTTTATTGCTATCACTCTGTGGCTGCAAATCCACAAAAGTCACCAAATCTTCCGATACCGCAGCAGCTGAGACTAAACACAATACGCTTTCCTCCGAAGACATCAAGAACGGGTTTGTCCTGTTGTTCGATGGTAAAACCACTGATGGCTGGCATAACTGGAACGATGATGACATTTCCGGATGGATTGTGGAAGATGGCTGCCTTGTAGGACAGGGACTGGGAGGCGATATAGGAGGTGATATCATTTCCGAGAAGGAATATGATAATTTTCATCTGAAATGGGAATGGAAACTGGGACCCAATGGCAACAGTGGTGTCATGTACCATGTGGTGGAAGAACTTAAATACAAGGCTGCTTATGAAACCGGACCAGAATATCAGATGATTGAAGACGATGATTTCAGAGATGAACATGGAGATCATTATCCCCTCGAAGACTGGCAGAAAACGGGTGCGGACTATGCCATGTACGTGGCCAGTGAAAAGAAGCAGGTGAACCTGCGGGGCTGGAATACTTCAGCGATTGTATTCACTCCGGAAAAGGTGGAGTACTGGTTGAACGGGGAAGTTGTGGTAGAATTTGTACCCTGGAGCGAAGACTGGTACGAGCGCCGCAACAGCGGCAAGTGGGATCAATATCCCGACTATGGGCTGTCAAAAACAGGAAATATCTGCCTTCAGGACCATGGCAGTAAAATACGATTCAGGAACATTAAGATTAAGGAGCTGTAGTGAAGGGGCGCGCATATTTGTGGTTCATCAGCATGGTGGCCACCATCGGGGGACTGATGTTCGGATTTGACGTGGGCATTATATCAGGGGCTATTCCTTTTATTCAACCTTACTTTGGATGGAGCGAACTTCAACTGGGATGGGGCGTCAGTTCCATCCTGGTGGGCGCTATCATTGGTGCCTTCGGAACAGGATCACTTACAGAGAAATACGGCCGAAAAAACTTATTGATTTCAGTGGCTCTTTTCTTTGCCATCTCCTGTGCAGGAATGGCTCTGGCTAAAACCCAGACCTTCTTCATCTCATTCAGGGTGCTGGGAGGACTGGCAGTTGGAGCTGTATCGGTACTTTCGCCCATGTATGTGGCTGAGGTGGCTCCCCCAAAAATACGGGGAACTCTGATCACCATTTATCAGCTGGCCATCACCCTGGGGATACTGGTTTCCTACCTGGTTAACTTTGCCCTGCACGATGTGGAGAATAACTGGCGATGGATGTTTGCAACCGGACTACTTCCTTCCATTACCTTTTTTGTAGGGTTATTCTTTATCCCGGAAAGTCCGCGCTGGCTGGTCAAAGCTGGATTTAAAGAGAAGGCTCGCGTGGTACTGGAACGCATTGGTGGAGCAGATTTTGCAGGATCTGAGATCTCTGAAATCGAGAATAGCCTGAAAGATGCCGGAACGGGATCCGCCCTGAAGATGCTCTTTTCCAGGCGCTACCGGAAGGTAATTATCCTGGGGCTCCTGCTTTCGGTTTTTGTCCAGATCTCAGGAATCAATACGGTGGTCGATTATGCGCCCAAGATCTTGATTGCAGCCGGACTGGAGATCCGGAGTGCACTCTTACAGACATCCCTCATCGGGCTTGTCAATTTTGCCTTTACCTTCTTTGCCGTCTGGCTTATTGACCGCCTGGGACGCAGGACCTTCTATATCATCGGATCATCGGGAATGGCGGCAACCCTGTTGATGCTGGCTGCTGCTTTTCACTTTGAGCTGAATCCGATCTTTACCACCATCTGCATTATGTTATTCATTGCCTTCTTCGCCTCCTGTATTGGACCGGCTTTCTGGACCCTGGTGGCAGAGATGTTCCCCAACCGGATCAGGGGACAGGCAGTGGCCCTGGCCTCCTTTACCCAGTGGGTATTCAACTTCCTGGTGATACTTCTCTTCCCCTATGTGCTCGATGCATTCGGGGGCTCACTTACCTTCCTTTTCCTGGCAAGCATGGCCTTTATCCAGCTCCTGATTGCCTGGTTCTTTGTCAAAGAAACCAAAGGCAAATCACTGGAAGAGATTGAGGGGCTCTGGAATAAAGGCTGAAATAAGGGTACTATTTTGCTCTGAGGATTCTTACCAGACCAACACCGAGGAAGATTACGATCACGGCAGAAAAGCCAAGGACCTTCCATCCGGCTGCGGCCTCTCCTTCACCAATGAAGGTAAAACCAGCGGCCAGGAAGAAGAGAAACAGGCAGTACCACAGCGCCGAAAGGAGCCATTTCCACCAGTTCATATTCAGTCCCAGCGATTTTGCCCAGGCAATGGCTCCGACCACAACAGCTCCACTCAGAAGCCCGATAATAAATGCGAATATTACAAGATTTGT
>CAYWGP010000188.1:0-11312 GCA_964458155.1 uncultured Bacteroides sp.
CGGGGATCCCGGTGATAGTGATCGGGCCATCGGATATGTCGCATCGGGAAAACGGACAATTTTTGACCTATCCCGGACTTGAGGGGATCAGGGATGCACTTCGGGATGCGGCTCTGGAGAGTGGTTTTGGATTCTGGGACCTTTATGAAGCCATGGGTGGAAGGAATTCCATGGCCTCTTTTGTACATGCCGATCCACCTCTGGCCTCCACCGACTATATACATTTTACCAGCCTGGGAATAAACCTGGTTGCCGAGATGTTTTACAATGCGCTGATGTTGGAGTATACCGAATTTGAAACCCAAAATACAGGCAGGTGAGTCAGCTTCTCTCAGAAATATTCCTGTTTAACCCGGAGAAGCCACTGATATTCACACGGCCCTTTTTCTGGGGTTTCTACCTGGTAGTGCTCCTGATCTATTCAGGGATCTACCGTCAGCGTGCAGTCAGGAATGCCTTTTTGTTTGCAGCAAGTCTGTTTTTCTACTGGAAGACATCGGGGCTCTTTTTCCTGATCCTGGTCTTCTCCACATTTTCCGATTACTACCTGGGGAACCTGATTTATCGTGCAGGGAAACCGGGATGGAAGAAATTCGGGGTAATTATGAGTGTGGTGGTGAACCTCTTTATGCTCTCCTACTTCAAGTACAGCTACCTCTTTGTGAATACCCTGAATAGCCTTTTTAATCTCGATATAGAGGTGGTCAATCACCTGGCACTCTGGTCAAACCGGCTTACGGGAACTCACTTTGATGTGTCGATGATCCTGCTTCCGGTAGGGATCTCGTTCTATACTTTCCAGACCATTTCCTATACGGTTGATATATACCGCGGGAAGGTCGAACCGGTGAGGCATATCCTGGATTTTGGCTTCTACGTGTCCTTTTTCCCCCAGCTGGTTGCAGGTCCCATTGTAAGGGCTTCCGAGTTTATTCCACAATTGTATAAACGCTACAGGCTCACCATGCAGGAGTTTGGTTACGCCCTTTTCCTGATCCTGAAAGGCCTGTTTAAGAAGATGTTTATCGGTGACTATATTGCGCTGAACTTTGTGGACCGGGTCTTTGCCAATCCCACCGGATTTTCAGGATTTGAAAACCTTTCTGCACTTTTTGGCTACTCCCTGCAGGTGTACGTCGACTTTTCGGGATATACCGATATTGCCATAGGTGTGGCCCTCTTACTGGGATTTCGTCTCCCCAAAAACTTCAATGTCCCTTATAAGGCAACAAATGTGGGCAACTTCTGGAAACGCTGGCATATTTCCCTTTCAAGCTGGTTGAAGGATTACCTTTATATTCCACTCGGGGGGAACCGGAAGGGAAGGATCATGACCGATGTGAACCTGATGATTACCATGTTGCTGGGAGGACTGTGGCACGGGGCCAGCTGGCAGTTTGTGGTCTGGGGCGGAATCAACGGGCTGGGACTGATTGTATACAAGCTCTGGAAGAGAGTGTCTCCCTACGAAAAGAGCAAGCACTGGGCCGTGCGCTTCTGGAAGATATTCAACACCTTCGTATTTATAACCTTTACCCGTATCTGGTTCCGCTCCGAATCCATGGAAAAGGCCAATCAGCTGATTCACCAGGTGCTGCATGAATTCAATCTTCGGATTGTTCCGGAAGTGCTCTGGTCTTACCGCCTGGTATTCGGGGTGATGGCGCTGGGTTATTTCACCCACTGGGTGCCTGAACGCTGGAAGCTGGAGCTGCTGAATGCATTTATCCGCACTCCTCTATGGGCCAAGGTGCTGATCTCTGTACTGGTCGTTTTTGTGATCTACCAGTCATGGTCGGCCGATCTGCAACCCTTTATCTATTTCCAGTTCTAAGATTGCAAGCGGAGCAGGGCTTTATTTGGATATAGGCATGGCAAAGCTAACTACATCCTTCCCGCTAATTTCTTTGTCGCACAGGATAATCAGGCGCTCCAGCACATTCCGGAATTCCCTGATATTTCCTGTCCAGTTGATCTTCTGAAGCTCCTTGATGGCATCCTCCTTGATCACTTTAGGTGAATTGCCATACTCTTCGGCAATCATCAGATTGAAGTGTTCGGCCAGCAGGGGGATGTCTTCCAGGCGCTCGTTCAGTGAGGGAACCTGGATAAGTATAACGCTGAGCCTGTGGTAAAGATCTTCCCTGAAGTTGCTTTTTTCTATTTCAGTTTTCAGATTTTTGTTGGTGGCGGCAATGATCCGAACGTTCACATTGATGTCCTTGTCGGACCCTACGCGTGTAATCTTGTTTTCCTGAAGCGCCCTTAATACCTTGGCCTGGGCCGAAAGGCTCATATCCCCGATTTCGTCAAGAAAAATGGTACCCCCATCAGCCTGCTCAAACTTTCCCTTCCGCTGCTTGATGGCCGAAGTAAAGGCTCCCTTTTCATGTCCAAATAGTTCACTCTCAATTAGTTCAGAAGGAATAGCGGCGCAATTCACTTCCACAAATGGTGCGGCTGCCCGGGTGCTGTTCTCGTGGAGAGAACGGGCTACCAGCTCTTTTCCTGTTCCGTTGGATCCGGTGATCAGAACCCTGGCATCGGTGGGGGCTACCTTGTCAATAATTTCCTTGACCTGCTGAATGGCTTTCGACTCACCCACCATATCATAGCCCTTGCTCACCTTTTTTTTCAATACCCTGGTCTCGGTGATCAGGGTTGATTTATCCAGGGCATTGCGAATGGTGATTAAGAGCCGGTTCAGATCCAGTGGCTTTTCAATATAGTCGAAGGCACCTTTCTTGATGGCTTCCACCGCAACGTCAATATTTCCATGTCCCGAAATCATGATCACCTGGGATTCTCTCCTTTCCTCATTAATCTTCTCAAGTACTTCCAGTCCGTCCATTTCGGGCATCTTGATATCACACAGGACAATGTCATAATTACCCTGTTTGAATTTCTCCAGTCCCTCGGCACCATGTTCAGCCAGCTCCACCTTAAATTTTTCGTACTCAAGAATCTCCTTCAGTGTATTCCGGATACTTCTTTCGTCGTCTATAACCAGGATATTTTCCATAATCAAAAGTTTGAACTACGCGAGCGAATCCCCGTTGCTATGCAGTGGGGTAAGCGAGCACCTTTAAAATTAACAATTAATCAATGATCCTCGCTGCTTGCTGCGAGGAGATTCATCTCAGATGCCCACCAGTTCGGAAATGACCCCCTCTTTTAAAGCAAATTCAGAGTGATAAAGATGACTCATCTGGCAACTGCGTAACACAAAACTAACAAAAATCGTGGCGGCCACAATCATCTCAACCCTCACTGGTTCCATGCCTGGCATGGCCAGTCGTTCCTCCCTTGTGGAGCGAAGCAGATCCTTTTGCAGGCTGTAGTAATCCTTTAGTGAAATTTCCCTGCCGAAAAGATCGTCAGATTCCTGCCTCTTTCTGTGCATGATCATTGCCTGAAAGGTATCAAAGGAACCCGAGGCGCCGATCAGGGTACGGGGTTTTTCCTTTTTCACCACCTCCCTCAGGGGAGCCAGTTCCTGTCTGAAATAGTCTTCCAGAACTCTTACTTCCTCAGGTGTAATGGGATCCGAAAGGGTATAGCGTTCCAGCAGACGTGCCATCCCCAGTTCGAAACTCTGTTTCCAGACAATGCCCTGATTATTACATATGATGAATTCTATGCTGCCGCCACCTATATCCATAATCATATCATTATGCTCCCCGAAGGAGACTGCCTGGCGCACTCCCTTGTAAATCAGTTCGGCCTCCCTGTCGCCCGGGATGATCCTGGTGCGGAAACCAAAACGCCGGTATACCTCTTCGGTAAATTCTTCACCGTTAGCTGCGTTGCGGATGGCCGAAGTGGCAAAAGCCCTGATTTCGTCTGCCTCATAACTCCGGATGGTTTCCATATGATTGTTGATGGCCACAAACCCCCGTTCTAAAGCATCGGGAGTAATCCGGTTTACCTGGATTCCGCCCCGTCCAAGCTTTACAGGTTGCTTGCTGCTGAGCAGAATGTTGAAGCCACGCTCTTTTCGTTCAGCGATCAGGAGATTAAAGGTGTTGGTTCCGAAGTCGAGAATGGCCGTTATCATGAGCTATACCTTAGCCATTTCCAGATCTCTTTGTAGCTGGCCTTCTTGCCATACATCAGGATCCCTGTGCGGTAGACCTTTCCCGCCACCCAGGTCATTCCAAGAAAGGCAGATATGAGCAGGGAACCCGACAGGGCCAGTTGCCACCACGGAACCCCGAAGGGAATCCGGACCATCATCACAACAGGTGAAGTAAAGGGGATGATGCTAAACCAGAATGCCAGTTCATTGTCTGGATTATTGATGGCGCTGATCATGACATAGATGCCCAGGATCAGGGGCAGGATGACCGGAAAAATCAGCTGCTGCGTATCCGTTTCATTATCCACTGCCGAACCAATCACTGCAAACATGGCGGCATAAAGCAGATAGCCGAATATAAAGAAGAAGAGAAAGGAAGCGATCATCACTCCTGCATTGATGGACTTCAGAGAATTGAATATCTCCTGGGCAGTATCCAGATCCTCGTCAGCCAGGAGTTCCTGGGGACTGCTGTTAAGATTCTGATTGTCCGACTCCCGGTCAAAGAGATCACTTCCGGCCACCTGTTCGGTGGGACTCTGGTTCAACTCCGGGAAGAAGGCCGCCTTTAGTCCGGTAATAAGGAAAGCCGAAAGAATCATCCAGATCAGGAACTGGGTCAGACCGGTAAGGCCCACCCCGATTATCTTGCCCATCATTAACTGGAAGGGTTTTACCGAGCTGACAATCACTTCTATGATGCGACTCACCTTTTCTTCGATCACTCCTCGCATTACCTGGGAGCCAAAGAAAAATATAAAAAAGAAGATCAGCATTCCTGCCAGATAGCCCATGGCCATTACTACGACAGTATTGCTCTCCCGGGTCTTTCCATCCTTGGTCCATTTGATGTTGCGGACATTTATGCTGGTCTCCACTTCGGCCAGGATCCTTTCAATGTCCTCGATCTCATGCCGGGCCAGTTTTAAATCTTCAATCTGACTTTCCATAGAGCGCCTCAGGTACTCTGAAATTTCCATTGAAGTCTGCTTGGTGGAGTAAATTAGCGATGAATTGGAAGCCAGGATATTTGCCGGGATGAAGAGCAATGCATAGTAGCCCGACTCCTCAAAAGTCTCTTTGAATGTTTCAATAGGAACGCCCTGGACCACCTGGAATTTCAGAGTTTCGGTCTCCGCCACTGTAAACGCGGGACCATCGGCACCCTGCCGGGTAAAAAGTCCGGAGTCGTCTATCACCACAATACGTTTTTCCTCCTTGTCCTCCAGTGTGGCAAAATACATGGGGATCAGAACATAGGCTGCAAAAATCAGAGGTCCCAGCACCGACATTACGATAAAGGTTCTTTTTCGAATACGGGTAAGGTACTCCCGCCGGATTATCAGACTGATCTTGTTCATCCCCGGGCCCCCTTCTTTGCATTGGTGTCATTAACCACCTGGATAAATATATCGTTCATTCCCGGTAATATTTCACGAAATTCTTTTATCTCAATGATGTTCAGCAGATTTCTGATCAGATCGGCCGATCCATCTTCCTCGTTCTTAAGGGCTATGGTAGCCTTTCGGCCCATTCCGTTCTCCTCTACAGCCAGCAATTCAAAGCGGGGATTGAGGCCGCCGGCCAGCGCTTCTGCAGTGCCCGAAAAGCTTACCAGGTATTTATTGGCACGGTAGCGCTCCCTGATCTCGGAGATTTCGCCCTCCAGGACAACCTCCGATTCGTTAAGCAGGGTGATGTGGTCGCAGAGTTCTTCTACTGAGGCCATGTTGTGGGTGGAGAATATGATGGTGGCTCCCTGTTCTTTCATCTTTAGGATCTCCTGCTTCAGCAGGTTAACGTTGATGGGATCGAATCCACTGAAGGGCTCATCAAAGATCAGCAATCTGGGCTCATGAACTACAGTGGTTATAAACTGAATCTTCTGTGCCATCCCCTTGGATAGTTCTTCCACTTTCTTGTCCCACCAGGCTTCGATCTCGAATTTCCGGAACCAAATTTTCAGTCGCTTTAAGGCTTCCTGCCTGGAAAGTCCTTTCAGCTGCGCCAGGTAAAGAGCCTGTTCTCCCACCTTCATTTTCTGATAAAGTCCCCGTTCCTCCGGGAGGTAACCGATAATATGTCTTTGGTCCTGGCCCATGGGCTTACCTTCGAAGTGGATATATCCTTCATCGGGAGCAGTGATCTGGTTGATAATCCGGAGAAGGGTGGTCTTACCGGCACCGTTGGGACCAAGTAAGCCGTAGACGCTGCCCTCGGGAACCTCCATGGACACATGGTTCAATGCCCTGTGTCCGCTAAAGTCCTTGACAACGTCACTGGCACTTAAAATGTTCATTCAAAGAAATTTTTCATACGGTTGAAGAAACCGTGTTCATTTTTATCGGGTCGGGGAGTAAAGGTATCCGATTGTTCCATCTTTTCAAAGATCTTCTTTTCCTCTTTTTCCAGGGATTTAGGAATCCAGACATTGATCTGTACCAGCAGATCGCCCTTTCCGTAGCCATTGACCTCGGGAAGGCCTTTCCCCCTGAGTCTCAGCACCCTGCCTGGTTGAGTCCCGGCTTCTATCTTGATTTTTGCATGCCCCTCCACGGTGGGAATTTCTGCTGTGCTTCCCAGGGTGGCCTGGGGGATACTCAGATACAGGTTGTAAAGCAGATCGCTTCCTTCCCTGGTCAGTTCGGGATGATTTTCTTCCTGGATAACAACCATGAGGTCGCCATTGACTCCTCCCCGGCGGGCAGCATTACCCTTACCGCTCATCTTCACCTGCATCCCCTCGGCCACTCCGGCGGGGATATTGATCTTGATTACCTCATCTTTCTTGACTATCCCTTCGCCATAGCAAGATTCACATTTCTCGCTTATGGTGGTTCCTTCACCGTGACAGGTGGGACAGGTGGAAGCGGTCTGCATCTGTCCCAGGAAGGTATTGGTAACACGGGTTACCTGGCCATTGCCTCGACAGGTTGAGCAGGTGCTTTTTGAGGTACCATGTTTGGCACCAGATCCGCTGCAGGCTTCGCAGGCGATATACTTTTTCACTTTGATCTTTTTCTCCACTCCCCTGGCCACCTCTTCCAGGTTCAGCTTTACCTTGACCCTCAGGTTGGAGCCCTTGATGACACCACCTCCCCGGGAACTTCCACCGAAACCGCCAAAGCCCCCAAAGCCTCCAAAGCCTCCAAAGATATCCCCAAACTGGGAAAATATATCTTCCATGGTCATTCCACCACCGTGGAATCCACCGCTCCCGTTTTGAAATGCTGCATGACCAAACTGATCATATTTTTGCCTTTTTTCGGCATCTGAAAGCACTTCGTAGGCTTCAGCTGCCTCCTTGAACTTCTCTTCAGCCTCACTGTCACCCTGATTCTTATCGGGGTGATACTTCAAAGCCTGTTGCCGGTAGGCTTTCTTGATCTCGTCCTGGGCAGCATCTTTGGATATGCCAAGTATTTCGTAGTAATCTCTTTTCCCCATATTATTCCCCTATAACCACCTTTGAAAATCTTAATACTTTATCGTTCAGTAAATATCCTTTTTGAACAACATCCACAACCTTTCCCTTCAGTTTCTTGGATGGAACAGGGATTTTGGTGATTGCCTCGTGAAGATCGGTGTCAAAATCTTTTTTAAGCGCTTCAATTTCTTTGATTCCCTGTTGATTGAGGAAGCCATTGAATTTCCCCCATATCAGCCTCAATCCCTCTTTTACTGCCTCGATGTCTTTGGCCTCATCCACCGATTGTATGGCGCGGTCGAAATCATCTGCCACGGGCAGAAGGGCTTCCAGGAGATTAGCATTGGCACTCTTCTGCATGTCGATCTTCTCCTTCAGAGTTCTTTTCCTGAAGTTGTCATATTCGGCAGACAGGCGCAGGTAACGATCCTGTAATTCTGCCAGTTTTTCCTCTGCAGTGGGTTCTTTTTTTGGCTCTTCCTTCTCCTCAGCTTCAGTCTCTTCCACGCCTTCGTTCTCTTCCGGCTTCTCCTGAGCCTGTTCCTGTTTGGGGGTTTCCTCCACTTCTATTTTTTTACTATGCTTATTATCAGCATTTTCTGACTTCTTTACCATATTCTTAAACACTTATTAAATTCGATAATTTGCCCCTGATAGGTCAAATATTGAGCCAATGAGATGAATTTGACATTTTGGCAGATAAAGCCCGGGATTAGTGAAGGATCAATTTCCTGACAATCTGGTCCGAATCATGCAGTAAGCGAATGAAGTACATTCCCGCAGGCCGGCCGCTCAGATCATATTCTTCCCTGATCAGTTGGTAGGGAGGAAATTCCTGTTGAATTAGTATTCTTCCAGCCGGATCTATAATTTCAAGGTTGAGCTCCTTCTCTAATTCGCCGGCCAGTTCCACAGTGAATCTGCCATTGGTGGGATTCGGGTATATCACCATGAAATCTGTAGAGCGGAGATCTGAAATGCCAACTCCTGATTCAACTTCCACGGTGATGGTAAAGTTCTGATCCGTGTTAAGATCACCATCCGAAACACTCAGTGTCACATTGTGATCGCCTATATCTTCACTATTGGGAGTTCCATGCAGCACTCCTGTCTGCACATCAAAGACCAGCCAGTCCGGTAATAGGATGGAAGAAAAAGTAAGCTCATCATCATTGACATCCTCGGCCGCCACATAATATACATAGAGTTCTCCCTCGATGACAGAAGTCACCGGCGAGGATGTGAAGGAGGGTGCAGAATTTACATTTTCCACCGTTATGGGGAAAGACTGATCGGCCGACACAGTTCCATCCGAAACCCTGATGGTAACATCATGCCCGCCTAAATCACCACTGCGAGGTACTCCGCTTATCACCTGAGTTTCGGGGTAGAAAGTTAACCAGTCGGGCAGCACAGGAGCAGAAAAGGTGAGGGGATCGCTATCCAGGTCATAGGCAACAATGGTATAGATATATGATTCTCCCACAACAGCGGTTGTAGCAGGGTCGGAAAGAAAGTTTGGAGCATGGTTTCCAAAGCTGACTGTAATGACAAAGGTCTGATCCACATAAAGAGATCCGTCAGAAACCCTGATGGTTACAAATTGATCGCCCACATCCGTGTCGCTGGGTGTCGCACTCAGTAACTGGGTCGAAGGATCAAAAGTCAGCCATCCGGGAAGCGCAATTGCAGTATAGATAAGGTTATCGCCGTCAATATCCAGGGCGGTAACCGTATAATTATATGCAACACCCGGGCGGGCTTCTGTGATTGGTGTGGATGTAAATACAGGTGGATCGTTTATATTTTCCACAACAATGATGAAAGACTGGACCACATTTACAGCAGTATCACTGATCATTATCGAAACACTGTTATTACCCACATGATCATTGTCTGGTGTTCCACTCAGCACATGTGTAATGGTATCGAAGCTGAGCCAGATGGGGAGTACTGGCGCAGTGAAGTACAGGCTATCCCCATCAACATCTGTTGCAGTGGCAGTGTAAGAATATAAGTCACCCTGAAGGGTTGCGGTGTCCGGAATTGAGGTAAAGGCCGGGGGGTCATTTGTATTTAGCACGGTGATGACAAAAGAGCTATCCACATTCACTGTTCCATCAAAGACCCTGAGGGTCACATTATGATCACCCAGAAGGGTATCCCCTGCTGTCCCACTCAGAATTCTTGTGGTATCGTTAAATGTTAACCATGCCGGAAGCACCGGAGCGCTATAAATCAGGGAATCGCCCACATCAATATCCGTACAGGTGACTTCATCTTGATATAGAGCATCCTCCATTGCTATGGTATCGGGCATGATGGTAAAGGTCGGGGCATCGTTTGTGTTGGCCACCCTGATTTGAAAGGCGCTGTCCACAGTAACAGTCCCATCAAAGATAGTCAGGGTCACAGCGTGAAATCCCACCTCGGCATTGCCAGGGGTTCCACTCAGCACTCCTGTGGTATCATTAAATGACAGCCAGGCAGGAATGATGGTAGCACGATAAATCAGTGAATCCCCCACATCAACATCTGCTCCTGTTATGGCTGATGAATAAAGGACATCCTCTGTGGCCACGGTATCGGGCATCACTGCAAAGGTAGGGGCATCGTTTGCATTGACCACCCTGATTTGGAAGGCGCTGTCCACAGTAACAGTCCCATCAAAGATGGTCAGGGTCACATCGTGAAACCCTACCTCGGCATTTCCAGGGGTTCCACTCAGCACTCCTGTGGTATCATTAAATGTTAGCCAGGCAGGAATGACAGTTGCCCTGTAAATCAGGGAATCGTCCACATCAATATCTGCCCCAGTGATGGCAGATGAATAAAGGACATCCTCTGTAGCCACGGTATCGGGCATTGCAGCAAAAGTTGGTGCATCGTTTATATTGGCTACCCTGATCTGAAAGGCGCTGTCCACTGTAACGGTCCCATCAAAGATGGTCAGGGTCACATCATGGAATCCCACCGCGTTATCGGCGGGCGTACCACTCAGCACTCCTGTGGTATCATTAAATGTCAGCCAGGCAGGAATGACAGTTGCCCGGTAAATCAGTGAATCGCCCACATCAATATCTGCCCCTGTGATGGCAGATGAATAGAGCACATCCTCTGTGGCCACGGTGTCGGGCATCACATCAAAGGTTGGTGCATCGTTTACATTGGCCACTCGAATCTGAAATGAGCTGTCCACATTCACAGTACCATCAAAAATCCTCAGGGTCACATCGTGAAATCCCACTTCGGCATTGCCGGGTGTACCGCTCAAAATCCTTGTTCCCGGGTCGAATACTAACCAGCCTGAGGGTGGCAACTGGGTGGCGCTGTAGATAATACCATCCCCGTCAGCATCTGTAGCAGCGACAGATGAAGAATACAGAATATCCTCTGTGGCCACGGTGTCGGGCATCACATCGAAGGTCGGTGCATCGTTTGCATTGGCCACCCTGATTTGAAAGGCGCTGTCCACAGTAACAGTACCATCAAAGATGGTCAGGGTCACATCGTGAAACCCTACCTCGTCATTTCCGGGGGTTCCACTCAGCACTCCTGTGGTATCATTAAATGTCAGCCAGGCAGGAATGACAGTTGCCCGGTAAATCAGTGAATCCCCCACATCAATATCTGCCCCTGTGATGGCAGATGAATAGAGGACATCCTCTGTGGCCACGGTGTCGGGCATCACATCAAAGGTCGGTGCATCGTTTACGTTAGCCACTCGAATCTGAAATGAGCTGTCCACATTCACAGTACCATCAAAAATCCTCAGGGTCACATCGTGAAATCCCACTTCGGCATTGC
>CAYWGP010000189.1:0-38759 GCA_964458155.1 uncultured Bacteroides sp.
ATTATTCATGGTATAAGCCGTCTGGGCAATAATGGGAATGGCAGGATGACGCGATTTTATGATCCGCATGGCTTCGTATCCATCCATCACGGGCATATTCAGGTCCATCAGTATCAAATCCACCCCTCCCCTGTGTTTGGCTATAATGTCTACTGCTTCTTTCCCGTTTTTAGCACGCAGAACTGTTGCATCGGCTCTTTGAATAAGGGTTTTCAGATAGTAGAAATTCACTTCTTCATCTTCAGTAATTAAAACAACCCGGTTATTCCAGCGGTAGTCAGGCATTCCCATAACGGGGGCCTCCTTTTTAGAGTTTTGCTTTTTCATGGAATCGCATTAATGAATGTTACATACGACACCATCTAATAAACATGAAAAAGTGGAGGGGTTGGAATATAGTTTTTAACAATTTGGTTAAATTGGAGTAAGATGCTGTCAATAGTTAAAAACTCCATTTAAACCGCAAAAATCCGAAAATATCATTCTCCCTGTTTTCGACCCCTGAAGCATCTTCAAGCTTTGCAGTAAAGTACTGAAGGATCAAACTCAGGTCCAGGTTACTGTTTAATGAGAAGTCCAGCGAGGGCCCCAGGTATGCCCCTTTCCATTCGGGATACCAGATGGTGGCAAAGCTTCCGGTGAGTAAGGGGGTGAATGGATAGCTGATGTTTGCGAAAAAGGACCAGGGAGTAAATCCAAGGGTTTTTACATCCAGGCTTCCAGTATAAAACTGGAGGAAGCTGCTGACCTCCATTTCATCTGCAAAGGCCGAATATAAGCCTTCTATCTGGATCATCAGGGAGTTGGTAAAGGTGTAGTCAAATCCAAGAGAGCTCATCAGGTAGCCGGTGGTATCCTTAAACTGATCCAGGTCCCTGAAATAACTTATTTCTCCGCGAAAGGCCGTGGGACCCAGGTTTCCGCTCCAGCCTGTTCCCAGCACCAGGTCCTCTTCCTGGTATACTCCTCCAAGTAACTGGATGTCAAATCCCAGGGTGTTAAATCTGAAGTAAAGAGCTGCTGTGGCGCGCTTGGCACTATCCATCTTTGCGGCCAGTTCTATGGTGGATGCATTTCCGGTATAATAGGAAACTCTGATGGCATCGATGCCCGGGCGTTCAGGATAATCCACCTCGAAGTAAGAATAAGAATTGAAAATATCATTGGGGTTCCATACAAAGGTCTGACCCCAGTTAATCCGCTGCCGGCCAGCTTTGATCTCCAGGTTGCCGAAAGTGAATTGCATCCACATCCGGTCCACCATGCTGGTCAGTATATAGCCAGCACTATCGCCCAAAGCCCCGTCGGTGGCCCAGGTCAAATCGATCCAGCCCATGTCCTCACCCACCGATCCGGCATATCCCGAAAGTTTTGGGATGGTATTCCCGGTAATAAACCTGTTCCTGAGCTGTATGCTGGCAGAAAGCCAGTCGGCCGGATAGAGGTCAAACTTGAGTCTGTTTTGCAGACTGTTTTCCCAGAGCCAGATGTCTGGGATGTGATAGACCGACTGCATATCAGAGATATAGCCCTGAAGAGATATTTTTTCCTGTCCGGCTGTACTTCCGGCGAACAAAAAAGTCAGTAAAAGGGGATATAAGAGTTTCCTGGGCATTGAAGCTTTAATTCTTCCGCTTGTCGGAGATTACCTTGCCGTCCTCTACAGTGATTACCCGCCTGGCTTTTTTAACTACCCGGGCATCGTGGGTGGAAAAGATGAAGGTGATCCCTTCTTCCCGGTTCAGCTCCTCCATTATATCAAGCAGGGTTTCGGTGGATTTAGAATCAAGGTTGGCAGTGGGCTCATCGGCCAGTACAAACTTGGGTTTGGAAGCCAGAGCTCTGGCTACAGCCACCCTTTGTTGCTGTCCCCCGCTCAGTTTCGAAGGCCTGCTGTTTATCCGGTCCTCCAGGCCCACAGCCTTCAGCAATTCATAAGTACGCTCGTCCCGGTCTTTTTTGTTCCACTTCTGCAGACTCATAATAAACTCTACATTTTCCTTGGCAGTGAGCACAGGAATCAGGTTATAAGACTGGAACACGAAACCTATGTTCCGCATACGAAAATCAATCAGGGCTGAGGATTTCAGTCCGGCCAGGTTGATATGATCTACCATTATTTCTCCCTCGGTGGGTATGTCCAGTCCCCCGATCATATTCAGCAGGGTGGTCTTACCGGATCCTGAAGGGCCTACAATGGCAGCAAATTCTCCCTTTTCAAAGTCCAGGGAGACCCCGTTTACAGCGTGAACCTGTACCTCGGAGCTGTTATAAACCTTGTGGACATTTTTAATCTCTAAAACTTTCATGATATTTTCGCTTTTCTTTTTACTAACTACTTAGCATTAACTAATAACTGAACTGAATAGACCCGGCTATTCTGTTCTCAGTGCCTCTGCCGGATCCAGTTTCAGGGCTTTCAGCGCCGGGTAGACGGATGACAGAATTCCCGTGATAATGATCAGGATGGTAACTGTAACAAAGAATGTTGTGGAGATCTCAGGATAGATATGAGCAGCAAATCCCATGGCTTCGAATCCTTCCGCATAGGAGGCAAAGTTGATCCCTTTGGTGGCGGTAAAGGCGATAAGAATTTTACTGACAATCATTCCTGCCAGGCCACCCACCAGAGAGAGGAAGACCGACTCCAGCATGATCATCCGGAAGACTCTTTTTTTATTCATTCCTATGGCCGTGAGCATCCCAAGCTCCTTGGTTCTTTCAAGCACCACCATCAACATGGTATTAACGATGCCAAATGCCAGGGCAGCCAGGATAATGACCATGAACAGGGCGTAGAATTTCTGGACCATATCGGTCATCATGGCCAGATCGGGTTGGATCTCTTTCCAGTTCATAAGCTCCAGACCGGGTAGTTTTTCACGCAATGAAGCTGTTAACTCATTTGTGGATTCCACATCGTCCAGGCGAACCACCAGCTGGTGATATTCATTGGGGGCCATGCCGGTGAGCTCCATGAGGTCCTCATTCTTCACCAGGACCTGGCTCATTTCGAACATGCTGTTTTTGATATCGAAAATTCCCGCGATCCGAAAAACGGCACCGGTCTGCATTTGCTGCTTGTCCAGGAAGGTGAGGGTCATTTTTGAACGGGCCCGGAAGGTCCAGGCTTCCTCTTTAATGAAAGCTCCGAAAGCATGTTGCTCTTTCATAGAGAGCACTCCTTTAAGTTCCTTTTTGAATGCTTTCTCACTTTTGAAATGTTTGCCGGTAAAAGGGGATAATTTGTCCAGTACTTCCACCGGGACTTCCTTGGCTGCAAGCTTGTCAAGCACTTCCTGATCGATCTGGTAGCGTATAATATTGAGCTCCTTGGCTAGTTCTTCACCAATATATGCCAGATTATTGCGGCTCTCGGTTTCGAAAAAATCTCCGGTGCCCGGGATGGTGGTTTCATATAGTTTCAGGACCTCTTTTTCCTGGTCAGGATAGATTCCTATGATCTGTACCCCGGCACTCTTTGAGGCTGTATTGGCCATTCCGGTAATCACTGTCCTTGAGGCCACTGCACTTATACCGGGTGTTTCGCTGATGCTCGAAAGAAGCTGCTCAGCTTCAGGAATGACCAGTTGAATATCGTAGTTATCACGAAAAGCCGGATCATTGATATGAATATGTGATATCTCTTCATTCAGGGCCGCATCCACACGTTGCGCAATAGCTCCATTCATAACGGCCACTGCAAAAATGCCCCCGAAGATCCCAATGGTGATCGAAGCAATGACCACCAGGCTGCGGACCTTGTTCCGCCAAACGTTAAGCCAGGCTGTTTTCCAAATCATATCAAATATTTTATGCTCTTAAAGCGTTAACGACCTTCATTCCGAATATTTTTCTGAGTGGGTAGACAATGGCCAGCAGCACCATAGCCAGGACGATCATTATCTGGGATATGTAGTAGGATCCTATAGTCCAGAATGCCATTTTTGGTTCCATGCCATACTCCTCAAACATCTTGGCTGTCTCACCTTTGAAAATAATGGGGTGATCCACTCCATAGAGGATCAGTACGCTGGCGACGAATACGCCACCAAGGACCCCCAGGAATCCGATCAGCAGCATCTCCAGGGTCATGATGGAGGCCAGTTTTTTCTTTTGCATCCCGATGGCCACAAGTACCCCAAATTCACGCCTTCGTTCAGCCGTTAGCATCAGCACGGTCCCGAATATCCCAAATGCAATTACCAGGTAAAGGATCCCCAGCATGATTTGCCCCCCTTTATCATCGGCATCCATTTGCGATACCATCACCTCATTCATCTCCTTCCATTCCATGACCTTCTGATCATCTGAAACAAAAGCGCTGATCCTTTCGACGGTCCCGGCAATGCTCTTGTCCTGGTTATTGTCCACGGCCAGTGCCAGGGAGGTAAGATTTCCTTCGGCATTAAACAGCTCCTGGCAAATATCCAGGGGCAGGTAAACGATCTTATTGTCGATATCTGGAAGGGGAAGCTTCACAATTCCTTTGATTTCATATTTACCGGCAGCGGTAGTGGCATGGTATCCCTGACCGATCAGTACAATGGTATCTCCTATACCAAGCTGCAGGTATTGTGAAAGTTTGTCGCCCACCCAGGCTCCGGCTTCCCCCATTTTTATATGGCCGTTTTTGAATCGGGCATGTTCTTCGATAGCCGGCATGAGCTGTGATGCATCCCTGTCGGTAATCCCAAGGTCCAACTGTAGCCTGGAGCTTGTGGTATAGGCACTGTTTTCAAACAGGGGAGCCAGGTCTTTTACTTTTTCAGGGATATCAGGATCCTGTTCAATCTTCTTCAGGGATTCAGAAGTGAGCCGGAATTTTACTGTTTTATCCTTGATCTTTAGCAGGTAGACCTCCTTATCAGGATCCACGCCCATGACCATAACCCCTTTTGTCTGCGGACCGTTTGAGGCCAGGGCAAAGGATTCGAAACGGGGGATGGCCGCCGTCACATTCTCATCGGCAAGGACTTGCTTTTCCAGCTGTGTATTGTAGTGAAAGGTGTTATCTACGATTTTTTCATCCCAGAAGTCCCTGTGCTGCACCTGGATGTAGCCAGTATAGGACTCGATGGCATTTTTATACATGTGGTCGTAAGAACCAAGCTGGATGGATCGCATGACCAGGGCGAAGAAGACAGCAAAAAAGATAGAAGCCGAGGTAATCAAAGTTCGGCGCCGGTTCCTCCAGAGATTTCGCCATGCAAGTTTTAAATTATTCATAAGAGTGGTATATCAATACGATTAACGGACCCGTTTCATATTCTGCTGGGAGAAGAAACTTTCCTGAATTGGGGCATTAAACTCTATCTCTTTGATCTCAATGATGGTCTTCTGGTCGGCTTCCTCGGCAGGGATCAATTCTATCCTGGTAGGGATCAGCCTTCCGTCCATGCTCTTGATTTCGGAACCCAGTTCGGACCGGACCAGGTAGCCATCTTCGTCATAAAGTTCCGATTTCAAAAACAGAAAATCCTGTTTGTCTATCCAGCGTACCTGGTGGCCCCAGATCACAGCGGCATCCTCTTTTGCCACCATTTTGATCTTGTAACAGAGGCGCCCATTATATTCTTCCTCACCTACTAGCTGATGATCGTAATCATTGACCACAGAAGACTCTTTCAGGATATCGTCGTTGGTATAATCGGATCCCATCCAGCCCTGTGACATCATTGAGGGAGGAAGCTTGATAAGCCTGCTGATGGTGGGATTCCAGTTCCACATTTCATTTTGCCTTTTCAGGAATGATTGTCCCTTGTCTTTAGCAGGAGCTGTGATCAGGGTCAGGGCATAGTCCCTTCCGCTGGTCCAGTTCTTGAATTCGATGCTACGTTCCCAGGTGGGCCTCACAATGGTCATGGCCATAAGACTGGTACTGGTTTTTTCACCATTGAATTTTTCATCAGCTGTGCGGATAATCTCTTTGGGAGAGAGATCCTGGGCGAGAATCATCAGGGCAGGACCTAGCAGTAAGCTGATAGAGAGAAGTGATTTTCTGGTTTTCATTGTACTATCTTTTTCTGGTAAACATATCCACCATCCGGTCTTCAAATTTCTGAACAGTGTCATGGGAAAATTCTTCGCTGGGGAAGAGGTATACGAGGAGAATCCCGTAGCCTTCTATCATGGCTGAAAACGTAAGCATTTCCAGGTGGGGATCTTCGTAACCCATCCTTTCAAAGTACTCAAGAATCTGCGGGGCAAAGCGCTCCATCACACTGCTGAAGGGTTTTCCATCCAGGAATTCTTTTACAGGTGGTTGCAATACTACATTGATAAAGAGCATCCAGAATTGCATATTTTCCCTGATGCCTTTAAATGTATTGCGGATAAAACCTTCCACTTCTTCCGGTTCAAGAATTCCGTCCTGGTTGGGATCCATCATAGCCATAATGTCCTGCATCCCTTCTTCAATAATGGCCATAAGCAGGGCCTCCTTGCTTTTAAAATAGTTATACATCAGCCCCTTGGATATGCCGGCTTGAGAGGCCAGTTGAGAAATGGAGCAGTGGCTATAGCCCTCTGAAGCAAAGAGTTCCAGGGCAGCATCCATAATCTGCTTCCTTCGCGATTCGCGCATCTCTTCAAATTGTTCAGGTGTTCTTGGTGACATGATTTATGACTGACCGTTCGGTCAAAGATAGGGTCATCATCCTCATATTTCCAAATTTTTCTTCACATATTTTCAATTATGCTGTAACTTTCAAGTAAAGACTTCGTCTTATTTACGCAATCAGCTTGATTTAATGACGGTAGGGGAGTACAACAGGGCAGTGGACGCTTACGCGGATAATCTTTACAGATTCGTTGTGAAGAACCTGAAGGATGATGCCATGGCAGAGGATATTATTCAGGATACATTTGAAAAGTTATGGATGAAACTGGAAGAGGTTAGCGCATTGAAGGTAAAAAGCTATCTCTTTACTTCGGCATATCATACCATGATTGACTATATAAGAAGGGAGAAGCGAAATGTGATTCTGGACTCTTCTTCCCTTTACAGGGAGTCTGAAGGAGATCATTATTCGGACCTGGGAGAGGTGCTGGAAAGAGCAATTCAGAATTTGCCGGAGGACCAGAAAGCAGTTGTCATGCTGCGCGATTACGAAGGGTATTCCTATAAGGAAATCGCCGAAATAACGGAGCTCACAGAAGCTCAGGTAAAGGTTTACATATACCGGGCCAGGGTCTATCTGAAGGCTTATATAGGGTCCATGGAAAAAGTGATTTAGTAATGGAGATTAACAGGCATAACTACGAGGCATTTTTGCTGGACCTTCTGGAGGGAAACCTGCCTGTGGAAGATCAGAAGCAAGTGCACGATTTTCTTCGTTTGAATCCGGATTGTGCCATGGAGCTTATGGACATTGAACCCTGGATTCTGGAGGGCGAAGAGCTCAGTTTCCAGAATAAAACCTTATTGAAGAAGGAGTTTCCCGATTCATCCAGCAGCTTAAGTAATCACAATTTCGATCTGTTTTCCATTGCAAGAATGGAAGGTGATCTGAGTCCTGAACAGGAAAGTGCACACCAGACAATGTTATCGCTGGATGATCTGAAATACAGCCAGTGGTTGGAATGGCAACAGACCAGGTTGCGGCCCGGGAAACTTGAGTTCAAAGGGAAAGAACTGCTGAAACGTAAAGAAGGGCCGAAAAGAAGGATGGTGTGGATAAGTGTGGTTTCAACAGCAGCAGCACTTGCCCTATTGTTTATACTGTTCAGAACCGGGCCCAATATTCCCCTTCAGCAACAGGCAATGCAAGCACCTCAGGAACTGACTTCCCAGGAACTGTCTTCCCAGGAACTGTCTTCCCGGGAACTGTCTTCTCAGGATATTTCTCAGCAGCAGGCCAGTGCTGCTGCTGTAGAAGAAGCATTGGAGAACAGTTCTGTCCAGACTGCCTCCGAGCCCTCGCTGCAAAATTTGAAAGAACCTGTGTTGTTTTCAGTAAGAAAGGAGCAAGAAGTTCCTGAGGAGCTGGGATCGAAAGCAACTGAGATGACCCGGTATGAATTAAAAACCCAGCTGCGGCCGGGTTCTGCCATGCAGATAACAGCTATATCACCCGTTGCTGAGGTTGTTCCGGACCAGATTGAAGCTCTTTATGTTTCTCCGGTCCCTGTTCAAATGAGTAGTCTGACTGTTGCTCAGATCTACGATATGGATCTCCAGGAAGCGCTGGTAGACTATACCAGTGAGAAGGACATTTCTATTTTAAGCATAGCCAATGCCGGAATAAAGGGTATTAATAAGCTTGCAGGCTCGGACCTCAGCCTGCTTGCATCCAGGGATGAAGAAGGAGAAGTATCAGGATTTCTTTTTAAAGGAAAACGGTTTTCTCTTACAAAGCCAATAGGAAAGGAAGATTAATTTCCTCTACATGCAACCTGGAAGCAGTCTTCCTGTCTTTAGAGATAAAACCAATGCTATAATCATGAAAAAAACCATTATTTTCTTTCTGGCCCTGGCGTTTAGCGTTTCAGTTTTTTCTCAGGAAAAAGAATTCCAGACCATTTTTGACAATCAGAATGTACGTATATCCGGGATGGGAGGACCATTTATGCAGTTCACATCAGTTGCCGGAGATTTTGCATTTATGATGGGTGGTGGTGGTGCCGTGCTTATCGATGATTTCTTTTTTGGCGGTTACGGAATGGGCCTGACCAATGCCATTCCCGATTATGTTAATGATAATCCAAGTGATCGCCTGACCCTGGGTCATGGAGGTTTCTGGCTCGGCTACTCCCTTTTTGGAGACAAGCCAATTCACCTTGCATTGTCAACACTTCTGGGATGGGGTGAATTTGGGATCATGCAATATCAGGAGTATTATCCCTATATAACAGATAAGCTTTTTGTGATCTCACCTACCCTGGAGATTGAATTAAACCTGACCAGGTTTTTCAGAATAGGAGCAGGTGCCACCTATAACATTTATACCGGAATAAATGAGACTATGCACGGGTATACAAACAGCGATCTTTCATCTCCGGGAGGCTTTCTGGCCTTTAAATTCGGATGGTTTTAACAGATTACTCAATATATAAGAGCCATTGCTCGCACCCGGGAAAGGGTTTAGTTTTAGGGAGCCGCCTCATTTAGAGGCGGTTTTTTTATTTCGTTTCACTACTTTTGATATGCTATGAAAAAAGGCCGGGGAACCGTTATCAAATCAACTGGAAGTCAGTATCTGGTAAAGACCGGGGATGACGAGGTAATTCCCTGTGGTATCAGGGGCAAGTTCAGAATTAAAGGAATCCGGGCAACCAATCCTGTGGCAGTTGGTGATCATGTCGGATTTGAATGGATGGAGGATGGCACAGGAGGTATCATTACATCCATTGAAGAACGTTCCAATTACATTATCCGCAAATCTTCCAATCTTTCAAAGGAATACCAGTTGCTTGCAAGTAACGTGGATCTGGCCTGGCTGATGATCAGTATGATTCTACCCCGGACACTGACTCCTTTTATCGATCGTTTCCTGGTTTCGGCGGAAGCCTACAGGATTCCGGTTGTTATTCTGTTTAATAAAACCGATCTGTATGGTGAAACTGAGCTTGAGGAGATGAATCACCTGAAGGAGGTCTATAATGATATTGGTTATCCTTGCATGCAGATGTCGCTTCAGACCAGGGAAGGAGTAAAAGAGGTCAGAAATGAAATGACCGGAAAAGTCAATGTGATCTCCGGAAATTCAGGGGTGGGAAAATCAACACTGATTAATGTGCTTGATCCGGCTATTCGACTTAAAATCGGAGATGTTTCCGATTATCATAAAACGGGTAAACATACCACCACCTTTTCGGAAATGTTCGAACTCTCCTCCGGGATCCGGATCATCGATACGCCAGGAATCAAGGGATTTGGAACTATCGATATCCACAAGGATGAGCTATTTCACTTTTTTCCTGAAATTTTCAGGGCCAGTAAGAAGTGCAAATACCATAACTGCCTTCATATGCATGAACCGGATTGCGGAGTAAAAGCCGCCGTGGACAATGGAGGCATTAGTGAATTCAGATATATCAACTATTTGATGATGATGGAAGAGGATGGAAGATACAGGTAAATATGCGGCCGGGTTGTTGGTAACTATCAATCCGTTTTTTCAACCAGAATTAAAATAGTTTTTAAGTTTATAGATTACAATCTAAACGCTTGATGATCAGAAACAATATAATAGCTGGCCTGATTCTGTTTGCGCTACTTGCGCTGAACGGGTTTGCCATCCTGCGTGTAAATCAACGATACAAAGATCACCTGAATCAAACGCTGGTATCTAAATCACAGCTCTGTGGTGAGCATATGGAGACCACGCTACTTAAGTTCACCAGCGATATCAGCATGGAGTTAGAGAAGTACAATTCGGAGATAGAATTATTCAGCGATCAGGACAAGTTCAAGGTGGCCACCAACAGTCTTCGATTATTCTATGTCAAATACCGTGATCTGATCACCAAGATATCAATCTATGACAATCATAAAAATGTGTATGACCTTTCCCTGGAGTCAAAGAATGACTTTGGGAAGAGGGATATTTTCGTTGTAGATAGCTTTGCGAACAAGAGACAATATCCGCTCTCCCCTCTTGAAAACGTGGAACAGGCTGGCTCCGTTCTTGAGTACCACTATCCTTATTTTGGTCAGGATGCTGTCATTGGTAATCTGGTTATAGAACTGGATCTGAAGTTGTTTGCTGAGAATATATTCCAGCTTTATCCCCGGGAATCTGATTTGAGCTGGCAATGGATTCTGAATGCAGACGGACAGATTATTCTTGATAATTTCGGTGCTGATTCATTCCGGATAGAGAACCTTCAAGTGCTGACCGATAGTGTGAATGCTGAATTCAGCGGAATGTTCATGAATACCCTGATTTTCGAAGATGGAAGCAAGAAAAAGGTTAATACCGCCACCTATCCCCTGAGTGTTTATACAAAGAAAATGGGGATCATGTTCACCGAAGGCAGGGGACAGGTTTTCAGGTATTATTTCCTCAACAATCTACTGGTCAGTATCACCTCCCAGCTAATGGCAACCGCACTGGCAATCTTTCTCTTGATCATGCTGGCCAGGCAAATAAAACAGGAGAAAAAGCTGAAGCTCTCAGAGATTGTTTTAAGACAGGTGATAGAGCATTTCCCCATGGGCATACTTATTCTTGATGAGAATAATATTATTAGGAATATCAATAGTGCTGCCCAGCGAATGTTATTTTTAGGGAAGGCCTCTGATCTGGTGGGAAAAGATTTTACAAAGCAATTCCTGGTTTCCAATAAGTATCTTCTGAGCGATGGTCCCAGTCCGTTTATGGACGACTCTTACTACCTGTATTATGAGAAAGATGGGATGGAAACAGTTATTTACAGGTCAGAAAAGGCTGCAAACGTTGGAGGGGAAGAACTGAAATTAATTGCACTGATCGACGTTTCGCCACTTGAGAGATCCCGGAAAGGTGAGGTTGCAGCCAATAAGGCTAAATCAGACTTTCTTGCAGCCATGAGTCATGAGATTCGCACTCCCATGAACGGGATCCTTGGGATGGTTAACAGTTTGCTTGAACAGAAAACCGGCGAGGAGATTCAGGGTAAAATAAAGGTTATAAAAAGGTCGGCAGAGCTTCTGATGACCATAATTAATGATATTCTTGATTTCTCAAAGATTGAAGCGGGGCGCATGATGCTGGAGGAGATTCCGTTTAATCTGGCCGAGGAGATGGAACTTGTGGGCGAACTGTTTAAGCCGCTTGCAGAGGAAAAGGGATTAAAACTGCACATAGACATTCGTCACGATGTTCCCAATAAACTCATCGGTGATCCATTCAGGCTCCGGCAGGTCATTTCCAACCTGGTAAGCAATTCGGTTAAATTCACGGAGCAGGGAAAAATTGTTATCGGAGCAACCCTGATGGAATCATTCAAGAACCATGTAAATATTCTGTTTACAGTTGAAGATACGGGTATTGGAATACCCCGGGACCGGATCAAGGAGATTTTTGGCTCCTATACACAGGCCAGGGGATCGGTTCAGCGTAAGTTTGGAGGAACCGGCCTGGGAACAGCCATCGCCAAACAGCTGGTGGAGTTGATGCACGGCGAGATCTGGGTGGAGAGCCCCTCTGCCATTCAAATTGATGAGGAATATCCGGGGTCCAAGTTCAGCTTTACCATTGAGGCTTATTCCAATGAGAGAATACCAAAATCATTTGATTTTAGTGGCATTTCCAGGCTTAATGAAATCAATGTACTGATTCTGACAAAAGAATCTGATCCGGAGAAGAACTACATGTTTCGTATTCTTCAGAAATTTGGTCTGAATGTAATCACCAAGATTTACCAGGACAGCACAGTGGACAGTGTGATTCATCACCTGCAGGTTAAATCGGGTGATTATCAGATGATCGTTCTGGTGGATAAAAACCAGCTTGATGGATTTGCCCTGGCCCAGGGAATGAAGAAAAGCATGCTGGTCGACCATTTTCCTGTGGTACTGATAAGCTCCAATGACAGAAGCGGAAACTACAAAACCAGCCGTAAACTCGGAATTGATTACTACCTGATCGAACCTTTTGAAACTAAAGAGGTTGCAGATATCCTTGATGAGAACTTCCCTGGCATTGAAGACCGTAAGATTCTGGAGCCGATGATCAACGCCCTTCCAGCAGAGTTATCGATCCTGCTGGCCGAAGATAACCTGATCAATCAGAAAGTGGCCCAGTCTATTTTTAAAAATATCGGGTACGAGATCGAGATCGCCAAGAATGGGGTGGAGGCGGTGGCGCTGGTAGAGAGGCAGAAATTCGATGTGGTGTTTATGGATTTATTGATGCCTGAGATGGATGGCTTCCAGGCTGCAGAGCAAATTCGGTCTGCGGGACACAAACTCCCTATTGTTGCCCTTTCGGCCGATGAAACCAATGAAACCAGGAATGCAGCATTTGAGGCTGGAATGAATGATTACTTGATGAAACCAACCCGGGTGGAGAGTATTAAACATTTGTTAATCAAACTATTTTCAAAAACAATTTAAGGCAATGCGTGCACATGATTTAGATTACAGGATCATCGGCGATGATATCCAGTTGGTTGAAATAGAACTTGATCCCAGGGAAACCGTCATTGCCGAGGCTGGAAGTATGATGTATATGGACAGCCAGGTAAGTTTTGAAACAAAGATGGGCGACGGATCGGATCCCAATCAGGGATTGATGGGGAAACTTCTCTCTGCAGGAACCCGTGTGCTTACAGGCGAATCGCTATTTGTGACCCATTTTACCAACCGTGGCGGGAGCAAACAAAGGGTGGCTTTTGCCGCTCCCTATCCCGGAAAAATAGTCCCTGTCGATCTGGGGCTCCTTGGAGGCTCTCTCATAGTTCAGAAAGATGGTTTTCTATGTGCAGCCAAGGGAACAAAGATTTCCATTACACTGAATCGCAGAATAGGAAGCGGACTGGTTGGAGGTGAAGGGTTTATCCTGCAGAGGCTGGAGGGAGACGGAAAGGCTTTTATGCATGCAGGAGGAACGGTTATTGAAAGGCGCCTTAATAATGAAAGCCTGAAGATCGATACGGGATGTATCGTTGCTTATACGCCAGGGGTGGATTTCAACATTGAAACATCTGGTAGTTTGCGTTCCATGATCTTCGGTGGGGAGGGAATATTCCTGGCCACCCTGAGCGGAACAGGTACCGTGTGGCTTCAATCCATGCCCATCAGAAAGCTTATACAGGCCATTTCGCCCTACGGGAAAAACGTCAGGAAAGAAAGCAGCTCCCTGCTGGGCGATTTCCTGCAACGCTAATTTTCATTCCTTAAGGTGATGGCTGAGCATATTAAAATTGAGTCCTTTATCTCTCTTTCAGCCAGGTTTCCTGTTATTGATGTACGTGCGCCTTCGGAATTCCTTCATGGACATATCCCTGGTGCAATTAATATTCCCCTTTTCGACGACCAGGAAAGAAAGGTGGTTGGAACAGCATACAAGCAGATCAATAAGGAGGCAGCCATGTATGCTGGTCTGGATTTTGCAGGCAAGAAGCTTGTAAAACTGGCCAAGCAGGGAGAGCGGGTAGCCGGGAAAAATAAAACGCTGCTGGTTCACTGCTGGCGCGGAGGCATGCGAAGCAAGAGCATGGTCTGGTTGTTTGAGACCATGGGAATAAGCTGTTACCTGCTTGAAGGAGGTTATAAATCCTACCGGTCCTATGTCAGGGAGGTTCTTGCATATCCCCTGAATCTCCTGGTAATAGGTGGCCGGACGGGAAGTGGAAAAACAGCCATTCTTCATCAGCTTAAAAACGCCGGTGAGCAGGTCATTGACCTGGAAGGGCTGGCCCATCATAAGGGCTCGGCCTTTGGTGCACTGGGCGAGCCGGACCAGCCATCCACCGAGCAGTTCGAAAATGACCTGAGCAATGAAGTCTCAGCACTGGATCCTGAAAAGATCTGCTGGATTGAAGACGAAAGCAGGAACGTGGGAAAATGTGTTATCCCTGGCGAGCTTTATTACAGAATGAAAGATGCTGATCTGGTATTCCTTGATATTTCACGGGAACTCAGGGCCTTACATCTGCTAGGTGATTATGCAAAATATGAACAGGAGGATTTGAAAGCCTGTGTGCGGAAGATTGAAAAAAGGCTGGGCGGTGACCGGACAGGGGAGGCCCTGGAGGCCATTGACCGGGAAGACTATTACCAGACAGCCATGATTACGCTTCATTATTACGATAAGGCCTATATGTACTCCCTGGAAAAGAACCATGAGAATTACCGGATTCTTAGTTCAGCGGTAGTGGATCCGGTAAAAAATGCCGAACTTCTGATCAATTATGAAAAAGAGAGAAGATTATGAATTGCTGGCACCTGCCGGAAGTTATGAATCACTGACTGCCGCAGGACAAGGAGGTGCAGATGCCATCTACTTTGGCATAGAACAGTTGAATATGCGAGCCCGTTCATCGTCCAATTTTACAGCTGAAGATCTTCCAAAGATTGTTACCAGGGCCAGGGAGCTTGGGATGAAAGCCTACCTCACGGTAAATACCGTGGTATATAACCATGAATTGATCCTGATGCGAAAAATTATTGACCTGGCTGTCGAGCACGGGATTGATGCCATTATTGCATCAGATCAGTCGGTCTTACAGTATTGCAAAAGTGTCGGAGCCCGGGTTCACCTGAGCACACAATTAAACATCAGCAACATTGAGACTCTGAAGTTCTATTCAAATTTTGCCGATGTGGCTGTTCTTGCAAGGGAGCTGAACCTGGAGCAGGTCAGGGAGATGGCCGGTGCCATTGAGCTGGAAGAGATAGCCGGCCCTTCGGGCAATCCGATACTGCTTGAGATTTTTGTTCACGGGGCCCTCTGTATGGCCATTTCAGGGAAATGTTACCTGAGTTTGCATGAGCACAATCAGTCGGCAAACAGGGGAAACTGCTACCAGGTCTGTCGTCGCGGATATACGGTTAGGGATAAGGACAGGGAGGTGGAGCTGGACATTGACAATGAGTATATCATGTCGCCCAAAGATTTGAAAACCATTCATTTTTTAAACAAAGTACTGGATGCCGGAGTGAGGGTTTTGAAAATTGAAGGAAGAGCGCGTTCTGCTGAGTATGTCAGAACAGTGGTATCCTGCTACAATGAGGCCATTCATGCCTATGTGGAAGGAAGCTTCAACAGGGATAAGATTGAAGCATGGGATAAACGGCTGGCGACTGTCTTTAACAGGGGTTTTTGGGATGGTTATTACCTGGGCCGGCGCCTGGGCGAATGGAGTGAAATATATGGTTCGAAAGCTACTGTAAGAAAGGTGTATACAGGTAAAGTTAGCAACTATTTTGACCGGATCGGTGTGGCCGAAGTGCTCATTGAAAGTGGTGCCTTAAAAGTGGGGGATAAGATTGTTATTATCGGTCAGACCACCGGAGCCCTTGAAGCAACAGTGAAGGAATTAAGAGTTGATGAAATAAACTGTGAAACTGCCGGCAAAGGAGAACGATGCTCCCTTCCCCTGGAAGAGCCCGTCCGCCGCTCTGATAAGGTTTACAAGCTGGTTTCGAGGTCCTGATCTTCTTTTCTTTTCAGGATAATCCGGATAATGGTGGAATCATTGGGATCGGAAGAGAATACGAAAATTCTGCCATGATGGTATGATTCTATAATCCGTTTGGAGAGCGATAAGCCCAAACCCCATCCACGCCTTTTGGTGGTGTACCCGGGTTTAAAAATTGTACGGAATCTCGATTTGGAAATTCCCTTTCCCGAATCCTCCACATCAACAATTACACTGTTTTCAATATCCACAGCATGTAATATTATCCGGCCCTCTCCCTCAATGGCATCGGTGGCATTCTTCAGGAGGTTCTCAATCACCCATTCGAAGAGGGTTCCGTTGAGACTGATCCGGATGGGATTTGCCGGCAGGTCCAGCAGGTATTGGAGATTATGAGGTCCCCGTGATTTTATATAATCCATGCTCCCCTCCAGGATTTCAGAAAGATTTGTTTCTTTCATTGCGGGCCTGGAACCGATTTTGGAGAAACGGTCGGTGATCTTCTCCAGCCTGGTGGTATCTTTCTGAAGTTCGCGAATAATGGAAGGATCCAGATCCTTGTCCTTTAGCAGTTCCACCCACCCTGTAAGCGAAGAGATGGGAGTTCCAAGCTGGTGGGCCGTCTCCTTGGACAGTCCTGTCCATACCTCATTTTGTTCAGCCGTTCTGGAAGCGTTGAATGCAATATATGAAACAAAGATAAATAGAATAATGACCCCCAGCTGAACATAGGGAAAGAAGGTCAGCTGTCGAAGCAGCAAGGAGTCCCGGTAAAATAAGAGTTGGTATTCATCCGGCCCCAGGTTGATTATCAGGGAATCGTTCTCTTCACGGGCATTCTGAAGCTGCCTTTGGAGGTATTTTGGATTTTCAACTTTTAATGAATCCAGATTCTTCTGGCTTATGAATCCGCCTTCAGCATTGGTAAGAATAACCGGAATATGGGTATTTTTTTCTATGACTGAGAATGGAAAAGCCAGCTCGGTATCCAGGTCGGCACTGGAGACAATGCGGACTGCTTCGGCCCACACTTCCATTTTTTGTCTTTCCGTAATTTCAATATTTTTTACCAGCCGGTTTGTATACCAGAGAGAGCCCACCCCAATCAGGACTGCAGATAAAAGAAGTATCTGCTTCCAGCGCTGTTTTTTACTGTATATATCCAAAGATGGTTTTTTATAAAACTTATTCATCAATAACGAACTCAAGAGCTGGTTTATTCTGAATACTATCTTTATTTGGTTTTTTCCTGCGCCATCGTCCTTTAACTTTCTTTGTATTCAATTCCTGGGTACTGTCAGCTTCTTCGTGAAACTCAAAGGTAAAAGTTTCATCGGTCTTTGTGGGAGGTGCTTCTTCTGAAATAAGCGAATCGTTTTTAAACAATCCAAGCTCCTCATTCAGTATACGCTTGAGTTCTGTCTTTTCCTGATTCAGATCACTGCGAATCTTTTCTGCCGTCTTTTCCCGGTCCATTTCCACCTGGGCTCCTGCACCGTCATTACTTACTTTCAGAAAGAGGGCCCTGGTATCGGAATTATCATCCGCAATATCAAATTCGCTGTTTCTGGCGCCACGTGATTTGCGATAGAGTATGTCTGATAATTTAAGTTTTAGCCGGTAGTCATAGTGATTGTTAAATTCATGAATTCCGGATGCTGACATATTTAAAGCATTTGTGTGGATTTCCATGGACGGAATTATCACCTGACTATCCTTGATAAGGATGTTGTTTTCCAGTGTTTCAAACTTAATATTTTCAAGTTCCTCCACCTCTACGAACCTTGAGAGGGCCAACAGGGGGGCGAAGCCGTTTAGCTCTCCGTTCTGTATGCTAATATTGCTCTCGCTGAGAATGGACTTTTTCCTGATCGAGAATGTTGAATCGAAGGAGGCCGAAAACATGGAAGATCCGGAAATGGTACCCTTCAGGTGCTCATCGGTAATCTGATCCTGTCCGAAATTATTAAATGAGTAGAAAAGTTCTGTAATATCCAGCTTGTAAAGACTGGCATTAACATTTACGCCAATTTCTCCCCGGGGATCCTGTGTCATTCTGTAGTTTCCTCTAAGCGTCCCATCCATGGTCTGCATATTCAGGGAGTCAATTCGCAATACAGGAGTGTCGTAAGAAGCTACTCCCCTCACATTGCTGGCCTTAAAACGCTGCATTACAAACCCATTGACCACAAAGTCCAGTTTCAGTCTTAGCCTCTCAGGAAAGTGAATGGACCCTCCCCTTTCTTTATCAGCCCTGGAAAAACTATCCATAATCTCCTGAAGGTCCAGCTGATTGGTTCGAAGTGTAGCTGAAGCCACCAGGGGTTCATCTTTTTTCAACAGATAGGATATCAGATTCAGGCCAGAACCCGACAGGGTAAAATCACTCTTCCCCAACGATCCGGAAAGGGATGGTTCCCAGAAGTCATTTTCTATGTGGATGGTGCCGTTCAGATTAGTGAAGGGTGTATCATCTTTGTGAATTCTGAACATCACATCTTCCAGGGAGAGTCCGCCGGCAAAATCGAAGGTCAGAAATCTTTGTCCTTTGGGTTTGAGCCTGTCGTAGGACCCCGAAACTGTGATGTCACTATAGATTGTCCCCCGGCTGTGATCAAGGGGAATCTGCTCATACCACTTCATCCATTGCTCGGGATGGATATCTCCTTTAAGTTTGAACGAAAAGTCGGGATCATAAAAGTTATGGATCCGGCCGCTAAGAGAAAGATGATCACTACCAATAGCTGCATGTAGCGATTCAATATTCAGGGAAGTGGTGACCGGGTTAAATTGCCCCCCGTTGGAATAACTTCCTTTCAGGTTCAGGTTTTTAAGTGAAAAAGGCAGTTTGTCCCAGGATAGATTTGCATTGGAAGTTTGAAAGTCAGCTTCAATCTTAGGTGTGAGCCTGGAGCTGACCGTCCCTGTAATCCTGGAATAAAGCTGAAGAATCCCGTTTCCTTTGATGCCCTGAAGCGGATTGCTTATTTCACTTGGCAAGAGATCAAGTACTTCATGTATTTCGAGATTCCTTGCAGCAGCATACAGGTCCATTTCCACACCTGAACCACGGTGCAGAATAAACTGGCCATCCATATCCGCAATAATTCGATCCAATTGAAGCTGTCCCGATTTAATATTGTAAATGGAGTCCAGGACATCCAGGTTCAGTTCTGCTTCAATCTCCCTGTTGGATGCATAAAGAATCTCCTTATTTGAGATCTCCCCAAGCCAGCCACTCAGGCTGCCCTTGAGCTGGGTATCACGTTTTGAGATCCTGCCATTAAGCTCGATGCGTTTCAGGGTTCCGGTGGAGATAAGCTGTTTGGCCTGATTATTAATCAGAAATGAAAAATCTGTGATTCTCAGATTTGAAATATTTACCGGAGAACCCTCTTCCGACTTCTTCCTGGCACCGGAAAAAATCTTATAGTTAGCCTCTCCTTCAGGATCGGTGTACAGATGCAGGACTCCTTCCCTGATATCCAGTTGACGTATGTTGTATTTCTTCTGGATCAGACCAAGGAGGTTAAAGCTGACATTGACATACCTGGCACTGAGTAGTGTATCCGCTCCTGGACCATTAAAATCCCTGGAATTGAAATTATGTGTGGACCACACAGTTACATTTTGCAGTTGAATGGAGGTATTGGGAAATTTGTGAAAGACTTTTACCTTGATTTCATCCACATCGACTTTGCTGTCGAGGCGTTCATTGATCTGATCCATCACAAAGACTTTGAGTTCATTGCCGTAAAATTTTACCGCAACCACACTGGCAATGGCCATCAACAGCAGGGCGATCAAGGTAAAGGCTGACAGGTATTCAAGTATGATCCTCAGCTTCTTTTTCATTATTATTTCAGGAATTCGCTGAAATCTTGATTTTGGTCAAGTTCCACTGGTGTTTGCTGGAATCTGAATATGCGTACGGGCTTCTCTCCAACCAGTCTCATCTTCCTGTCTTCCACAACAAACATGCATCCTTCCCTTAGTCCGAGCACTGTATCTCCCTGATTGGCCGCCAGGTATTCCATGATACGGTCTTCCCTGGTTTCACCCGCATGTCCCGGAGGATTCAGATCCGTATAATGAGGATTGATCTGAAAAGGAATAAGATTAAAGGAATTGAAACTGTCAGGCTCCAAAATGGGCATATCATTGGTGGTTCTGACGGTGGGACAGCATACATTGCTTCCGGCACTCCAGCCCACAAAGGGCGTGCCCCCGAGGACCTTTTCCCGAACCGGTGCAATTAAAGCATTAGCCTGTATCATTTTGATTAATTGAAATGTATTGCCGCCACCAACCACAATGGCTTCGGCATTGTTCACTGCTTCCACCGGATCAGAAGCATGATGAATGGAAACTACATCGTGTCCGATTTCAGCAAACCGTTCCTTCACACGTGCTTCATAATCATCGAAGCTAATAGTTACACCTGCATAGGGAATAAAGAGGCAAGAAATGCGCTTTTCCCCAAGGAATTCCCTGATATTATGCTTTGGATAGTCCAGGTAGGCTTCACCTGCATTGGTCGAGTTGCTGATCAGTAATAGTCTCATGAGCTGAATAATTGGTTCTGTAGCAAAGTTAATATTTTAGCAAAGCCAGCAAGTCAAAAAAAGAACCGGCCGGTACGGGATAATCCCGAGTCCGGCCGGCTCAGCGATAGGGGATGAGTTTGTTTAAAAGGTAAATGCGAGCCCCGCTGCAAAGGGATAGAGTTCAGGACCCATATCCGTCTTAAAGAGAGAGGTCATATAATAATTGGCATAGAAACCCAGAGCCCTGTAACCCACCCTGGCTGTGAGACCCCAGCGAAATGGTGACAGGTTGTAATCGCCTTTGGCTTTCTCTTTGGATTTTTCACCGCTGACAGTGTATTTCGTTTTAGTGTTCGACCAGAGCTTCAAGCCGCCAATAACCCCGGTTGAAATGTAGATACTGCTTTTCGGTGCCGGAATATGAAATTCCAGTAAGAGGGGAGCAGTCATGTAGGTCATGTTAAATTTCGATTTGGTAATATTTCCGGCATATGACGGAACATATTCCTCAGTCACTCCTGTATCGGAATTTTTCCGGATGCTGTTCTGGCCATCGAAGTTGTAATTGATAAATTCAAATCCAAGTCCGGAAACAATACCCACCTTATCGGTCCCCAGGCCAAAACCGTAATCGATAATATTAATGTTCCAGTTCCATGATTTACCCGTGTTCAGGTCCATGTAGCGATCTTCAGGAGGAAGTGTCAGAGACAAATCGGAGGTAACATAGTTGTTCAGACCCAATTCAAGACCCGCCCAGTGAGCCCTGAATCTCTTCTTGTGGTGCTTCTTTTTATAATTGGAAACATCGTCCATTTCCATCACTTTCACCACAGTTCCTTCATCTCCTTCCACAATACTGATACCACGGGAACCAAGTACGACCCGAACAGTATCGCCATTCTCTTCTACGATCAGGACTTCGTTTTCGCCAAGGGTAACCCTGGTACTTTCAGGGGTCTCTATGACTTCGACTTTCCCCATCACATTTACAGTATCACCCGACCAGGAATTTCCGGAAGGAGTTTCAACAATGATGACTTCTTCCACTCCGTCTTCATCCACAATGATAACTTCTTCCACATTCGGAGCCTCTTCAACCATGGGAGCCTCTGAAACTTCTGGTACAGTATCTGTCTGCTGTGCCGTAAGGGGAAGCATCATAACTAATGCGATCAATAGTAAAAATATCTGCTTCATTCTTTCTGTTTTAATGATTTGCTGCTAAGACGCGGTGGACTGCTAAAAAGTTACAGCAGGGAATCAGAACTTAAGACCAATTACCACCACATCATCAATTTGATCCAGGTCGCCCTTCCATTGTTCAAATTCCCTGTCGAGCTGCAATCCCTGTTCATGCATTTCTTTTCCGGAAATGGAGACCAGCAGCCTTTTGAATGGCAGATATTTAAACTTCTTGCCTTTGGCCCCCCCGAACTGGTCGGCATATCCATCAGAAAAGAGATAAACATGATCACCGGGCTTCAGATCTATGACATGGCCGGTAAAGGGCTGCATGACCAGGTGGATACTTACCGGCATCTTGTCGGTCTTGTATTCGGTAAGCTCCTTATCTCTGACATGGTAAAGAGAATTGTTGGCTCCTGCAAACAGGAGACGGCTGTTTTGTTTGTCAATTTTGCATAACACCATATCTATTCCATCCTTAGCCGCTCCTGGATCGCCCTTCTGGTGAAGTGTTACAATGATTTGACTTCTTAATTCATTGAGAAGGCTATCGGGATCAATGTCGGGATGTTTATTGACAATCTCATTCATCAGGGCCATTCCCAACATGCTCATAAATGCTCCGGGAACCCCATGACCCGTACAGTCAGCTGCACAGATATAATAGTGGTCCTTTTGTTCGCTGAACCAGTAGAAATCTCCACTTACAATATCGCGTGGTTTAAAAAGCACAAAATGTTCGGGAAGACTTTCTTTCAGGATATGGGAAGAAGGAAGCAGTGAATTTTGTATGGTCTGCGCATAGTGAATACTATCCATTATGGCTTTCTGATGCTGGGCAATCTGATCGTGCTGATATCTTGCAAAATCTCGCTGGGCCTCAATTTCGGTGTTGGCCACCTCCAATTCATGGGTACGCTCCCTGACCTGCTGTTCCAGCTTATCATTCTGTGCTTTAATGGTCCGGATTCGGAAAATGTAGAACAGGTAGGTGGATGAAATAAACAGAAGCAGAACCAAAACCCGGAATACCCAGGCATTGTACCACGCCTTGCGAATGCTAAAACTATAATTTTCGGTGTACCCCCATATGTTATTTTTGCCTTTGGCCTTGTAAATAAACTCGTATTTGCCGGGAGGCAGGTTATTATAATAGGCTTTGTATTCATTTCCCCTGTGGTAGGAGGAGACGTTATTTCCTTTTCCCCTCAGGTAGTACTCATATTCAACCGATGATTCATCTGTGAAGGAGAGGGCACTTATTTCAAAAATGAAATTGTTTTCATTGTGAGCAAAGACCCTTCCCATTTCAGCCGGTATCCGTTCACCGTTAAGAAACATTTTCTCGATGTAGCAAACAGGGGCAAAGTTCCGGGTTGATTTGGCCCTGATATTAAAGTTTGATACTCCGTGATAGGTGCCCACCCATAAAATATCATTGCTATCCATAAAGAGTCCGCCGGGTGTAATTTCATCTCCGCTCAAGCCGTCCTTGGTATTGATGGTGAATTCAAAGGACAGGGTATTGGTGTTGAAATATGAGAATCCCTTATTGGTTCCCAGCCACATGTAGTTCCTGTTTTTGGCCGGATGAATGGATTTAATCATCATTTCACGGTCGAAGCTTGAAAGCTCCATCTGTCTGAAGCGACCATCTTTTACAAGACCGATACCGCAATCGGTTCCTACCCAGATATTGCTCTCGTCCCGATACAGCGACCAGATATTGCATTCGGTTTTTTGCAGCAATTCAAAATCACTTCCGTTGAATTCCACAAAACCTGAATTGTTTCCTCCGATAACCCTTCCATCCATTTCGATGAGCTGAAAGATGTTGGCTGTATATTTATTCTTCAGCTCACTGGGCTGTGAATAGAAATTCGGGAAATAATAAATAATTCCATTGATCCCCGTAAGCAGAAATATCTCTCCCTTACTGCTTACAAAAATGTTCTCCACGCTGTGCGCGATTTGTCTGAATGGTTTGTGTTTAACGATTTCCAGCGTTTTGCTGCTTACTTCGAAAATGCCTTCGTTATTGGCCAGCAGAATATTGTCGTTGGGCAGCAGGACTCCTGTAAATTTGGTATTGTCGGAACCGATTGTAGTCGTAAAATTTACCAGCTTATCCTGGTGGAAGTAGAAAGCTCCATTGTCCGATGTAATCCACATCCGTTGCTCTTTATCCTGAAATACGGAATAGATATAACTGTTGATTATACCGGGATAAAAATTTCGTAAGCCCTTACGGTTGGTCAGGCGCTGTAATCCACCCGAAAAACCGATCCAGATATTATCCTCATTATCAATCAGAAAGGAAAGAATTTTGTTGTTTTTAATTCCAATTTCCTGTTCGTAAATAACTGGCTTCAGGTCGGTGGAGGTAACCTGCATTATTTTGGAATCGGTTACCAGCCAGACGGAACCAAATTTATTGGTGGTGATATCCGAAATTATATTGACCGGAAATTGAAGGCTGGTATTCAGATTATAAAATGAGGTAGACCGGCGATTTTTAATCAGGGCAGGAAGATGGGTGATGGTGAGCCCGTCGCGGGTTGAAATCCAGATGCTGTCATTGGGATCAATAAAAAGGGAATAACAATCTGTATCACTCAGTCTGCTTACCCGTTCATTCCCGGGATCATATAAATAGACCCCCTCGATGGTGGCCAGGAGCAGACTCCCGGTAACGGGATCTTCAGCTATGCTGTATATGACCCTGGGCAGGATGGCCTGGCTGTCATTGATATAAGAGCTGCTTCCATCGGGCTTTTCCAGGTAAATTCCGTCATCACCCAGGAACCATCGCATATCCCTGGAATCAATAAAAATACTATGAAAGGAAATCCCGCTCCACAGGATACTGCTTGTAGAATCGCCCGCGAATTTTGTAATTCCACTGGTGGTGGCAAAATACATAGTTCCACTGCTATCCTGTTTGATATCCCTGACCGAATTTCCCGGCAAGCCATGTTCGTGGTTAAATACGACCATCTCCCTTCCATTGTAGCGGACGGCTCCCGAATTGGTTCCGAACCACATGTATCCCTTCTGGTCCTGGAAGATGGAGAGTATATCTTCCTGGGGAAGACCGTCATCAGCCCCGTAATTCACATAGGGCAGCTGACCGGTCTGGAAGCTTTCGTAATAGCTGTTGATAAAAGCTTCGGGGGTCTGCAGGGTGTTCCCTCTGAGTGCTTTCAGAAGAATCCCGATCAATCCCTGTTGCTGCGAACGGGACAGGAATTTTTCAACCTCCTTCTGCAACTCAGGCTGGTCTTTACGAAGGGCCCAGCAAACATCCACGCTGCCCAGTTCCAGTTTGCCTTCCAGGTCGGGGTAGGTTGAAAGTTCACTAAAGGCATTATAGAGGATGGTATAGTCAGCTCTTCCCGAGAGCACTTCGGGTATGAAATTGTTTATGTTTTCGTAGTAGTAGTTGGAAACACCATTTTTCCTCAGGATATCTTCATAAACGGTTTCGCGGCCGGTTACCCCGCGGAAATTTTTCAAATCATCCACGCTATTAATTTCAATCCCTTTTCTGGCCACCACGGTATAGGCAGAAGTGTACACGGGTACCATATTTACTTTACTGGACCTCCAGTCAAGGGAAGCTATGGTCTCACAGGCCAGATCAAAATAATTGAACCATTCCGGAGTGTAAGAAGAGTCTCTGACAACATTCCCTTCCTGGTTTTCCCAGTATTTCTCGAAAGTCGGAGTTACAATAAATTCGAGGGAGACCCCCAGGTAGTCGGCAAACTCTTCTGCAAGTGCATGCATAAACTGCTTCTGGCCGTTTTCATGATATACGAAATCCCGGTCCCTGAGAGCCACAACCAGTTTACGGGAAGCAAGGATTTCATCCAGGTCCCTCTGGTACCGGTCCAGTTTCAGATTCTTATTCAGACGGTCCACATAGGCCCGGTAGGTCATTCCGAAACGCTTGAAGAAGATTTCATCCAGCACCCCGTTGCTGGCAATGGTTTCAAAAAAATTCTCTATCTCCTGGATAAGGGGGTTGTTCTTCTCAACAGCCCATGCAGTCCGGCTGGTTTCGCTTATGGGAAAAGCGATTTTATACTTTCGTCCACTGTTGGCGTTGAAATTCAGGGCTTCATCTGCATCAAGCACTATCCCGTACACCTTGCCCTCCTCAAGCAGTTGCTTGGTCTCTTCGGTGGACCTGGTTCGGACCAGTTCAATTTTTTCTGCAAGGGTGCCGTTGATCTCATTGAGATGCTGTTCGAAGGAAGTGTTACCCATGAAAGCTATCCGTTTGTTTGAAAGATCTTCCAGTCCCCGCGGGAGCTCCTCTGCTTTATTGATCATCAGCAATTCGGCCGATAGCATGGTCTTCCCAAACCCGAATAGCTTTTTCCTCCACTCAATAATGGTAAAGGTTGAGCAGATAATGTCGGATTCCCTTAGGGCATCGGGTGTGTAAATGAGATCAGGATTGCTTTCCATATCAGGAGGGATGCTCCCGTTGAGCCTGAAGACCTCATCCCATTCGATCTCAACTTCAATCAGTTCAACATTCAGGTAACGGGCAAACTCCAGTGCCAGATCATAGTTGATATTTTTCAGGTCAGTGGAGGTAAAGGCAACATAGATTTTACCGGACCGCCTGATCTCATCAAGACTACGTCCGGTGAGGAATGCCGGCAAAAGGCATAGCAGAAAAAGGATAAAGATTCTTTTCAGAAGCATGGTGCTTACTTTTCAAAAAAGTCCTTCAGACCTCCAAAGTAATAAGCATCCCAACCATGTGTCATTTCTTCATAAGCTTCATCAGGGATATTGGTATGATGAAGTTCAATTTTCGTGTAATATTTGTCAGGGCGGAGGACTATGCTTACTATGGACTTCTCTTCCTGGTCGCCAAAAAACCACTCCTGCGTGATCTTTTTATTCTGCTCGAATTCGAGGTTGATCCCTTCTATATCTCCATCGAACAGAGAGAAAGGGGTTCCCGGCTCCTCCTTCATTTCAGCATCAGCACCGGTCCACAATGCTATGGAAATGGGATTTACAAGGGCGCTATAGATCTCTTCAGGGGACCCTTTGATGCGATAGTATTTACGAAGTTCTTTCATGAATGGCTCAGTTAATCGATAGCTTTGTATACTTCTGAGATTTCAATTTTGACAATGCGGTATCCTTTCCAGACCTCCACTGCAGCAAAGACTATTCCCACAAATACCGCAAACATTCCTGCATAGAAGAATGAAACTATCAACCAGTCAAATGTGTGAGCGCTTGAATTGATTGTAATCCCGATCAGTACCGAACTGACAATAAATAGTGCCACGGCCAGGGAATAGCTGAATACAGCATTTCGAACCAGCGAAATTCGTTCAATCAGGTGGCTGATCTGCAGCTCAATATTGCTTAAGCGGCTGCTGTCATTTTCATTTATCTTCTCCTGGTGAAAAACTTTGCGTTTCTCTTCATTCAGCAGCCTGATCCGGTTAACCACCAGGCTGTATTTGTTATTCATACCAAGCAGAAGCAGTCCGCATGCCGAGATCATCAGTCCGGGTGCCAGCATTCCCTGGATCAACTGAACAATGGGAGTATCCATATCATCGCCTTATTGCATACAAATGTTGTGATTTAATATGGATTTATCAAGCTGTTCTTGAGCCTGACCCACTTACTGTTCGTCTCTGAAAAACATCTCCTCCTTCAGAGTGACTATCCGGTCCTCCACGATGGCACGAATGGAGACACCCTGATTGCTTTCCTGTTTTTCAGGGATCCGGTCCAGGGCATCAATGTAGCGCCGGTAGTCTACCAGTGCTTCATTGGGCCTGTGCATGCTGTTATCCAGTATGGAAGCCATGTAGTATAACGACATGGCATTAGTGGTATCATTGTTCCACGCCTTCTCATAAAGCGCATATGCTTCTTCATACTCCATTTCCAGGCGCTTTATATTGCCCTGCTCGGAGTAAATACGGGAAACAATGGAAGGATCGGGTTGCATCAGTTTTAAAGATTTGTCCAGGTGTTCCATGGCCTCCTCTTTAGCCTTGGTCGTTGCAAGACTGGCTCCAAGGAAAAAGTGAACCTCTGCATCCAGGCTGTCTTTCTTCAGGGCATTTTCGAGGGCCCCGATGGCCGGGCCAAAATCGGCCCGCAGGTAGTGAGAGATCCCTTTGAATTTGAATGTAAAAGCCGTGGAGTCCCCCAGGGCAACAGCATAATCGAACCATTGCACCGCCTGTCCCGGTTCTCCTGTTTTATAATAGGCGTAGCCCAGAAGCTTGCTGAACTTAATACTGGTGCTGTCAATTTTCAGCATGTGTTCACAGATGGGAATGGTCTTCCAGGCGTCTTTGGACTGAATGTACCAGTTGCCCATAGCATAGGCTGCTTTCTGGTTATCCGGATACAGGCCATAAGCACGTTGATAGTATATTATCGCCCCGGTGTTGTTGTGGCGGTTGAGGATATCACCCATCATCATCAGGCTGTTAAGGTTCATTGAGTCGACTATCAGTACCTGGTTCAGGGCATCTATGGCCTCCTGGTACTGCTGCCTGAAGGATGCTATTTCGGCCAGCTTCAACCAGGAGGAAACATCGCTACTGTCCTGATGAACAAGTGCCTCATAGCTATGGTGCGCTTCCACATATGCCCCCGCGTCAAAATATTGCCTGGCCAGCATACGGCTGAGCCTGGGTTCATGAGTATTGAGTATCAGGGCAGTCTGAAGAGTTCCTATGGCCTCCAGTACCTGTCCCAGCTGAGCTTCAGAAAGGGCTTTTAAATAATAGGTATTGAAGGTGGTGTCTCCTGAAGAAATTAAGGTAGCCGAAACAGCGATTACTTCCTGGTAGTTTCCTGAATAGTATTGATCGGTCAGCTGGTCCTGAGCATGTGTCCTGAGCCCTGGAACTAGAAGAAAAACAAATAAAAAGATTTGAATTCGGGAATTTCTCATGGGGAAAAATAACCGCTGCACATAAGGTGCAGCGGTCTAATGCTTGGAGTTATTTATTGCATTACGAAGTTAACGGGGAAGGTATACTGTACGTTTACAGCTTTTCCTCTTTGTTTCCCTGGTTCCCAGCTTGGAGAGGAAGAGACAACCCTGATTACCTCCTCTTTGAGCATTTCAATATGCTTCTCGGCAGGAGTCTCTGTCTCTTCTCCTATTTTGCGGTAGGTCGCTACTACCACCTCATCGAGGGGCTTACCTTCGATATTTGCAAGGGTTTCCTGATCCGGTATCAACACATTGCCTTCTTTGTCGACAATGAACTTGATAATGATCCTTCCTGTAGCTCCGGCTTCTTTGGCTTCATCGGGATATTTCAGGTTCTTTGCTATGTACATGCGGAATTCAGTCGCTGGGTCTCCGCCATTAAATTTTGGCATTTCTTCCACGACATAAAATACTTCCATTTCGGCTGCTGCCTTGGTGGCGACCTCCTCGACGGGTTCAATTTGTTCAATGGACGCATCCTTATCCGTACATGATACGATGAAGAAGGCAATTACGGTTAATGGGAGCAGCAGGGCAAGTTTCCATTTGCTTCCCAACTTATAGTTTTTGTTTAGCATGTTGATTCGTTTTTTAATTTGACTACTGAATTGATTAGAAATGGATGCGCATCCAATGTATTGGTTTAAAATTGACAGTTGATATTTGTTTGGGTCTGTACCTCGGCGCAGCACGGCTGAATCGGCCAGGTATTCAAGGTTCTCAATCACCGATCTGCGGAACATCCAGGCCACCGGATTGAACCAGTTGATCATCACAAAAACTTCGACAAGTATGCGGTCTATGGAGTGCCACTCTCTTTTATGTATGTTTTCATGTTCGAGGATATGGCTGAATGAGTCATCTGATTTTGCAGTCGGATCGATGAATATATAGCCGAAGAAAGAGCTGGCATGCAGAGCCGGACTGGCGAGCAAGGTAATGCCGTCAACCTTGAAACGTTTCGAACGGATTATGGCACGTGCGATACGGCTTAGTTGCATAAATACTTTAATTATACCAAAAGCGAGTATTACCAGATAGAGTATCAGAAGGACACTGGTAAATGAGATTTTACCAGCTGTCTCTGAGACGGCTCCCGATCCTAAAATTGTCACCCCCTCGAGGCTGATGGACAGGGGTACCATCTGGCCAAGCGGCATTCTCATGGAGTCGGGTAATAGAGGTAATAGAAGAGGTAGCAGGACCACTCCCATCAAGTATATTCGTCGTACATTAAAGTTTTTATCCTTTTCAAAAAACAGCTTGTAAGCCACATAAAGGATCATCAGGGAGATATTCAGCTCTACCAGGTATGAAAAGAGGTTATTCATTGTTACCTTGATTTTGTTTCAGGTCTTCCATGATCTTTATAATCTCATCAGCTTCCTTCATGCTAAGGGATCCACTGCTCCCGAAGTGGGAGAGTACCTGTTTCATGGAATTGTTAAAATAGTCTTTCATCAGGCCGGAGAATCTTTCATTGCGATATTGCTCCCGGCTGACCAGTGGATAGTACTGGTGTGATTTTCCAAAGCTGCGATGATCCACGAATCCTTTTTTCTCCAGGATCCTGATAATTGTCGATACTGTATTATAGGCCGGTTTGGGTTCCGGGAAATGCTGAAGCAGATCTTTTACAAAACCCTCCTTTTCATCCCAGAGGATCTGCATGATCTGCTCTTCTGCTTTTGTAAGTGTGTTCATAGGATCCCTGACTATCAATTTCTGCCTCAAACTTAAAACTAAAAAATTAGTTAAACAACTAAATCGTTAGTTATTTTTGTTTTTTTTTCTTATACCTATATAAAAAGGGCCATTTCACTATTTAGAAATATAAGTCGTAAATCATTAAATAACAGCAAAAACCATGCTATTCTTATTTAGATCGAATATTTATTCCCGGCACATTGATAAAATATGACATTTGTTGTTATAGGATTCACATCAAAATTTTATTTTTACAGTGCCAAATTGTGAAAGCAATAACAGAAAGAATATAACACGCATTAATTCAGCGCAATACATTAATATAATTTTGAGCTCATGGAGACGATAATTGAGAATGAATTAGTAAGGGAGTTAGCTAATAAGCATGGCAGATCCCGGGAAAGCCTGCTACCCATCCTGCAGGACCTGGTGGTTAATAATCGCTTTCTTTCCAGGCAGGATATGGTAGACGTGGCCAGAGAATTGGATATTTCAGCTGCCGATGTTTTTGGAACAGCCACATTTTATACCTTTTTGGATACAGAACCCAGGGGAAAGTATATCATCCGAATTTGCAAAACCATCTCATGTGCCATGCAAGGCAAGAATGAGATTCTTTCAACAATTGAGGAGATATTGAAATTGAATCTGGGTGAGACCACTCCCGACCGCAAATTCAGTCTGCTGGAGGCCAACTGCATCGGTTGGTGCCATAAGGCTCCGGCCATGTTGATCAACGATACACCCTATACCGAATTAACTCCGGAGAAGGTGACTGAGATCTTGCGTGAATACATTAAGAAATAATCACAGAAAAAAAATAATAAGATGAGTGATACGCATGTAAAAAGGGTTGATCATATTTTTAAGAAAGCCGAATGCAGGGAGGTCCTGGAGAAGGTAATGAATATGAAGCCTGATGATATCTGTCAGGAGTTGCTGGAATCTGACCTGAAAGGTCGTGGAGGAGCGGGTTTTCCCACCGGTTTGAAGTGGAGGTTTACTGCCAATGAAAAGGATCCCATTAAATATATCATCTGTAATGCAGATGAAGGTGAACCAGGAACTTTCAAAGACCGCGAGATACTTGATCAAGTACCTGAAAAAGTATTCTGTGGTATGGCTGTTGCAGCAAGGGCCATTGGCGCCAAAATGGGTTTTGTTTATCTTAGGGGAGAGTACAAATTCCTGATTCCAAAGCTGAATGAAGAACTTATTAAGTTCCATAAGTCCATGGATGAATTCAACCTCAATTTCAGGATTCAAATCCGACTGGGAAGCGGTGCATATATTTGTGGTGAGGAGAGTGCTTTGTTTGAGTCCATTGAAGGGAAACGTGGAGAACCCAGGAACAAACCTCCCTATCCAACAAGTTCAGGATTATTTGGTAAACCAACTGCCATAAACAATGTGGAAACCCTGGTTTATACAGTAATGATCATGAGATATGGAGCAGCCCATTTTAAGGAGCTGGGAACCAAGGATTCCAGGGGATCAAAGGTTTTTTCCGTCTCGGGCGATACCCCAAAAGCCGGAATATTTGAGCTGGAACTCGGTATGTCGGTAGATGAATTTGTGGATGAATTTGGTGATGGTGATACCAAGGCGGTTCAGGTAGGAGGCGCCTCGGGCTTTTGTGTACCCAGGAAAAAGTTTGAAGAAACCATTATCGGTTTTGAGGGTGTTCCAACAGGAGGCTCCATGAAGCTGTTTAACTCCACCCGTTCCATGTACAATGTACTCCACAATTACCTGGATTTCTTTACCGAGGAGTCCTGTGGTCAATGCACCCCTTGCAGGGTAGGTTGTCAGCAGCTCCTGAAGGGAGTAGAAGCTGTTAAACGAGGTGAAAAGAACTCCAGGTACCTGGATGAGCTGGTCAAACTGGCAAAGACCATGAAACGTGCTTCCAAATGCGGACTGGGTCAGTCTGTGGGGAACGCCTTTGGGTCCATTGTGGAGAATTTTAAAGAAGAGATTATATACTAATTAGGAAATCAGATAACATAAGATATCATGGTACATTTATCGATCAATGGCATGCAGGTGAAAGTTCCCGAAGGAACCACCATACTGGATGCTGCCAAGACACAAAACTTCAGGATACCAACACTATGCCATCACGACGACCTTTGTGTGGCAGGAAATTGCAGGGTATGTGTGGTTGAGCAGCTGGGTGCCAAGGCACTGGTAGCTGCCTGTGCCTCTCCAGTAAGTGAAGGCATGCAGATTCTGACTAACTCACTGAAGGTGCGTTCAGCTCGAAAGCATATTATTGAGTTACTGTTATCGGAACATAATGCAGACTGCACCAAATGTTATAAAAACGGAAAGTGTGAATTACAGGACCTTTCCAATGAATTCAGCGTGGGAGATCACTTGCTTCTGGATCTGTGCAATATTAAGGACTATACCGTCGATCGCTTTTCGCCATCCATTCAGAAGGACGACAGCAAATGTATCCGTTGTCAGCGATGTGTTCGTACCTGTGAACAGCTACAGGGGGTAAATGCGCTTACGGTTGCATATAAGGGTGATCACCAGCGGATTTCCACCTTCGAAGACCTCTCCATGGCAGAGGTGATCTGTACCAACTGCGGTCAATGTATAAACCGCTGTCCAACTGGTGCCCTTGTGGAGCGTACTTACCTGGATGAGGTTTGGGATGTGATCCTCGATCCCGAGAAGCATGTAGTTGTACAGACGGCTCCTGCAGTAAGAGTCGGACTTGGTGAGGAACTTGGCTTTAAGCCGGGCGAGAGGGTTACCGGTAAAATGGTTGCTGCCTTAAAGCGCCTTGGATTTGATTCCGTGCTGGATACCGATTTCACAGCCGATCTCACTATTATGGAGGAGGGAACGGAGCTCCTGACCAGACTTAAGCAGGCTTTGGTCGATAAAGATCCTGGAGCTGCATTGCCAATGACCACTTCCTGTTCACCTGGTTGGGTTAAATTTATCGAGCATGCCTTTCCGGACTATCTGCCAAATGTATCCACCTGTAAATCGCCACAGCAGATGTTTGGTGCTTTAGCCAAGACCTATTATTCACAGCAAAGGGATCTGGAGCCAAAGAACGTGGTAAGTGTATCAATTATGCCCTGTACGGCTAAGAAATATGAGGCCAATCGTCCGGAAATGCGTTCCAGCGGATACAAGGATGTTGACTATGTATTGACAACCAGGGAGCTGGCCAGAATGATCAAGCAGGCGGGTGTGGACTTTAATAAGCTTAAGGAAGACAAGTACGATAGCATCATGGGAGCCTCTACAGGTGCGGCCGTTATTTTTGGTGCCACCGGAGGTGTTATGGAAGCTGCTCTTCGTACAGCCTATGAGATTGTAACCGGACGTGAAGTTCCCTTTGAGGGATTAAATATTACAGCGGTACGTGGCATGGAAGGAGTAAGGCAGGCTTCTGTGCTGATCGAAGATTGCAAGGAGGAGTGGAGTTTCCTGAATGGAGTGGAGCTCAAATGTGCGGTGGCTCACGGACTGGTCAATGCCCGCGAATTAATGAATGGAGTAAAAAATGGTGATATCAATGTCCATTTTATCGAGGTGATGGCCTGTCCGGGCGGATGCCTGGGTGGCGGTGGACAACCCATACCCACCAATGAGAAGATTCGTAAGAAGCGGACCGAGGCAATCTATGCTGAAGATATGTCCATGGAGATCAGAAAATCCCATGAAAATCCTGAGGTAATCGGGATCTATAAGGAGTTTCTGGGTGAACCCCTGGGACATAAATCTCATGAATTACTTCATACACATTACACAGAACGCGTACGTTATTAGAAATAATCCGGACTGGATTTCTGGAGGCTGTATCCTTTGATACGGCCTCTTAGCTATTCTGTTGGAAGATCATACATCCAGAGGGTCAGGTCTGAGCTTGGTGCATAGGTAGAATTGGCCAGAACCGACAGGTAACTGCCGCCTGATATAATACCGTCGTTATAGACCGAAGATAGTATTACGCTATCCTGGTTATACTCCTCACTGTGCTTGGATACAGTAATGGATGCCCTGACTTCACTGTCCAGTGTCTCGAAGGGGGCCGTTAAGCTTAAATATCCCAAATCGCTGACAAGTCTTTTTACCGGAGTGGTCCCACCCAAGTAAAGGTCTATGGAGTTTTGATCAGGAGCCGAATGGAGGAGCTGCAACTTCACATTTCCACCCTGGGGACGGCCTGTGTCGTTTTCACGAATAATCAGGGTGACATCCTCTTTTGAGCCACTGGCAATAACAATGTAATGTTTATCCTTCTCAAGCTGGAAAGTTTCACTTGCAAGTACCTCTTTGGTCCCCGAGTTTTTTACTGCAAAAGCAATCACTTCAGTTTCTGTATCCAGGATGACTGAACCTGCAAATTGAATTGCATATACACTCTCATCCGGCACCTCGCTGTCATCAATTTCCCAGGTGACACTTCCAAGCTCCGGAATAAAGTGGTAAAGGAAGCAATAAGCGCGCATTAGATCAGGCTCCGGTTCCGGATCATCAGTACAGGAAAAACTTATGAGAGAGAAGAGTATGGATAGGATAAATAGTTTTTTCATAGATTCAGGACTGGTTATTATTTTCAAATAATTCAATGGTTTCGGGCTGCATGAGCACCCATATGGAATAGATCCCCTTGGCGGTACCCACTGGTATGTTCAGGCAATTCACGGCTGAAACAATCATGACCAGGACCCGGGCCCAGGGCCTGTAGGAAAATAAACCGGCTCCGCCAATAATTCCAAGGGAGCTGAAAAATATAAGGAACAGGGCCAGGGTATTTCCGATAAAGGAGAGTACTTGTTCGGCAATAGGCTCATCCTGAACAACTTCATAAAGAAACTGGAAGCCAAAATAGATGGCCATGGCACCAGCCAGACCGAGTAATCCGAAACCGATGTGCAATGCTCCCACAAAGGAAACGTGCTGGGTCATATTTCTTTTCTTTTCCATGATTTGTTTTGCTAAAGGTTTTACTCAAAAATCATTCCTAAAATCAAAATACAGGTTGAAAGTCTGCCTGCATCTGGTAGGGGGATTCACTGGAACTGCTGATGTGTTCGATGGTACACAAAAAGATCCCGCCGGTTTGAAAAACAGTATTGTTCTTATATTCGAGAATGGTTGAATCAGCTGGCAGGCTATTGGCCGGTGCAACGATAATGGAGGTCCAGAGTTGCAGCTCAGTGTTCTCCAGATATTCACTCACCTGAGCGAAGCCTACATCTGTTAGCACAAGGAATTCCGGCTGATCTCCTCCAATATAAATATCCACGGGTCCCATGGATTCTGCTGCATGAAGAAAGCGAAATTTCACATTGCCTGCAGAGGGTATTCGGGTATCCATGACTTCACAAATCAGATTTGCTTCCTCCTCGCTTCCCATGAGGGCGATCATATAGGCGCCATTTTCAAACATGGTATATGAAAGACTATCGATCAACTGACCGTTTTCATTATTTCGCGACCGGATTAGCACTTCCTGTTCAGTCTCATTAAGTGTAACAATGGCTTCGGCCGGAATTCCATAAGCATGCCCGCTTCCAATTATGGTCTCATCAATTTCCCATTGAAGAGCGTATGATTCCAGCAGGTAATTATAATAATAATGGTAGGTATCGATACTCGCAGGAAGAGGATCACTTTCCCCCAGGCAGGACTGAAGCAACATTATTGATAACAGAAGTGGAATTGTGAATTTATGGATCATAATTTAAGGGCTTAACGAATTCCGCGTGCAAGTTAGAAAAATTGGATGATTCAGTTTATATCGGAATCATACAATGAAATAAACTCATAGGAGTTTCCGCTCGATTCCAGGAATCTAATGAAAGACGCAAATGAGATCACGAGGGTTGCGTTGTTTTCGTTAGGATGAAAACTAATTCGTTGGGCCGCTTGCAGTGCCTCATCGATAAACAGGTGAACATGATTTTCTTGATCATTGATAATGCCGAATGCGGATACAGATCCGGCACTCAAACCCAGGTAGCGCTCCATTCTCTTGGGAGAGGCAAATGAAATTTTTCCCTGCTTCAGTTTTTGCTCCAGGTCCCTTATATTTAACAGACGACGGTGATCCAGAATCACCAGGTAGTGCCTGTTGCCTTTGTGATTCCTGAAGAACAGATTTTTACAGTGAGCAGCATCAATATCCTTCCAGTATGGGATGGCCTCTTCCACCGTGGGTACCGGGGGATGTTCAAATAATTCATAAGGAATGTCAAGCTCTTCCAGGTAGTCAATTACGATTTTTCTGCGGCTCATTGGGGATTGATATTTTATCTGATCATATTGGTAAGCTGTACCCGGTTTTTCACACCTGTTTTCACAAAGATGCGATGAATATGATCTTTGACGGTTTGCAGGGAAATAAACAGCGTATCGCTTATCTCCTGGTTGGATAGCCCCCTGCATATCTGACGTATTACTTCAGCTTCTCTTTTGGAGATCTCGTGTTCGGATACAAATGCATCGAGCCTGCTCTCAAAATCATCCGGAAGCATACGTTCCGGCTCCTGGTATTTGTTCAGGTAGACGTTCAGAAAAAGGAGGGGAATCAGGTGCCAGGAGAGAAATACCAGTAAAAATACCTGCCGGAAGATGGGATGGTAGCCGGACAATGCCAGGAGAGTTATGCAAAGCACCATAAATGCAAGGTACCAGGCACCGAAAACCCTGATGTGTTTTTTTGCCGGTAGGTCTGACATTACTGCAGAAAAGTAAAGTATATAGAGATAGGCTGAAAGATGGATGCCCCATATAAAAGCAATAAATACCCAACGTTGAAGGAGGATAAAGCCCCGGTATTCTCCCAGGTCAAAATAATTCAATCGGATCATGTATATGCCGAATAATACAAAGACTACAGTGAGAGCCAGAAAGTAAAAGATTATAAAAGTGGTGGCTGGTTTTTTTTGGAAGAACTCGGTGACACTCCTTAGAAACATAAAATTAGCAAGTGCCAGGAAGGGGATGCCGAGAAAAACGGCATAAAGTCTGGCGGAATGGATAACCTTCAGATCAATCTCCATCCTGGAAAGCACTTGTTCAAGTATTCCCGCTCCGGCCAGACTATAGGTGCCAAAAATATAGAGAAAAACCATATAGTAGAAGAAGCTGTAGGTAAAGGAGATCCTGTATCGCTTCATTAATCTGAAGGAGAAATAAATTGAAATGCCCCCGGCAATAAGGGGTATTAAGAGCAATATAAGACGCCAGGCTTCAGCCATAATGATTTATTAGAAATGTTAATATACAACAAATGGATGGTAGACTTTTCATGAGAAACGAAATTCCTACTTAAGTATAGTCGGCAGGGGATTCCTACTATAGTTGGATTTTTAAGATCACTACTTAAGTCTGAAGGAATGGAGCTGCGATTGCCATACTTTTGGTAACAAATCAAAACTTTAAAATCATGGTAACAGTATTCAATAATGACCAGTACGATTTCTTCCCCGATGCTGGAAAAGCATATTCTGTCGGATGGAAGGTGCTGATGGCTGCCTTTGTGGAACTCCTGGTGATCTCCATTGTATATATGATATTGAGCGGGCCAATGGGAGTTATTCAGTGGAAGGTTGATTCCTTCGAATGGTTTCTGGTACCATTGGTATTTTTTGGAATCGTTTATGGAATCTTTGTGGCGGGCCCCATTCAATATGGTGCTAAATGGGTCTTTCTGAAAGCAGTCCGGAGTGAACGGATTGAGGTAAGAGATATCTTTGTTGTATTTCAGCGAAATTACTGGAATGCTGTTATTGCCAATATCGTGGTAAGTATTATTGTGGGTTTGGGCGTTGTCATGCTTATTGTTCCCGGAATCATCTTTGCCTGTCGACTGGCCTTTGTCCCCTACCTGGTGGTGGATCGCGAAATGGATGTGATGGATGCTTTACGAGTTAGCTGGGACATGACCAGGGGATACGGAATGCAGATCTTCCTCATGGGCCTGTTGGCCGTACCGATTGTAATCGTTGGTCTTGTATGCTTTTTTGTCGGGGTTTTTATTTCGGTGATGTGGATCTCTGCTGCTTTTGCAGTGATGTATCATGCCGTGGCATTGAAAGATGGCATTCCCGAAACCAATTATCCGACTCAGCGTAATTAAGGCTCCCTGAGCCTTAGTTCAGCTCACCGATCTCCTTCCAGGTGACCAGCTGAATCTCATTTGCCTTTAAAAGATCGTGAAAGGTCTGGCTCTGTACATAGTCCAGATCTTTCTTTCTCCAGGT
>CAYWGP010000190.1:0-19191 GCA_964458155.1 uncultured Bacteroides sp.
CCGGACACGTGGATTTTTCCTATGAGGTAAGTCGCTCCATTGCTGCCTGTGAAGGAGCACTGCTGATTGTAGATGCCACTCAGGGAATACAGGCTCAGACCATTTCCGTGCTCTACCAGGCCATTGATCAGGATCTGGAGATTATTCCTGTCTTGAACAAGATGGATATGGAGAGTGCCATGCCTGAAGATGTAAAAGATCAGATAGAGGATCTGATTGGATGTGACAGGGATGAGATTATTGAAGCCAGCGGGAAGACCGGACATGGCGTGGAAACGATCCTTGAAGCCATTGTTGAGAAAATTCCTGCCCCGGTTGGCGATCCGGAGGCTCCTTTACAGGCTTTGATATTTGATTCAGTTTACAACTCCTACCGCGGAATCTTTGCATATTTCCGGATTTTGAATGGCACCATCAAAAAGGGAGATATGGTGAAGTTTGTGGCCACAGGGAAGGAGTATGATGCCGATGAAATTGGAGTGCTGAAGCTTGGTCCTGAACCCCGGCCCGTATTATCAGCAGGAGATGTAGGTTATATAATATCGGGGATCAAAACCTCCACGGAGGTGAAGGTTGGCGATACCATTACCCATGTAGATCATCCCTGCGATGAAAAAGTAGCAGGCTTCGAAGATGTAAAACCCATGGTATTTGCAGGAATTTACCCTGTGGATGCCGACGATTATGAGGACCTGAGGGCATCCATTGAAAAACTGCAGTTAAATGATGCATCCCTCACCTTTATTCCGGAATCTTCGGCTGCACTTGGTTTTGGATTCCGTTGTGGATTTCTTGGACTCCTGCATATGGAGATTATTCAGGAACGACTCGACAGGGAGTTTGACATGGATGTGATCACCACTGTACCCAACGTAAGTTTCAATGTAATTAGTACCAAGGGAGATCTTGTTGAGGTTCACAATCCATCGGGATTACCTGCCCAAACAGCCATCGATCATATCGAGGAACCCTATATCATTGCACAGGTGATCTCACAGGCCGAGTATGTGGGCTCAGTTATGAATCTCTGTCTTGATAAGCGGGGAACTTTAAAGAACCAGGTCTATCTGACCAGTAACAGGGTGGAGCTCACCTTTGAAATGCCCCTGGCAGAGATTGTCTTTGATTTCTACGACAGATTGAAGAGTATCTCCAAGGGCTACGCCTCCTTCGACTATCACCCCCATGGATATCAGAAGGCCGACCTGGTGAAGCTGGATATCCTGTTGAACGGGGAGATGGTAGATGCCCTTTCCACGCTGATTCACCGCGATAATGCCTATGACTTCGGTAGAAGGATGTGCGTCAAGCTTAAGGAACTGATTCCACGCCAGCAATACGAAGTAGCCATTCAGGCAGCTATTGGTGCCAAAGTGATCGCCAGGGAGACCGTTAAGGCTGTCCGGAAAGATGTAACTGCCAAATGTTATGGCGGTGATATTACCCGGAAAAGGAAGCTCCTGGAAAAGCAGAAGAAAGGAAAGAAGAGAATGCGTCAGGTGGGGAATATTGAAGTCCCCCAATCGGCATTCCTGGCGGTACTCAAACTTGATTAAATCAATCTGTTTGCTTAGTCCTCGTCCACTACCAGTTTATACCCTTTCCCGTGCACATTGATAATCTGCACGCCGGGATCCTCTTTCAGGTACTTTCGAAGCTTGGTAATATAGACATCCATGCTTCTGGCATTGAAGTAATTGTCGTCGATCCAGATGGCTTTCAGGGCGAAGTTCCGCTCCAGAACCTGGTTAATGTTATTGCAAAGAAGTTTCAGTAGTTCAGACTCCTTGGTCGTCAGTTTTTGTTCCGTTCCTTTGCCCGTGAGCAGTTGTTTATTCACGTCAAATGAAAATGATCCAATTTCCCAGTTCTCTTTATCAATGCCTCGGTTTCCCTTAGTGCGGCGGAGGATGGCCTCAATCCTGAACAGAAGCTCTTCCATGCTGAAAGGCTTGGTAATATAATCGTCGGCTCCCAGAGAGAAGCCTTCCAGCACATCCTCCTTCATGGACTTGGCAGTCAGGAAAATTATAGGAATACTGTTGTTTAGTATCCTTATTTCGGAAGCCAGGGTAAATCCGTCTTTGATTGGCATCATAACATCCAGCAGGCAGAGGTCGTAATGGAATTGTTCAAAATGCCGAAAAGCCTTCTCACCGTTGGTAACCCAGTCAGCTTCATAATTCTTTGCCTGGAGGTATTCCTGAAGCAGGGATCCCAGGTTTTCGTCATCTTCTGCCAGCAAAATCCGGCTCTTTATCTCATTCATTGCTTTTTCACTTATGATTGCTCCTCTAAAGGTAATTGAATATCGAACCGGGAACCTTTATTGGATTCGCTTTTTATTTTAATATTCCCGCCATGTTCCTCTACAATTAGTTTGACATAGCTAAGACCCAGCCCGAACCCTTTTACATTATGGACATTCCCGGTGGGTACCCGGTAAAACTTATCGAAGATGCGTTTCTGATCCTCCTTGCCTATACCGATGCCATTATCGATAACCGAAATAACAATTGTGTTATTTTCATTTGAGGTGGAGATGGCGATCTCGGGATTTCGGTTTGTATATTTCATGGCATTCTCCATCAGGTTGGATACCACATTGGTGAGGTGCATCAGGTCCCCTTTTACAAGGGTTTGATCAGCCTCCGGGTGAAATTCCAGTTTACCGCCCCGTTTGTCCATCTGCAAAATAAAATTCTGCGCCACGGTTTCAATAATGTCGTGCATATCCACTTCTGTGTGTTTTAGCTTCAGCTCGCCATGGTCAAAAATGGCCATCTGCAGTACCCGCTCCACCTGGTAACCCAGCTGCTTGCTCTCTGTCTGAATAATCCTGGATATGTGCCCCAGGTTTTTTTGTTCATCGGGGATGGACCTGTCGTTGAGCATTTGGGAAGCCAGGCTAATGGTCGAAATGGGGGTTTTTAGTTCATGGGTCATGTTGTTCACAAAATCGTTCTTCATTTCGGAAAGGCGCTTCTGCTTAAACATGATATACAGGGTCAGGCTGAACATGACAATAATAAAGATGGTGATCGTCAGGGACGAAGCACCCATGATCCCCATTGTCTGCCGAAGCAGTTGTTTCTCTTCTGGAAAATAAACGCTGATATAGGTGGAACGGTTAAATACACTGCTTGGAAACAGCGGTCTTCTGAAATACCGGCTATGCTCGTATTCATTAAAGTTGGGAGAACTGAAATAGGGTTTGCGACCCATCTCATAAACTGCATATTCGAAAGGGTATTCAACCCCGCGGGATAAGAGTTTTTCCGAGAGAGAGGCTTCAATCATGTTTCCAGAGATATTTTCCAGCACCTCTCCTTCCTCCATCAGCATTTTCCTGACTATATGATCTACGAAATATTCCTGCTTTACCACCTGTTTTCTCAGCTCCCTTCTGACCAGGTCGGGATGCATCGCAGAAACAAGAATGGTATCTCTTAAGGAGGGATCCTCGCCCACAATCACCAGGAGGGAGTCATTGATCATGGCCACCTTCTGGTTTTGCAGAGACCGGTCGGGTGCTGTGTATGTGAAAATAGCTGTTTCTTCTTCACTTAATTCACTCATATCGGCTGATTCTACAGCGATATTAACACTTCTGTTGCTCCGGTCGTAGGAGCTGCGGGAATCGATACGAAAGTTCCACACAGCCTGGCTCTGGTATTGTATAACCGGTGGTTGGATTTCGTCAAGGATGGAGATCACTGTTTCATTCTGCACCAGCTCGTTGGAAATATCTGAGAGTACGTCATTAACTACCAGTCCAAGTTGATGCTGTTCCGACTCCAGGGAGCGCCTGATCCAGTAAACCTGTACCAGGATCATTGCCACCATAGCCAGTGCAAGAAACACAGATACAATCCATAGAACTGTTCGACTCATGGACCAAAGATAGCTGTCCTCATCGGTTCATTCAGAGTGTTTTAACATTCTTTAACTTCCTTTAAATCTATCTAACGATATTCCGAAATAGATTTGTATCAACCATAAACGCAAAGAAGCATGAAAAAAAATATACTCTTTCTGACCCTGAGCATTGCTGCCGTATTTATTCTGTCTGCCGGACTGCTGGCTCAGGATAAGGTGGATGTTAGTATCAAGGTAAAAAAAGACGGAAAGGTCATTCAGGATACCACCTATCAGTTTGATGATGCTTCTGAAGCCAGGCATGCCATGATGATGATGGAAGTACTGAGTGGAGATGACGATCATATGGAGAATGTCCATTATAATATTTCCAGCGCCCATGGCGGAAGCGGTCACTCCAAGGCGATGGTATTTATCTCTGAGGATGGTGATGTTACAAAAATTAAAGAACACAGCGGAGACTCACTTGTGTGGGTTTCGGAGGGGGAAGACCTGCACGCCCATGGTAAAAAGGTAATTGTAATGAAGAGTGATGATGGAAACACCTTTGATATCCTGGTTGATGAAGATCATGTAGGCGGTGATATTGTTAGGGAGAAGGAGCTTAAAGTTGTGGTTTCAGGTGATGAAGAGGGAAACTGGACCGTTGTAGAAGGAGATGATGAGGTAAAAGTAAAGGTTATGAAGATCATGGAAGAGGAGGGCGATGGAGAAAATGTGCAGGTGATCGTCATCAAAAAGAGCGGAGACTGTGATACAGAGCATGATGCGGATCATGATGAAGATCATGACGAAGATGTTGAGGTGGAAGTTAAAATGATTAAAAAAGAGAAAAAGAAATAGCATAAGTAATACAAGTAGTTTAAGATGCTTTAGCAGGCAAATTGGTTTAGTTTTAGGGTTTATTGGTAAAGCTGCTCGTCCTCCCGGCGAGCAGCTTTTTTTTGTTGCTAAAAAGGGAATGAATAACTTGCATAAAAAGCACCCTCTTGCCTCAGAAGAACCACTACAGCATACTTGGATTAGCCCCGGGAGCTACAAAAAAACAAATCAAGAGTGCTTACCGAGAACTGGCATTCAAGTACCATCCTGATCGTAATTCCTCTGCTGATGCTGCGAGGATATTCCAGGAAATTACTGAGGCCTATAATTATCTGCTGGAATATCCGGATGCAGGATTAAACGATGCCACTTCCTATGAGGATAGAGTTGCCAGTGAGGTCTATCGGCGAGAGCGGGAAAAAATGCAGCAGCGGGCCAGGGCCCAGAGGGAGAAAAAGAAGCAACAGGATGAGTATTTTAAAAGGCCGGAGTGGCACGATCCCATTCTGCTTCTGAAATATGCCGGAAACGGGATTCTCCTTCTCTTTGCAATGACAGCAGTAATATTACCTGTATTGCTGGCTATTTTTGGAGAAGCGGCAAGCCTGGCGGGTACCTCCATTTTTATAATCATGGGTCTGGTTCTCCTGGTCTATATCTACCAGAAAAGAAAGCAATGGTTTCATCTGGGTAAACTGAATATCTCTGCGAAAGAACTTATTGCTTTTTTCAGGCTCATACCGGGAAAGCCCAGCAAAGACAGATGCTGTTATTGCCGGAGTGCCATGGCCGATGGCAAAGCATATAAAATTGAGTTGTTAAAGACTGTTGATATTGAAATTCGGACCCACGGGGCACTGGATCACAGTGCACGCTATAAGAATAAGCGTAAAAGGGTGGTGGTTCCCCGAAGCAGCAGGGCAGTCTATTATCACAGGCTGGTGTCTCTTATCAAGTTATTATCCATTGTGGCTTTCCTGATTTTCTTCCCCCTTGAGAGTATTTTGTGGAGGTTTATTGCCGGACTTTTTGCCGGTGGGATTATTTCAACACTGCTTCTAAAGCTGGCCAGGGTGCGTTCAAAGGTAAGTTATCTGCTGACACCCGGACTGATTTTAAAAACCATAATCTGGCTGGTTTGTCTTGCTTTGATTTCCAGCACGGGCCCCGGGCTTGATATCCACGTCTCCGGGTATGTATACCTGGTGGTGGCCGGTTTGCTCTTCCTGCTCGATATGATTTTTGATCTGTTGATGGGTTTTCTTCCCTTCTATCGTCATATGTTCAGACCGGTATTAAAGCAGGGGACCATATTGGATTCATTGTACAGGGAGGGTTATCAAAACTACCAGGAGCTACCTGTTTATTCTGTAATCTATCCACTTATCAGGTGGTTGTTCTGACTACCAGAGCAGTAACCTCTCTTTGTTTTTAATCCGGCTCAGGTCGCAGGGAACGCACATTCTAACTGTCTCCAGAGCGCCAACCGAGCGCATAAATCCACTTATCCTGTTGGTATTGATTTCACCCTGGATATGTATCAGGTAGTCTATATTCTTTAATTCCTCCTGGAAGTAGCCTTCTTCGCTTATGTTCTTAATGATCCTGTAAGTGATCAATGATTCGTTGTCATGGTAGTGGTAGAGGGAAAAAACCTGCTCAACATCTCGTTTGCGGTGATATAATTGAAGCTCTTCCTGCTTTTCTAAGTTCATACCAAAGGCTTTGTTTATCCTCCAGCATAGCTTATAGTCCGGTTCATCTGTAACTACACCCAGCAGACAAAAATCCTCATCAATGGCCAGTTCGAGCTTATGTTTTTTTACTCCCATCTTAGGTGTTTTGAATGCTTTTAAGTGCCGCTCTGGACGCCTGCTGCTCTGCCTCTTTTTTTGAATCCCCTCTTCCGGTGCCTTTCTTCTCCCCATTTAGCAGGATATTGGAGACAAAGGAGGGTGATTTGATGCCCGTCAGGTGCTCTTCTTTGCTTTCAAAGGTAATCTCCACCCTGTTTTTTTGTGTCCATTCAATGATCCTGCTTTTATAGTCAGGATCCTTCCTGGCTAACTGGACCAGGTCGATGTGTTCTTTCAGAATCTTTCTTTCGAAGAACTTTCTGGCCGCCCCATAGCCCCGGTCAATGTATATGGCTCCTATAAGTGCTTCCAGGGCATTCCCATAAATGTGTTTTGATTTGGTGCCTGTGCTAATCTCGGACTTGATCATGTCCGGAATCCCGATTTCTGTGGCCAGGTAATCCAGATATTTTCGTTTGACGATGCGTGCCCGCAATTTGGTCATAAAACCTTCGTCACCTTCGGGATAGAGCTTAAACAGGTGATTCGCCACAATAGCACTCAGAATGGCATCGCCCAGGTATTCCAGGCGCTCATTATTGAGGTGATTTCCTGATGGATTTTTTTGTTGAGCCGATTTGGGTATAAAAGCCAATCTGTACAGCGAGGCGCTGCGGGGCAGAAATCCCAGCAAGTGAACCAGATCCAAGTAGAATCCACGGTTCTTCAATGGACTAATCCTTAAATTTCCTGAAAACAGAGGAGGTGTTATGTCCTCCAAAACCAAAGGTGTTACTCATTCCCACATTTACGTCTCTTTTCTGCGCCTTGTTAGCGGTCAGGTTCAGTTTGGGATCAATTTCCGGGTCAAGTGTCTCCAGGTTGATGGTAGGGGGTACAATACCGTCTACAATCGACATAATTACTGCAATGGATTCGATGGCTCCGGCAGCACCCAGAAGGTGACCGGTCATTGATTTGGTGGAGCTGATGTTAAGTTTGTAGGCATGATCACCAAAGACTCTTTTGATAGCTTTGATCTCAGAGATGTCACCCAGCGGAGTAGAGGTACCATGTACATTGACATAATCCACTTCTTCAGGAGCTATTTTTGCATCCCTAAGGGCATTGGTCATCACCAGCCTGGCTCCCTCTCCTTCGGGATGCGGAGCCGTCAGATGATAAGCATCGGCCGACAAGCCTCCACCAATTAATTCAGCATAGATTTTGGCTCCCCTCTTTTTGGCGTGTTCCAATTCCTCGAGGATAATGCCTGCTCCACCTTCACCAATCACAAATCCATCGCGGTTAGCATCGAAAGGCCGTGATGCTTTCTTATAATTCTCATTGTTGGTGGAGAGTGCCTGCATGGAATTAAAACCTCCCACACCGGGTACATTTACAGAAGCCTCCGACCCTCCGGTGATAAAAAGGTCGGCCATGTCTAAACGGATCAGGTTAAAGGCGTCTATAATGGCGTTGGTGGAGGATGCACAGGCCGATACAGTAGCATAATTGGGACCACGGTACCCATATTTCATGGAGAGGTGCCCTGCCGCTATATCGGAAATCATTTTAGGAATAAAGAAAGGGCTGAACCTGGGAGTTCCGTCACCCGACACGTAGTCCTCTATCTCTTTAGCGAAGGTTTCAATACCACCGATACCTGACGCCCAGATAACGCCCGCACGATCTTTATCATGGCTTGCAGAATCAAGCCCGGCATCAAGGTAAGCCTCATGGGCAGCGATCATGGCATATTGGGCATAGGGGTCCAGTTTACGGGCCTCTTTCCTGTCAAAAAAATCTAGTGGGTTATAATTTTTAACCTCACAGGCAAATTTCGTCTTAAACTTTTCGGCATCGAAATGGGTGATCGGCTCAGCACCACTTTCTCCGTTCACAAGAGCCTTCCATGTGTCTTGTAAATTGTGTCCCAAGGGGGTGAAAGCCCCCAATCCTGTAACTACAACCCGTCTCATACCAATATGTGTTTGGACGATAAGCTAATGCTTATTCTGCGTTCTCTTCAATATATTTGATCGCGTCTCCAACAGTGGAAATGCTTTCAGCCTGGTCATCGGGAATACCCATGTTGAATTCTTTTTCGAATTCCATGATCAGTTCAACTGTGTCAAGAGAATCAGCTCCCAGGTCATTGGTGAAACTGGCTTCTACAGTTACTTCATTCTCATCAACACCTAATTTGTCTACGATGATAGCTTTTACTCTTGATGAAATGTCAGACATGACTATAAATTTAAATTAATAATATTGGTTATTTTTAACGCTGCAAAGAAATGCAAAATTCGACTATTTTCAAAAAAAAATGAAGAACATCGCCATATTTGCCTCCGGATCAGGGACAAACACTGCAAATTTGATCCGATTTTTTCGAACGAGTCAATTTGGTGAGGTTCGGATCGTACTCAGCAACCGTCCGGATGCAGGAGTGCTTGACCGGGCCAAATCACTTGGAGTTGAAACATTTGTATTTTCCAGGGAGCAGTTTTACAGTTCTCATGAAGTGCTTAATTTGCTTTTAGAACGGGATATTGATTACATCATTCTGGCTGGTTTTCTATGGCTTGTGCCGGATTATTTACTCAAACCCTATGAAAATAAGATAGTTAACATCCATCCGGCACTACTTCCCAAATATGGTGGAAAGGGAATGTACGGAAGTCGTGTACACATTGCTGTGATTGATGCGGGTGAAGCAGAATCGGGCATTACCATTCACCATGTAAACCAGGACTATGATGAAGGGGATATCATCTTTCAGGCCAGGTGCGAAATAGAGCCAGGGGAAACACCAGACTCCCTTGCAAAGAAGATTCATGAGTTGGAATACGCTCACTTCCCCACGGTGATTGAAAGTTTATTGAAGAAGCTTTAACCAGCTCATGGTATAGATCCGGATAATTCCATAGGCATTTCGGTTTGAATCATGCACGGGTTCCACCGGAGGAGCTTCAACCTTTAATGGGTTGACAGCACTGCCATTCTTATAGAATCTGAAATCGAGATGCGGACCGGTTGAAAGTCCGGTGCTTCCAACATAACCGATAACATCTCCCTGTTTTACATAAACGCCCCGTTTTACTCCTTTCCCAAAACCACTCAGGTGCATGTAGGTGGTGGAATAGACACTGTTATGTTTGATTTTCACATAGTTGCCGCCACCACCTCTCTGATAGCCCACCCTTGTAATGACCCCGTCACCTACCGTTTGTACCGGGGTTCCCGCTGGTGCAGCATAATCAACACCATGGTGTGGACGCCTGATTTTTAATACAGGGTGGTACCTGGAATTGGAAAACCCGGAACTTATCCTTGAAAACCTCAGGGGGGCCTTTAAAAAGGCTTTGCGAAGGCTGTTTCCTTCTTCATCGAAGAAACTCCTGACACTGTCCTGTATAAATGGAATTGCCCAGAAATCGTGCTCATTATGGTATATCCAGGCTCCCAGGATCTTGTCGATCCCCAGGGAGGAGGAATCCACAAAGGATTCTTCATAGATTACCTTATACCGGTCGCCCGCTTGTATTCCGAAAAAGTCGATGGTCCATGCAAATATCTCGCTTAATTCTATTGCCAGCATAGGATTGATATCAGATGCCATCATGGATTCCCACAGAGATGTTTCGATGGTTCCGGAGGCTAGCTGCAGTCTTGTGTCAAGAGCCTTTTGCCCATTCCTTGCCCAAATGGAATCGGGCTCTATGCCTACAGCCACAAAATTGAGGGCATCCTTTTCATAGATAAAAATAGTTTCAGAATGTAATGGCTGATCCGAAAGTGTATCCACAAGGGAATAAAACATGTAGCGGTTCCCCTGCTTTATTTTGCGCTCATCAATCAGGCTGTCGGGAAGAAGGGAGATCTTGTAGATCTCCTGCATGCTCAGACCAAAGGGATGCAGGAGGTCTGAAAGGGTCTGATTACGACGGACTATTCCCTCCTCGACCCGGTATAGATCCAGGGGGATGCCATATGCATCTCTTGCAGGAACCAAGGTATCCTGTTCACTGGATTCCACAGGAGAGGAAGCCGCTGCCTGTGTGGGTGTTGATTTGCAGGCGTTCAGTACAAGGCCTAGCCCGATAAGCCCGGTAATAAGTAACAGCCCCGTGATATGATTTCCCCGGCCTAAAATCATACTACGATATTGATTATCTTTTCAGGAACGTGGATAAATCGTTTGGGACTCTTCCCTTCGGTCCATTTTTGGGCGGTTTCATGTGCCAGGACCTGCTCCCTGATGGCTTCCTCTTCGATGTTCATGGGCAGTTCAATTTTAAACCTTAGCTTCCCGTTTATCATGACAGGATATTCGTGGGAGTCCTCCATGAGCAAGGATTCATCAAAGCGGGGCCATGGTGCTTTAGCTATCGTGTCTTTATTCCCCAGTATGCTCCATATCTCCTCGGCCAGGTGTGGAGCAAAGGGCCCAAGCACCCTGATAAAAGCTTCAGCACTTGGGCGGGTCACTTTCCCCTTTTTTATGGCAAGATTGGTGAAGATCATCATCTGCGAGATAGCCGTATTAAAATGGAGGGCCTCCACGTCGCTCCCAACCTTTTTAATGGTGGCATGAAGGGACTTCAGAATCTCCGGATCCTCATCACCCTCATGGTAGTGGGAGGGATCTGCAAAGAACCTGTAAACGCGGTTCAGGAAGTTATAAACGCCCTTGACTCCGTTCTCCACCCATGGTTTTACTGCATCGAGAGGACCCAGGAACATTTCATAGAGCCGCAGTGCATCGGCACCGTATGCACCCACCACATCGTCCGGGTTAATCACATTTTTCAAAGATTTGGACATTTTGGCTACAATCTGGGTAAGTTCTTCACCCGTTTCTGTGTGGTAATAGGATCCTGCTTTCTCCTCGACCAGGTCGCTGGGGACCTTGGCTCCGGCTAAAGTTTCATAGGCGAAGGCAAGAATCATTCCCTGGTTAAAAAGCTTGGAATAGGGCTCGTCGGTGGAGACAATGCCAAGGTCGAAAAGCACTTTGTGCCAGAAACGACTGTAGAGCAGATGAAGTACCGCATGTTCGGCTCCACCCACATAGAGATCCACCGGAAGCCAGTAATTCTCCTTGGCTTTGGAGAAAGGCTCCTCTTCATTTTTGGGATCAATATACCTGAGGTAATACCAGCAGGATCCGGCCCACTGGGGCATGGTATTGGTTTCGCGCCTGCCCTTGCGGCCTTTTGGATCGCTTACGTGGAGCCATTCAGATGCGTTGGCCAGAGGTGATTCACCATTGCTTCCCGGTTTATATTTTTCCAGTTCGGGAAGCTGGAGTGGCAATTGGGAATCCTCCAGTATGCTTATTTCGCCATCTTCCCAGTGAATCACAGGAAAGGGTTCTCCCCAGTAGCGCTGGCGGCTAAAGAGCCAGTCCCTGATCTTGTAGTTAATGGCCTCTTCTCCCAGCTCATTCTGCTGCAGCCACTCAATGGTGCGAGCAATACCTTCCTCTTTTGTAAGTCCGTTTATATCCAATCCGGTCTCTTCCGAGGCAGAGTTGATGTATTTGCCATCGCCGGTCCAGCATGCCTGGCCCTTCAGTACTTCATCGCGTAAAGCCTTATCGTCTGTATCCGGATCAAGGATACAGGGGATGGAAAGCCCAAAAGTTGAGGCAAATTCGAAGTCGCGGGTATCGTGACAGGGCACAGACATGATGGCCCCTGTTCCGTAACCCATTAATACGTAGTCGGCAACCCAGATGGGAATTTTCTTGTTGTTTACCGGATTGATGGCATAGGAACCAGTAAAGACACCGCTTTTTTCCCGGCTCAGGTCGGAGCGGTCCAGCTCCGACTTCAGTTCGGCCTGGCGTACATAGTTCTCTACCTTCGGTTTTTGTTCCGCGCTTGTAAAATCCATTAAAAGTGGATACTCGGGGGCAACTACCATGTAGGTGGCACCAAAAAGGGTATCGGGACGGGTGGTGAATACCCGAAGTGAAGCATCTGTGCCATCCACCTGGAAATCCACCTCGGCTCCGGTTGAGCGGCCGATCCAGTTGCGCTGCATATCTTTGACACCTTCGGGCCAGTCAACACTTTCAAGCCCATTCAGAAGTCTTTCAGCATAGAGGGGAATCCGCAGCATCCACTGCTTCAGGTTCTTTCTTTCCACCAGATTCCCACATTTCTCATGTGTGCCATCGTTAAGCACTTCTTCGTTGGCACAGACAATCCTGCAATAGGGGCACCACCAAACCTGCGCGTCGTCATAGTAAGCAATCCTTTTTTCTTCTATGAATTCCTTTACGGCCCTGTCTCCTCCTGCTATAATGTCCGCAGGGATTTCAAGCTCTTCAATGGGGCGCCCTTTTTGAAGCTCCTCATCGAACCAGGTATTGTAAAGACGAATAAAGATCCACTGGGTCCATTTAAAGTAGTTGGGATCAGTAGTATTGATTTCACGGTCCCAATCATATCCCAGTCCCAGGGATTTTATCTGCCTGCGGAAGTTATCACAGTTATTCTGGGTTGTAATGGATGGATGGGTACCGGTTTCGATGGCGTATTGTTCGGCTGGCAGGCCAAATGCGTCCCATCCCATTGGATGAAGCACATTAAAGCCATTCATCCTTTTATACCGGGCAACAATATCTGTAGCTGTATATCCTTCGGGGTGACCAACATGCAATCCTGAACCCGAGGGGTAAGGAAACATATCCAGTATATAAAACTTTGGCTTTGAGAAATCATCCTCTGTTTTGAAGGTATGATTCTTTTCCCAGTAGTCCTGCCACCGTTTTTCAATTTCTTTAAACCTGTAATCCATTCTTTCCGCTTCTGTTTCAGGGTGCGAAATTAGCCTATTTTTGCTTTATTTTAACAAGAAAGAGTTGACATATAGGAGAATTTTAACGAATTTGAATGTAAATAAAATATGTGCATATGAAATTAAGCATTAAACATCAGGAGAGTTATTCAAGAGTAGAGCTTTTGCTCAGAACCTTTTTTGGCTGGATTTACATTCTTATTCCACATTATTTCCTATTACTCTTTGTAGGATTATGGGGAGCAATTCTTCAATTTGCGGCCTTCTGGGTCATTCTGTTTACAGGGCGTTATCCGCAGAGTATGTTCGAATTTCAGGTGGGACTCTTGAAATGGAGCCTTCGTCTGAGTGCCAGGTTGTTAAATGTATCGGATGGTTACCCTGCGTTCGGGATAAAATCCACCGATGAATACACCGACCTGGACATCCCCTATCCTGAAAAAGTTAGCAGGGGGCTGGTATTGCTGAGGCTCTTCTTCGGCATCTTTTATGTGTACCTGCCTCATATGTTTATCCTCTATTTCAGGGCTATTTTTGTAGGTATTCTTATCTTCCTGGCATGGTGGGTAGTCTTGTTTACCGGCAAGTATCCCGATTACATGTTTGATTGGGTCACAGGACAGATCCGCTGGCAGTTGAGAGTGGCTCTGTATATGATGTATATGACCGATACTTATCCACCTTTCACGGGCGATGAATTGCCCGATGAGGTTTAGCAAGCTTGAAATGTAAGCGCTAAAAAACATGGACTATCATCCCCTGCCACAGCCCGATCAGATCGAAACCAGAGTCAAGGAAGATGCCATGGGTGCGTACTTTATGATGTTTGCAACTGCAGCCATGGGGCTTCCGCTCCCCATCTTAAACCTGGTGGCTGCCATCGTTTATTACTATGTGAACCGTGATAAGGGCAGATTCGTTCAGTTTCATACCCTGCAGTCGCTTTATTCCCAGATTCCTGTTACTCTTCTGAATTCCGGGCTTGTGGCATGGACCATTGTTAATTTTGTGAGGGACCTTGATTTTACAGGACTCTACTGGGGATACCTGGTGATGGTTGGCACAGCCAACCTTGTATACTTTATTTTCAGTATTGTGGGAGCTGTGAGGGCCAGGAAAGGCTTGTTTTACTATTTCCTCTTTTTCGGTAAGCTTGCCTATCATCAGGTATATCGGATCAGACCAGAGAGAGGACAGTCAAGCCTGATGAACAGGCCTCCGGGTTAGTAGTTATAAGAAATGCAAAGAAGGATACTCAGGGACTTGCTTGTGCTGCTTGGAGTTTTCGGACTCATATGGCTGGTGTTTTCGCGATTCTCCTATCCTGAAGATCCACAGCTCTTAAGCATCCAGAAGGAAGAGAGACTGGGGGAGGCCTATTTGGATCTGATCCTCCTTAATCCTCTTTTCAGGAATATTGAAAACAGTCGGGTCGATTCGGCAGTGGGAGTAATTGGAGACCGGCTGTCAGAAGGATTGAGGGATACGGAATATACTTTCCGCTTTGCGGTGTTTGACAGTAAAATGATCAATGCTTTTACCCTGCCTGGAGGAAACATACTGATCTCAACCGGGCTTATTGGATTTTGTGATACCCCGGAGGAGCTTGCAGCGGTGATGGCTCACGAAATGGGTCATGTGGAGGAACGCCATGTGGTTTCCCGGCTTGTCAAGGAGCTGGGAATTGAGATACTTACATCGGGAGATCAGTATGTGATCGGGGAGGTAACCGGACTGCTAACATCCACAAGTTTTGACCGGAAGCAGGAGGAAGAAGCCGATCTCTTTGCAGCTAAGCTGCTTGAAGCCTCTTCCATTGAACCGCGAACCCTGGCGACCCTGTTCAGAAAGCTGGAGGAAGAGATGGATAATGAATTGTTAAATCAATTTGAGATCATCTCCACCCATCCCAATTTCCGCTCACGAATCCGGGATGCCTTATTGTACAAACCAGGCGATGAGTTTATTGCTCTGCCCATTGAGCTGGATTGGGATGGAATCAAAGCCGGGCTTTAGGAAAAAATATTAACTTTGCGGTCCATTATGGCCTCATAGTTTAACAGGATAGAACGTGGGATTCCGGTTCCCATGGTGGGGGTTCGAGTCCTCCTGAGGTCACCATTAAAGCTTGATAATCTTGCTGTTTGTCACAGGTCAGATACGCTGGTCAAAAAATCCCTTGAATATAGTGCTCTGTTAATATTTCCTTAAAAAGGGGGCTTGTTTTTTACATAATTTCGTTAGAAAGTAAAAGATATAATTTTTAGGGATTGATTTATGGCTGCTGAATTTCTGTCACCTGTAGGGACATCATACCAGATTGACCGTCTGATATCAGAGGCCAACAATGAGATTGTCTTTTTCGCGCCGATGATGAAATTGCATGAGAGTGTTCTTCTTAGGTTTCAGCAGGCCGATCAGCGGAATGTCCGCATTACCCTCTTGTATGGAAAGGAGCGTAGCCAGATCAGGGGCCAGCGCTGGTTCAAGGAATTCAAAAATCTGCGGATTTTATACCATGATAAGCTGAATACATTTCTCTTCAGAAATGAGAAGGAGATAATTCTGACATCCATGGGACTGGCAGATCTGAGTGGCAGTAAGCACAGCGATATGGGACTGCTAATTGCAAAGATGAGGGACAGGAAGGCTTACGAAGATGGAATTTATGAACAGGAATTGCTTATTGAGCATTCCGAGGAGGTATTTGCGGGTGCCAATTTCAAGAAGCCTGAAGAAACGGCACGACCCGAGGAAATAATTCAGGAAATGCCCTACCTGAGCTATTTCGGAATTGAATCCCGGACCCTGATCACGGGCAAAGTGAAAGCTCCCAGCGGGAAGATGTATGTTCCCGAGATGGAATTCTATAATGATGGAACCATCAAATCCCAGGGTTTTAAAAAGACGCGTCAGCGTCATGGGGAGTGGATCTTTTATTCTTATGAAGGATTTGTAAGAGAGGTGGTGATCTATGAGAACGGATCTTATGTGGATAAGATTTATTGCGATTATGAGAATCCTGCAAAGCCAATCTCCAAGTATTACCTGCTCTTTGGTCTGGGGAACTCGGTGAAGAAGCTTTATGACAAGAACATCAGTGAACTTTACTTCGATAGTTCCATTCAGAAGTACACCGGACTTGATAAAACCAAGCTCTTTTACCATACAGAACGCTTCTTAAAGAAACGTTCCATCTTTGATCAGCCTGAAACCTTCCAGGAGATGGTCGACCAGGTTTACGCAGCCCTTTACGATTAGCACTCCATATACAGGCTTTCTTTCTTCTCCACCCATACGCGGGTTGCCCAGTCTTTTTTATTAAGCATCCCCTGGAAAACTGAAAGGGACTACCCTAAGGATACAGTCTTTTAAGTTGCGAGATAATATATGGCTGAGTCAGACAAAAAAAGAGGGCTACCCGTATGGGAGCCCTCTGTATGTTAGGATTATTCCTGTTACCGTTGTCTTCCCTGTTCCCGATACTCCTTACGGGCCGAGTAGTTGATGATAAGCGATTTGGCACGCCTGAGCGCCTGCTTCACATCATCCACCTTTCCCATTGAGATGTTCTCGTCGATACGCAGTGACATGGTCATCCTGTTCTTGTCCGATTCGGGAAGTTTTTCCCTTTCAAACAGAACAAAGTCCTGGATCGTCTCATAGGGGATCCCCTCATCACTGACCAGCTTGTCGTTCAGCTGAATCAGAGGTTCGGTTCCATACATCCTGGCCACGTGTGCAACCGGGCGTCCGATATAGATGTAACTAACCAGAGATTTTTTCTCGAGTTTCTTAACCTCTGTAGCTTCAGGTACTTTAACTTTTACCTGTACCTCGGTTTCCCTCATTGTTGTCGCCACCATGAAAAAGAACAAAAGCATGAAAACAATGTCAGGAAGGGATGAGGTGTTAATCGCCTGAAGGCCTTTCCCACTTTTTTTGCTGAATTTTGACATCAGTTACGCCCTCCTATGTTTTTGGGATCAGATTCGGAAATATTCATCTTATAGATCCTCCGGATTCCTGTCTGAATCTCCTCTTCAATCGGATTCGCTGTATTCAAATCGTCATATTCCTTATCGAAATAGAGTTTACAGAAATCGTTTCTCAAAGTGTTTACAGCAGCAACCAACTCGTTCTGCACCTGGAGATATGCTCCATAGGTAGTAGTACGGTCGTTTTGAAGTGAAATCACCCCTTTGGAGACCCTGCCCCTCCACATCCCATCGGGAGGAAGTAGCGATGAGCTACCCGGAGGAAATTGAACTTCAGTTTCTTCCATGATAGGCAAATCTTCTTTGTTCAGAGGATTGGTAAAGAACTCAATGGTCTTGTCTTTCAAGGCCAGCCTGTCCATTACTTCACCTCCAACCATCAGAAGATCGCTTCGGTTAAGAAGTACCACCAGTACATTCCGCTTATTTACCCTTACGTCGGTAATCTGGTCCTCTTCGGGCTCAGGAGGTAATAACCTGGTGATCCCGGTATCAATGTCCATGGTGGTTGTAACCAGGAAGAATATTAACAGGAGAAAGGCGATATCCGCCAGTGATCCTCCATTTACTTCCGGTGTTGATCTTGCCATCGGTTTTTGTTTTTCTATTAATTCTTATTTGAAAGCCCTTGATATAATGGCATATAGAATAGACCCCAGAGCCATTCCGAAAAGTATATAAGTTATATAAAGGACTGTATCAATCATCTTCAGAGTTCCGGGATCGCTGTTTCCGGTTCCCGTGTAACCAATGATTTCAATGGGTTTGTCATTCGACAGCAGGTATGAAATCACTACCAGTATTGCAGCTCCTGCAAGTACCGCCAGCAGCCTCATCAGGGCTTTTGGGTGGGAAATAACAGCAATAAGTGGGAACACAATAGAGGCAATCAGTGTGACAAGCACAAGGATATAGGCCCAAATAAGAGCTATGTCGGTCCTGAACCAAACCAGATATTCCCAGCCATTTAATACTTCTTTGATACTGGGGATCGGTTGATTAGCATACGCTTCTGCTGCGGCAAGACGCTCCTCCTCTGCTCTCTCTACAGCTGCTACATTTTCTGCAATAGCGAGCGAGTCCGTAAGGGTCGTATCTATTACAGGCATTGGAGCAAGGGGAGTCAGATCGACTGGATTGAGCGCCTCTTCTATTCTCAGCTCAAGCGCATCGTAATCGAGCGTCTTGGGACCGATGTAGAAGAAAGCAACCACCAGCAAGGAGATTCCTGCAACCACATAAAGTATGATTCTTGTTAATTTTGAAAAAGCCATAGCTTCTTATTTTTTAAGATTATGTTTTACCAGCATGTCTACAAGCGAGATGGAAGCATCTTCCATCTTATTGACTATACCATCAATCTGTGACACCAGGTAATTGTAGAAAATCTGGAGGATAATGGCCACCATAAGACCGGTAACAGTTGTAATAAGGGCGATCTTAATACCACCGGCCACAACTGTTGGAGAAATGTCTCCCTGCTCCTGAATCTTATCAAATGCATCGATCATACCAATTACTGTTCCCATGAAACCAAGCATAGGTGCAATGGCAATAAACAGTGAGATCCAGGAGAGATTTTTCTCGAGGAGACCCATCTGAACACTACCGTAGGCCACGACTGATTTCTCAACCACATCGATTCCCTGATCAGCGCGGTCCAGACCCTGATAGAAAATACTGGCTACAGGTCCGCGGGTATCGCGACATACATCTTTGGCAGCTTCAATCCCGCCATTATCCAAGGCATCTTCCACCTCGCCAATTAGCTTTTCAGTATTGGTAGAAGCCAGGTTCAGGTAAATAACCCTTTCAAAAGATAGGGCCAGACCAAAGATCAATGTCAGAAGTACGGCGCCCATAAATCCGGCTCCACCTTCAAT